>JBAQMG010000041.1:0-2362 GCA_049302575.1 Desulfitobacteriaceae bacterium | reverse complement strand
CGTTAGAAGAGAAAAAACAAGTAGTTCAAGAATTCGTTAATTCAGTTTATGTTCTACACAATGATGATGGTGAAGTTGACATAAAATTAAATGTTAGGGTTACTAATGGTGGAGGCGAGCTAACACTTCTTAAAACTCTGCAATACAGTTATTCTACCTGACGGTCTTAAAAATGCATATTGACCATTTGTTAGGGTTTCCAACAGTAAAGCTGAACTTACACTGCTGGAAACCCTAACAATAAAGCTATAACCTTGCACCACTAATTCATTATATTAAAAACACTAAGCAAGCCCAATTATTCATTAGTTGAGTTTAATAAAGTCTCAATTATCGGCGGCATTTCAGAAATAACTTATTGCATCTTCCTTATCACTATGAATGTAAAAATTAATCACGTACTTGGTTTTTGATTGCTTGTCTTCTCTGAGAAAAAGTAAAACCTCACATTTCTCCTTAGGTATAACAGAAAATGTGGAGTTCTTACCTCTTCTCGAAAAAAGGCGATCGTTCTCTGACTCTCTAGATCGAAATTATCATAATCAGGTTAAACGGTAAAGACTAATCTATGAGTAAATAATTCGCATAATCATAAGGAATTATTTCTTTGTGATTAGTTTCTATATAACCTTTTTCTTTATGTGAAAAATCTGAGATTTGCGTCGAACTATAAGAACGAAAAAATCCCAAAACTGATTGAAGAACATCTATTTCTTCAGGCAGAAAAATTGCCATATCTGGTTCTTGAGATGCCACAATGACCTCACCTTCATAAGGAGCAGCAGTTAGTTTTGTTTCTATCGTTTCAGTCATGACTAAGCAAGCATGAACTAAATCATGATTTAATGGCACAGGTCCATAATTGTGATGGACGAAGGGTAGCCCAATAATCTGTTTACCATATCGTTTTGTGCTTAGAAAATCAGTATAGAAAAGGAGTTTTTGAAGTTTGGTTTTATAAAGAATAGGATGATAATATGCATAGAACAAGACAACATTGGTCAGTTTCATGTAATCAAATTCAGTAATTAATTGTCCGTTGTCATAAAATTGTCGAAAGTATAAATTCAGTTGCTCCACAGGATCAATAAAAGCAGCAGAAGATTTTTTGTCTTCAATAATTAGAGAAAGTTTCCCTCTTTCTCTCTCTGAAAGCTTATCGCTACTCTTCTCAAATAGTGTTTTTATATATTTCGGGTCTTCCTTAAGACGCAACAATTGTTCATGATGTGCCTTTTCTGGGATCGCACCATTTTCATATCTGACCAAGGTTGCTTGACTCCAACCCAAAAGAGTAGCGACTAAGCGACCAGAGCCAAATTGACGTCTCAATTGACATATTTGGGCAGGGGATAATAAGTTGTGTTTATTTCGATAATCTGAAAAAGCCCTTTCCAAATTAGTTTCGTCTAGATATGGGTCAAATATCTCTTCACCACACAAAGAACAGGTTAAAATATCTGAAACAACTTCGATTGGCTCTCCTTTTACGGGGAAAGACTCTTTCTTGGTAACCATATTAACAACTCGATTGCACTCGCACACATGACAATATTTTTCCATAACAAACAACTCCTCTCTCAGAGTTTACAAGTCCTTATATGGTAATGTTGTGGGACCGCCAGATAGATGAAAACTGAGGCATACACAACCTCTGGAATCAATTTTCAACTTAATATAAATTTGTTGTGAACATATTTCCTTGATGAATTCCCAAACAAAATCACTTTGTCTATCAGTATCAGGTAATGGCCCGCGATCATAATGACGGAAAGTAAGTTCCAAAATCTCTTGCATAGCAAGTCTAATTGTTAAACCAAGATTGGCAAGATCATCCATATTCTTTTTTCTAGGTATTAATTGATATTCGTTTTTGCGAATTAAAATTTTTGCTTGTAATAAAAAACGATTTATCTCTTCGACACTAGTCATTTCTATAATGTTTCCCCTCTGTTTGTATTATATACAATAATGCTATTAATTAGTAGCATTATTTTTAAAAATTGTTTTTTTGTTTCATAGGCTAAAATATAGTTCCACATCTTCCCATGGATTCCTTCTGATATATCGAAAATAAATCAGCAAAAAACAAAAAGGCCAGAGTATCAGAGGTTTTTAATCAAATTTGCTAATTTTTCCACCAAAATTGCCTTTGACGATATTTTGAAGGCGACAGCTATCTCGATATGATAGTACTTCTCTCTTTGATTCACGTTATACTTTAACATCATGAAACCAATGTCGTCAATCTAAGCATCCAATAATTCACAATGCAGATTTCTTATTCATAAAGAAGCGTTTCTTTCTAGGGATTTTGCGTTCAAATTGCCTGTCTGGTCGTATAGGCGTACGATTTCTGGAG
>JBAQMG010000040.1:0-3571 GCA_049302575.1 Desulfitobacteriaceae bacterium | reverse complement strand
CTGAATACCGCTGATCCCTCCACCAACAACCATTACATCTCCAAAATTACTCTCCCCTACACTATTACAAAGTTGTTGGATTTTTTCTTGTAGCATTAGTTCTTGTTCCACTTTCTATCACCTCTTCAGTTTTAAGGTGCCCGACAGTCCGAGATTGGTCGGATCAGCCGCACTTAATTTGTTGAGCAACTCAGTCTCTCCGGATGTGAATACACCATCAGGCGGCTTCCACGCGCACGACCAATCAGGGCAATACCCAAATCACGAGCAAGCGAAACGGCGCTCCCCGTCGGCGAGTGTCTTGAAACAACAACCGGAACCTGCATCTTTGCCGCCTTGAGCAACATTTCCGACGAAACGCGACCAGTGGTCAATAGCAGTCGATCTCTGGTTGATAGTCCCCTCACTAAACATTCACCCTGGATCTTATCCAAGGTATTATGTCGTCCGATATCCTCAGTTACTACTAGCAGATTCTTGGTATCGGCCAGAGCTGAGGTGTGCACGCCACCACTGAGCCGATACAGCTCCATCTGCTCTTGAAGCTGCTTCATCAATGCTATCACTTCCGTTGGTGTAGCAACAAGATCCGAATCAACCTTCTGTCCCTGAGTTTTGAAAGAAGCACCGCCACCGCACCCAGAGGTGATTCTCCGCTGCGTTGGCAGTTCAAACTCGGTTTTGCTCAGCCTCACGTCGGCCACCGATTCCTCCTCACACACCCGCAGGATATTTACCTCGCCGATGCCTGAGATGATTCCCTCTGAGTACAGGAATCCGAGGGCAAGGAAATTCAACTTGGTTGGTGTGCACAAGATAGTGACCAGTTCCTGGCGATTTACATAGAGCAAGAGCTCCATCTCGCTGGGCACATAAGTTGATGTTCTGACCCAGCCCTCATCCGAGAAGTGATCACTGACTATCTCCTCCGCCATACCTTTCATATCCGCTACGTCAATCGTTTCTTGCATGTTTAGCTTCTCCGTCCTCTATATCACTTCTTGGAGAATCTCCGTGATGTCCTTAATTTGTATGACGTCATCATAGTTCATAACTAGCCTGCTATCCTCAAAATTGGTGATGCAATAGGGACAAGCTGTAACCAGTACTTCAGCCCCAACCCCAACAGCCTGATCTAATCTGAGATTGGCGAATCTATCAGACTTTAGAGTTTCCATCCAGATTCTGCCTCCTCCCATTCCACAACAGAAACTATTTTCCCGCACCTCATCCATCTCAATCAGTTCCAAACCAGGTATCTTTTTTAGTACCCCGCGCGGTTCGTCGTATATGCCATTATGTCGACCCAAGTAACATGGGTCATGATAGGTGATTTTTTTTTCATAATCCTTGTTGATCTGAAGTCTTCCCGCATTAATAAGCTCAAATAAATACTTGGAGATATGAACTACCTCAAAGTTCACATTGAATTCAGGATACTCGTTCTTGAAAGTGTGATAGCAATGAGGGGAAGAAACAAGGATTTTTTTGACCCCATGATCGATCCAAGTTTTAATGTTTTCTTTAGCTAGTCGTTTGAATAATTCCTCATTGCCTGTCTTGCGGATGCTTTCTCCACAGCAATTCTCCTTGGTACCCAAGATCCCGAAATCTACCCCTGCTTTATTGAGAATCTTGACTGTGGCAGCCGCTACCTTCTTTAATCTTGTGTCATAGCTGAGGTAACAGCCAGGAAAATATAAGACTTCCATCCCTTCAGTGAAGGCTTTGACAGAGAGTCCCTCTGCCCAGTCTGCCCTCTTTGTTCGCGGTTCACCGAAGGGATTGCCATCTGCAGTAAGGTTTGAGCTTATGGCACGAACAGGCTTGACAGCGGCAGGAAAAACACCGTATCCCGTGGCAAACCTGCGTAGGGCTATCATATTATCTATCTGCTTGACGTCCCTAGGGCATTGCTGTGGACACTTTCCGCAAGTAGTACAACGCCAGATCTCTTCATTTTCTATCTCAGTCAAACCGAATGTTGCATCTCGGATTAGCTTGCGCATACTGAACTTTCTAACCCGATTCCAAGGACAAACAGTATCGCATTTCCCACATTGATAGCAGTATTTGACGGCATCAGCACCGTTCTTTTTTATTTCATCTATTGCCTCTTTAAAGGGGGCTACAGTCTCCACAATTTTTAATCCTCTTCTTTCACCTTAATATTTCAGCCCTTCTGCGACATGCGCGCAACGGTATTTACCAGTTTCTGTAAACCAAAGTTGTCTGCCAATGATTTCAAGCCTAGCTCCATTTCGCCCAGTTTTTCTTGCTCTTGGACTCCAACTTCGTCTTCGTCTTCGTCTTCGTATTCTTCGAAAGTCAGGGCGCCCACTCGGCATACCTGAACACACAAGGGCTCTTTTACTGGCGGATCGTCTTCACACATATCGCATTTCAGAGGAAGACCAGAATCGGGTTCTTTAAATAAATCTCGCGCGGGACAGGAAGCTCCACAGAAGCTACACTCACTATATTCCTTTTCGTTAATCGTATAAACGTGTCTGCCATCACATTCGGACTTGGTATATTCCGTGGCACGTATCGGCACATACTCATCATTCAGTATATCTATTACCATCCTAATCCTAGATCTAGCCGGATTAATGCTGCTATATTTCGGCTTCGCGTGAAATGCGGAGCAGGCTACCTCACAGGCACGGCAACCAATGCATTTATCGAGATTAACTTTTATGGTTTTAACTTTTTTCTTTTCTAACTCACCCTTCACGGTATCCACCTCCTTGACTTTAGTTCTTGTCTTTTTCCGCCGATGTCTCTTTGGAGGGAGTACCTTCGTTGCCTGTCAAGATCCCCCTCTTTACGAGGTCTTCGCTCACATAATCTAAGCCCAGTTGGTCTAATGTTTCTTTGGTAGGAATCCCATCATTAGTCCATCCTTTGAATTCATAATAGGCGTCAAGCAGTTTTTGCTCAATTTCAGGTTCTCTAATCTTCCAATGGTCGGCAGGGGGCGCCTCATCAATTCTTCTTAAACCCCTTCTTATATTAATAGCCCTAATCAGATTTCGGTTCCTTCTGGCAATTTCCCATAGTTTTTCCGAATCCAGCTCCAACCCAGTCGCAAGCGTAATGTAATTCGGTAAATTATAGATGTGGTACGGAGGCCTACACCCAATTTGCCCTCTAAATGACGACAGAAAGGCACAGAGCCCGATGGCGTCATCGATATAATGCATAGTTTCATTCCAATCACAAATATTGACAGACGCTTCAATAGATTGATCTTGACGTGGCTCCCATTCCATATACCACTTTTTAAACCTCTCAGGAGCTGCATCCCAACCCTCTACTAGCCTTTTTCTTTTTTCTATATCAGGCTCGGCATCTTGTGGATACGACCCTTCAATCTGGGTGATATTCATCTTCTCACCAGTGGCATACATCAAGAAATAAGGGTAATTTACCTTGCCCAGTTTGAGAGGAACCTGTTCAAATTTTTTCGTGGTATTATGATCAAATACTTCTGCGCCCTTGCCAATCTGACGAGCGGCCCAATATACACCATTAGCTAAAGCATCTCCAACTCCTTCACGCCGAACAA
>JBAQMG010000039.1:0-40383 GCA_049302575.1 Desulfitobacteriaceae bacterium | reverse complement strand
TCCAGAAATCGTACGCCTATACGACCAGACAGGCAATTTGAACGCAAAATCCCTAGAAAGAAACGCTTCTTTATGAATAAGAAATCTGCATTGTGAATTATTGGATGCTTAGATTGACGACATTGATCAATTAACTAAAGAAATTAGTCTTTTGCCGGAAGAAGAACAAGGTATAAGTGAAGTGGGAGAAGAAAAATGAGCTTTGTCTTTATTTATGAAAGGTGTGTTTTACAAACATGGTAGAAGAGCAAAGAATAGATGAGCATCTAAGACAAGCTCTATCTCATATTGAAGCGGCAATCAATTTAAGTATTGCTGCTGGAATTGAAAGTTCGTCAAGGCAGAAGTCAATTGGTCAGAAGTGGGAGGCCTTTCTTGGTCAATTCTTCGGGTATGCTCGGACAAAAGGAAAGGAGCATCGAGTTAATTTGTTGGGATGGATAAGCTTTCCTCGTATACGTCACTAATTTACAAATGGAGGGATAAAAATGTTTAGTAAGGGTGTTTTATGGGCCGGGGCGATTTCCGGCGGAATTGCTCAAATTAAAGGTTCCCGTGAATATACTAGTGGGAAGATTGATGCCAATGAGTATGTCGTACAAACAACAACAAATGTTACCGGTGCCTTAGGTCTTATGGCAGGATTGGAATATGGTGCAATACTTGGTGCTTCTCTAATTCCTGGTTATGGTTCTATCGTTGGAACGATTCTGGGCGGAATTTTAGGAGACCGTTTAGGAAATGTGGTAGGTACACAAGTAGGGAATACTCTTTTCAAACATGAAATGTCACATAACTCTGACCAGAAATTAATTAGTTAAAAATTACAAGTTACTTTCTGTTAAATTTAACATTAATTTTACATTAGCTTCGCTATGTCTTAACAGTAGTTTGATATTCTAGATATAGAAAATATCAAACTACTGTTGAGTGTATGATAATATGATTATGGTAGTTAAATCAAACGATAAGCAGGTTTTTAATAGAAAAATTGGCAATCTAAGATTTTTAGAAGATGTCAGGCAAAATTCTAAGAAATCTATTTTAATGATTCTGGTGCAGAAACCCCCTGATTTTTTAGTCCAAAAGCAGGAATTCACCACTGGTATATCGAATTATACAGTATAAGAGAGATATTCAAAGATATCCTGATATAATTTGCCTATACTATGATTTGAGGTGATTTTTGCTGTGTTTAGAGAGAATACATTAATTGGTATGGTATTTTTTCAACAGCATTACATAAAGAGTGCTTTACCCAAGGAGAGATTCAACAAATATACAAGATTGAAATGGAAGCAAGAATATTCTTTGATTTTGGTGAAATTGTACCTGATTTTTTAATAAGACATACCACAGGGCGGATTGGCAGTATATCATGTTGTACGTAGGAAAAAATATTTCTGTGAAAACCCCAATTGCCGCATACCCGTTTTGTGGAACGGTTGGATGGTTTTGCCGAAGAAACCGCACGAAAAACAATTCGTTTTAAGAAAGACTGTGTAGAACGGGCATTGGAAAACGGATGCAAACCTGCGGAAGACGCGCTAAAGAGAGATGGAGCTTTGGTGAGTAATGACTCAATCGCAAGATATATAAAAGTGGAGTCTGCCAAGCAAATTGAATCTAATAAATATAGAAATACATTAAAGATTCTGGAATTGGCAGATCAAGGCGTAAAAACTGCCGATATAGCAAATACGTTGAATATACAACTCAAAGATGTACGACTGTTACGTAGGACTGCAGTTAGCACATTAGACTATATTGAGGAGAAGATGAAATCACGGATCAATTCGGCAAACGAATCAATTTTGTGATTTTTTTGAGCGATTGCTATAAAGTGTTTGATGACTATAGTACAGTTGAATTGGACTCTTTTATTACTAAATACAAAGGCTGTGAAATTGCTTCGCTCGCACAATATGCAAATGGGCTGCTTGTTGATTGTGAAGCTGTGAAAAATAGCTTGATATATAAGACATTAGCAATTGACCATCGGAAGGCATGAATAGCAGAATTAAAATGAAGCATCGTAGAGGTGGAGGACGAGCTGGTATTGAACTGATAAATGCCGATAATGTCATAAAAATGAGTGACCTTGCCAGATGATATCATCTCATTTGAGAAAGAGCCTGGCAATGTTTATGTCGAGTTCACCCATTTGTTGGAAGCATTGTGGGTCAAGCATAGCCTAAAGAGAAGGATCTTTTTTAAATTGCATCCATCAAGATATTTTGATATAATCTATTTATGATAAATGCAGTTAAAATATCTAAAGCCCTAGCTGATCCCATACGCTATAAAATTCTCTTGATGTTGGTCAATCATCGTGGTACCGACTCACAATTTTATTGTTCGCCGACGATGGGGGGAGTATGTAATTGTGAGATCATGGAGGAGTTCGGTATGATTCAGTCTAGGGTTTCTTATCATATGAAGGAACTCATCGACTCAGAACTTGTAACAGAAGAACCCAAAGGAAAATGGAAGTATTACTTTTTAAACCCTGAAACATTTAAAGAGTACATTAAACAATTGGGGGCGAATTTTAAGCTTTAAGCTTTTTTAAAAATGTATCATCAAAAAAAGTTGATTTAAGGAGGAAATCGTATGGAAGGGATCAGAGAAGTTGGTAAAAGTATGCTGAAACCATTACTAACAAGGTTGGTGGCTGTTGCGGAGGGAATCAAATAACCATGATTTATATAATTTGGAGGTTGAATGATGAATAATGAACTACCCCTCCGCGGTAAACTTTCTACACTGGATCGTTATCTTACATTATGGATTTTTCTGGCGATGGCTCTCGGTGTAGGAATCGGTTATCTGTTCCCAGAGATTTCCGATTGGTTAAACCAGTTTCAGGTAGGCACTACCTCAATTCCGATTGCTATTGGCTTAATTGTTATGATGTACCCTCCTTTAGCCAAGGTCAAATATGAAGAAATGGGTTTAGTGATCAAAAACAAGAAAGTCATGCTCATTTCGCTTGTCCAAAACTGGTTGATCGGACCTGTTCTGATGTTCTTACTGGCTATAATTTTTCTGCATGGTTATCCTGAATACATGGAGGGACTCATCTTAATCGGATTGGCCCGTTGTATTGCCATGGTTATCGTTTGGAATAGTCTTGCGAAAGGAAACTCCGAGTATGCTGCTGCCATGGTGGCCTTAAACTCTGTCTTCCAAATGCTCTTTTTCTCTATTTATGCTTATGTGTTTATAACAGTCCTGCCAGGTTGGCTTGGTCTAACAACATCGAATATGAACTTTCATTTGAGCATTTGGGAGGTTGCCCAAAGTGTATTAGTCTATCTGGGTATACCGTTCTTAGCTGGGATGCTCACTCGATTTATCTTGTTGCCGAGTAAAGGCAAGGAGTGGTATGAACAAAAATTCGTACCCAAAATTAGCCCTCTGGCTTTAATAGCCTTGCTCTTTACTATCGTTCTGATGTTTTCGTTGAAAGGGCAGTACATTGTGTCACTTCCACTTGATGTCGTACGGATTGCAATTCCTTTATTGGTCTATTTCCTGATCATGTTTTTTGTATCTTTCTATATGGGTTGGAAGCAAAACATTCCTTATAGTCAAACAGTGACCTTAGCTTTTACGGCAGCCAGTAATAACTTTGAACTTGCCATAGCGGTGGCTGTCTCTATCTTTGGAATTAACTCCGGGCAGGCTTTC
Organism: Desulfitobacteriaceae bacterium; assembly: GCA_049302575.1. Classification (GTDB taxonomy): domain Bacteria; phylum Bacillota; class Desulfitobacteriia; order Desulfitobacteriales; family Desulfitobacteriaceae; genus JBAQMG01. The sequence continues at coordinate 36,690 of JBAQMG010000039.1, read as the reverse complement.
GCTGCAGTGATTGGACCATTGATCGAAGTTCCAGTGATGATTGCTTTAGTTAACGTTGCCCTACGCTTGGAAGCTAAATTTACAAAGTAAATAAAGGATAATTGGAGAAGGACTTAATTGTTTTATTAAACGTTAAGGATGATATTATGGATAATAAATACAGTCTACCGCCCAACTTTTTAAATCGTGAGTTAAGTTGGCTGGAATTTAATGCAAGAGTGCTGGAATTGGCCCAAGACCTAAAAGTTCCGCTGTTGGAGAGACTCAAATTTGCTACTATCACTAGCTCTAACTTGGATGAATTTTTCATGGTGAGAGTGGCCTCTTTACGCGATAAAATTCTAGTCGGCGTGGATAAACCTGATCCTTCTGGGCTTACTCCTAGGGAAGAAATGAAGAGAATAACGCAACGTGCTCACCAAATGATGACTGATCAATATAATTGTTATCACCGTTCCCTTGTTAAGTCCTTGAAAAAGGAAGGGATTAAGTTTATTGAGGGGAAAGATCTTAATAAAAGTCAAAAAAAATTTGTGCAAAATTATTATCTTCAGAATGTTTATCCTGTTCTTACCGCACTAGTCGTGGATAGGAGCAGACCTTTTCCCTTGATTCTTAATAAAAGCCTGAATATAGCTTTGTTGATTAAGAACAAAGAAGCTGAACTTTTTGCCACAGTTCAAGTTCCCTCTGTATTACCTCGCTTAGTGGAAATTCGTTCTGCTTCTAGGAGCAAAACGTTTATTTTTTTAGAAGATATTATTAAGCTAAACCTAGAGAAGTTGTTTCGTGGGTATCAGATCATAGCTGCGGGAAATTATAGGATTACTCGTAACGCCGACCTAGACTGGGACGAGGAGGGTGCAGAAGACCTCTTAGAGACCATAGAACAGTCTTTGCTGCAACGTAAATGGGGAGCGGTTATCAGGTTAGAGGTGGAGAAAGGACTTGCTAAACCTTTGTTGGTAAGCTTGAAGGAAGAACTGGAAGTATCTTCTGAAGAAGTCTATACAATTCAGGGACCAATCGATCTGACTTTTTTAGCGTCACTTAGTCGGTTAGAGGGTTTTGAACATTTGCGCTATACTCCTCTTGAACCACAGTCGGTTATTCCATTTTTACAGGAGCCTGATATCTTTCGAGCAATTTCTGATCAAGATATTTTACTTCATCACCCCTATCAGTCGTTTGACCCAGTTGTTCAGCTTGTTCGTACTTCTGCTATTGATCCCAATGTTTTGGCAATTAAACAGACCTTGTATAGATTGAGTGGGAATTCACCCATTATTGAGGCTTTGGCCCTTGCGGCAGAAAATGGGAAACAAGTTACCGTTTTGGTGGAACTGAAAGCCCGATTTGATGAGGAAAATAATATCCATTGGGCAAAACGGCTTGAAGAAGCCGATTGCCATGTGATTTATGGTTTAATAGGCTTAAAAACGCACTGCAAAGTGCTCTTAATTGTTCGACAGGAAGAAGAGGGTATCAAACGTTATGTTCATCTGAGTACCGGAAATTATAATGACGTGACGGCTAAAATTTATACCGATCTTGGTTTATTTACGACTAACCCCCAATTCGGTGCTGATGCTTCGGCTCTGTTTAACATGTTATCTGGGGTTTCTCAACCAGTCGATATGTACAAGTTTACGATTGCTCCTCTGGGCTTAAGACAGAGATTTCGTCAATTAATCGAAGAGGAGGCGGAAAATGCCAAGCATGGTAAGAAGGCTCGCATTATCGCCAAAGTTAATTCGCTAGTGGATCAGGAGATTATTATGGCCCTTTACGCGGCTTCTAACTGTGGAGTAGAAATTCAACTGATTGTACGAGGAATTTGTTGCCTTCGACCAGGGATTTCGGGCGTTAGCGAAAATATTACCGTTAGGAGTATTGTGGGGCGTTTTTTAGAACATAGCCGTATTTTTTACTTCCTTCATGATGGTAAAGAACTTATTTATTTATCTAGTGCTGATTGGATGGCTCGTAATCTTGATCGGCGTGTGGAACTTTTGTTTCCAGTTGAAGACCTGGGAAGAAAACAAGAAGTAAAAAACATTTTGGACGTAGGTTTGCAGGATACACTGAAGGCTAGAGTCTTAAACCCTGATGGTTTTTACGTTAAAGTTAATAAGAGCGGTAAAAAGTTGGTTAATAGCCAGGAAGTTTTGTATGAATTAGCCATAGCTCATTCTGAACAAAATAAATGAGAAAAACCAAAGTTTCAGTTGCGACCCATCATAGCTTTTTGACATCAATAGACAATTCTTTGCGGAAAATTTTGGTGAAAACTGAACTGGCATTTTTAGTCTCTAATACTTCAATGTCTGTTGGTCCTTGAGCTAGGAGTTTTAACTTTAATACGTCTGTTTCTAACTTGCATTTAATGTCCTTAATATTGGAGTTCATCCTTCGATCAAGGCCTTCAGCAAGCCTTAAAATGACACCCAGTTTACGTACGCATTCAATGTCTTGTTCACTTAGTAAAACTTTATGCACAGGGTTTATTATAAGGTCTTCTTTGCGATGTAAAGCTGTAATATAGGCTGCCATAATCAATTCTCGGTGAGTTAAACCATTGATCCGAGAGTTAAGAATGATATAGAAGGAATGCAAATGATGGTCATAGTAGCTAATATTAATACCGCAATCATGGAGCAGTGCTGCAGTCTTCAAAACTTTAATCAAGGATTTTTCCATGGTATGGATTGGTTCAAGCTGAACAAATAAGGATTGACAGAGCTGCCAAACATGAAAAGCATGCTTTTTATTTAAGTCATAGTTTGTCAGAAGATTTCCCAGTGAAAAATCGAGTACATTTTTAAGTGGGTTCATATTTTTTTTGAAGATATACTCGAAAATTAAACCCTCACGCAATCCATAACCACTTATACAAATATCCGTTGAAGAGCAAATTGTTAACAATGTTTTAATAGCTGTTATGGCCCCTAAGAAAATATCTGCTCGATCTTTAGACAAACCTTTGATTGTTTTTCTTGCTTCAACGGGTGTGTTTTTTACAAGGGTATAAATCTCTTCGAATTGATTGCGATTTAAGCAATAATTGTGAGAAAGTTCTAGAGGGTAATCCCTTAGTTTTTTGTCTATTTTGGCAATATTACGAAACGTACCGCCAATACCAATTAGCGGTAGGCCCTTTACTAGCCAAGAGATTTTGCTAAAACAATCCTCTAAAAAAGTAGTCAATACTTCTTCAGCATGGTCCGGAGGGTTAAGAAAGTTGAGTTTTTCAGATAAATTAATCGCCCCGAAAGGCAAACTGATCCAGTTCATCATTTTTCGATTTTTGACCAGTACTAACTCAGTACTACTTCCACCAATATCCATAATTAGGCCGTTTGTGAGATCTAAAGAATTGATAGCACCAAAATAGTCATAGAAAGCTTCCTGCTCTCCGCTTAAAACCTTTACTGGTAGATTAAGCTCATTTTTGATTCTGTCAAGGAATAGTTGCTGATTCGAAGCCTTTCGTACCGCTTCAGTAGCGACGATAATTAATTTATCAGTGGACCAAGCTTCACATAGATTCTTATAAAAACGCAGAGTATCGAGAGCTTTTTCCATTCGTACGGGGTTAAGTTTACCATCTGGGGTTAGGTCTTTACCTAAACGAATGGATTGCTTGACTTCATCGATAATTTCATACGAGTTATGACCGAGGATCTTAACGACGACTAAACGAATAGAGTTTGAACCGATATCAATAACACCAATTGTCTTCATGATGTCTCCTTTGACTGTATTGTCTTTAATCGTCGCTAGCAATTGAAGCTCTTAATATTATCTTCTGCAAATGTATACAAAAGCAGGCGGCATGTTTAAAGGCATGAACTTGATATCCACAGAAGAAAAGTTTTTCTTCAATTGTTTCTGCATATGTAAGGAATATTGGAAGGCAATGAAAAGCCCATTTGGCTTTAAGGACTTAATCACTTCACTAAGAATGACGTCTCTTGTTTGCTGAGGAAACAAGGTAAAGGGTAATCCAGAAACAATACAATCTACTTCATGGATATCTAATTCTTTAAGTACATTGAGCAGATCTTGGGCGTCATCACTGTAATCAAACTCAGAGTAAATGTTTGCCAGGCGGTTACGCATCTCATCATCTTTCTCAAATATGACTACTCGGCAGCTGGGACGTTTTAGTTTATAAATTGACTGAGTGAAAACTCCGTTCCCAGCTCCTAGTTCTGCAATGGATTCAACTTTGTCCCAATTAATTGACTTCATCATTGATTTTGTCAAAAATTGCGAACTAGGGGTCACGCTACCAATTTGATTAGGCATTTTAAAGAATTTCAACAAGAAACGCATTCTATTTGGGAAACTATTACACGATAGTTCCAATTTGTTTTTTTGATTAGCCATATAAACTTCACCTTCCTAGTAGTTTTATTTTAAGCCAAGCAGCTCAAAAAGGGGGAATTAATATGTTAAGATTTACTAAAGATTTTCTTATAGTTGTATAACCTGAAATATTTTGCTAAAGTAGAAAGAAGTTAGTTTATTGCTTTTATATCATTCTGAGTGATGAGAAGGGTAGATCAATAATGAACGAATTTTATCTTGCACTTGATTCGTTGCTTACGTCTAATGAAAGAGGAGTGATTGGAACTATCATTGTTGGTCATTCCGCATACCGTCCTACAGGAACAAAATTTTTACTTGATAGTCAAGGCGAGCTTTGTTGGGGAGATATTGATCTGCAAATATTAAATCCAGCGGATTTGCAGGAGGTTTTGCAAACTAAACAATCTAAGGTTGTCGAGTGCTTGTGGCAAGAGATTAACTTAAGAGTATTTTTGGATCCCATTAATCCCAAACCCCATTTAATTGTTCTGGGTGGTGGGCATATTGCTCTGCCCTTAGTTAATCTGGGTAAAATGCTTGATTATAAGGTGAGTGTAGTTGATGATCGGTTGTCCTTTGCTAATAAAAGTCGTTTTTGGCAAGCGGATCAAGTGCTTTGTGAAGATTTTCGGAAGGCAATTCGTCAATTAAAGTTTGATAAGAGTACTTATGTGGTTATTGTGACTCGTGGACATCGGCATGATAAAATTTGTTTAGAAGAGATCTTAGTTCAACCCAAAGCAGCTTTTGTGGGGATGATTGGCAGTCGGCGTAAAGTGGCGGCTTTGTTTCGCGAGATTAGTGCTGATGGTTTTACAGAGGTACAGTTGCAAAATATTTACACTCCGATTGGTCTGGATATTGGAGCCCAAACTCCCGAAGAAATTGCAGTAAGCATTATGGCAGAGATTATTATGCTTAATCGCCTAGGTTATAGTAAGGGTTTAAAAACTCTAAACGGAGGGAACAACTGTGGATGATAAAGTGCTTCGAGCTATTCTTCAATTAAATCAAGCGGAAGAAGTAGCTGTTGCTACGATAATTTCTACTAAGGGATCTACGCCACGCAAGGCTGGTGCTCAAGTTTTATTTTATCGTGATGGTCGTACGGCGGGAACGATTGGTGGAGGATGTGGAGAAGCGGAAGTAAGGAGGCAGGCCTTCCGCGTGATTGAAACTGGGAAAGTGACCCTGATGGATGTAAATTTAACGCATGATATAGTAGAGGAAGACGGAATGGTGTGTGGTGGCGAAATGGAGGTTTTTATTGAACCGTTTAAAGGTAAGGCTGTACCTGTTCTTTAGTTAAAAGTTAAAACTGCGCCATATATAGTATAGACAAAAAAGCAAAAGGATGGTTGGAACATGTTCAAGATTGATAAAGAACAGTTCATAGGGCGAGATTATATATGTCTGCGAGATTTTACCCCAGAGCAAATCAGGTATATGCTGGAAGTGGCTAGGAAACTGAAAGCTGAGCGTAAGGCTGGTATTCCCCATCCCATTCTGCAGGGTAAATCTTTAGCTATGATTTTTACAAAGTCTTCAACACGTACTCGGGTGGCTTTTGAGGTCGGAATATATCAACTAGGTGGACAGGCTCTGTTTTTGAGTAGTCGCGATATACAGTTGGGGAGAGGGGAACCCATAGCGGATACTGCTAGAGTACTTTCGCGTATGGCGGACGGAATTATGATACGAACCTTCAGCCATCAAGAGGTTTTAGATTTAGCAGAGCATGCCACAATACCCGTTATTAACGGTCTAACTGATCTACTACACCCTACTCAAGTATTAGCAGATTTACTCACTATTCAAGAACATAAAGGGAGATTAGCGGGCTTAAAAATGACCTATGTAGGAGACGGGAACAATATGGCACACTCCTTACTGATCGGTGGTGCAAAAATGGGCCTTCACGTTGTCATCGCTTCCCCAGACGGGTATAGACCGGATCCGGAAATAGTTGCTTTGGCTAGAGCTGACGCCCAAAAATATGGTGGGCAGGTTGAAGTGGTCGATAATCCACTTGAGGCTGTCCTTGATGCGGATGTTCTCTATACTGATGTTTGGGCAAGTATGGGTCAGGAGGAGGAGGCCGCAATTCGTAGTAAAGCTTTTAAGGGTTATCAAATTAATTCGGAGGTTTTAAAGCTTGCAGCGCAAGACGCCATTGTTTTGCATTGTCTACCAGCTCATCGTGGTGAAGAAATAACCGAGGAAGTTTTTGAAGGGCCGCAGTCGGTAGTCTTTGATGAGGCTGAGAATAGGCTACACGCTCATAAAGCTATAATGGCGCTGGTAATGTAATAAATAATAAAGGGATTTGGCTAAAAGTCCTTAATATATAAGATAATCGAAACCTGACTATAAAAAAGAAAAATTTGATCTGAATGTATGGAAAAGCCAATTTCGCTAGAGAATAATAATGAGTATAAGGGGGGTGCTTGGTGATAAAATTACGTGTACTTATCTTTTCGGCAGCGTTTGGAGCAGGTCATGTACGTGCGGCCGAAGCAATTCTTGAAGCAATCCGTGCCAAGGAGCCAAGTGCTGAAATAATGCACTTGGATTTTGGCGAATTCCTGAATAAAACTATCAATTCAGTTATTAAGAGTACTTATATCGAACTTATCAAACACACCCCTAAACTCTGGGGTAAATTCTATTATCGAACCTCCAAGATCTCACCTCATTCAGTCTTTCAACGTTTTCTTAACGGCTTGGGAAGGCGCGGGTTCTTAGAGTACATCCATTCTTTACAACCTGATTTAATAATATGTACTTATCCAACAGTTGCCGGGATTCTGGCACAATTACGCTTAAAGCATGCTTTAGATATTCCCTTGATTACTGTTGTGACTGATTATGCAATTCATAGTCAATGGATACATCCTGGTGTAGATCTATACATTGTTGGCTGTCAAGAGGTTTGCGATGGATTAGTGTCTAGGGGTATTGAAAAGAGACGAATTAAAGTTACGGGGATTCCAGTTAGTCCGAAATTCGAAGTTTCAATGGATCGACAGATTATATATCAAAAATTAGGTTTGGATATAGAGCGCCTAACCTTGTTGGTTATGGGTGGAGCGTATGGAGTTCTCGGTGGGGCTAAATGGGTTAGTAAAATTATTGCTGAATCTGAGGCTCCAGTTCAGGCAATTATTGTCTGTGGTCAGGATGAGAAATTATTCAAGTCCTTGGATACTATTATTTCGGAGGCGCGTAATCCTATCCTGCGCTTAGGCTATGTTAGAAATGTGGAGGAGCTAATGACTGCGGCAGATTTAATTATTACCAAGGCAGGTGGCCTTACTGTTTCTGAAGCTTTAACTAAGCGGTTACCTATGGTGATTTTTCGGCCTATTCCTGGCCAGGAAGAAGCAAATGCTATTTTTGTAGAGAAAATTGGGGCAGGGTTAGTTGCCGATACTGGCGAGGAGTTGGAAAGAATTTTACAAACCTTAATTAGTCAGCCCCAAGAGTTAAAAAATATGCGATTAGCAGCAGAGAAAGCGGTTGCTGGGCATTCTGCTGAACGAGCGGTGAATTATATGTTGAAGCTTGTTAAGAATCGAAAAATGGCGCAAAAGATAGGGTGAGGTAAGTAAATCACTCTTGCATGTTCGACATTTTGCACATTCTGTACCATCGTCTGCACTCGGGGACGGGAATTCCACCGGTGATTTTACGGGCTTGGTACGGAGAATTTAGATTGTGCTTATTCTGTAATTAGCCGACTTTTTTGTGAAATCACTAAGAATAGAGAAAAATGCTCTAGGAAAAAGGTTAAGGAGAAAATTATGGCTTGGGTATTTTATATATTTGTTTTATTTATTTGCGGAGTGCTTGTCTATACGGTCATTCCTGATTTGTTTTTGCACCGTCTTGGAATTAGCTGTTGGAAAAGGCAATATACCTCAGGCGTTGCTTTGACGTTTGATGATGGCCCAGACCCAGTGTTAACTCCGAAGGTTTTGGACGTTTTAGCTCGTAATAAAGTCAGAGCTACTTTTTTTTTAGTTGGGGCAAAGGTTGCAGAGTGCCCTGAGTTAAGCAAAGAGATTCTTGCCCAAGGGCATCAGATTGGTCTGCATTCTCAGAAGCATCGGTATGCTTGGCTGTTATCACCTTGGGCAACTTGGCGTGAGTGGGAGGAAGGGGCGGCTACTCTTGAAAAATATACGGGTCAGCAAATTGAGTTGGTGCGTCCTCCGTGGGGGACTTTTAATTTAGTAACTTGGTGGTGGATGAAAAGACATCACAAACGGATTGTTCTTTGGAATATCGAAGGACATGATTGGCAGGTCAAACGTAAACCTGAACAAATCTCCCAAAGAATTATTAAGAAGGCGAGGGCAGGCGGAATCATAGTTTTACACGATAGTGGAGGCGAAACAGGGGCTACTGAACATACCCTGCAGGCCTTAGAAATTATATGTCAACGGCTGGTTATGGAAAAAAAACTTCCCGTAGTTCCACTCCAATTACCTGACTGGAACATCTGGAAGAGAATGGTTTTTAGTCTATGGCAAGAGTGGGAAAATGCTTTTGCCCATTTTTATCATATTGAGAGAATAGATTCTAAAAACTTATTCCGTTTGTCTAAGATTGATTACAAGGGACCAAAATTATATAGTGCAGACGGACGAATACTTGCTAAAAAAGGAGATAGAGTTGTAGAACTACATTTGGATAGTTTGCGTTTGAGTGGAAAGGGTACAGATACCCAGACCATTGGAATTAAAGTTCTTAGACAAACTCGGGAGTCTTTGCCTGATTTAGCCGCGTATATAAACGATAATTCTGACTATATGGGAATACAAGTTTTTATGGGAGTTTCTTTATTAAATCGTGGGGTAAAGGGTTTAGGTTTTCATATTCAGGAGGTTTCCTCAACTTGGGTTAATCGTGGGGTTGGTGTTCTTCAAAAGTTGAATTTGTGGATTTATCATCCGGTTGGAAAGTCAGCAAGTTATAAAATCTTACAAGGGCAGCCCAAAATAGTTTGGATCAGTAGGGAGGAACTCCTTAGTCGCTGGTTGAATAGGGATAGACTATCAGAGAACAACTGCAATAACTAACAGAATGCTTGATTTAACGAGCTAATTCTGGTAAAATAGATCAGATTAATTGCTCTCTTTTCATAGTATTATGAATTTGAGCATTGATCATTGAGCATTATTTAATTCATAATTATGCATTTTTTAAGTGCGTTGGGTATTGCGGTGGTTTGCGGTCTTGATAAATCGGCAAGACTAAATGAGAATCTGCTTGCGGCCTTTCACAATATAAAGTGAAGTTTTAAGGGGGAGTATGTATGTCGGTGATTGTGGAAAAAATAGAAAAGAACGTTGTTCAGCTCGAAGTAACTGTTGAATCGGATAAATTATCTTCTGCGGTTAATCAAGCAGCGAAAACAATGGGGAGCAAGGTCAATATTCCAGGATTTCGGAAGGGAAAAGCTCCGCGGAAGATGGTTGAACTGCATGTGGGAATTGAAGCTCTCTTAAATGAGGCTGTTGATCATTTGTTAGGATCGTCCTATTCTCAAGCGGTTATAGAAAGCGGTATAGTTCCTGTCGATCGGGCAGAGGTTGATATGGTTCAACTTGAAGTAGGAAAAGACCTGATCTTTAAGGCAAAAGTGACGGTTAAGCCTGAGGTTGCATTGGGTGAATACAAAGGCCTTGAGGTGGAGAAGGAAGCTACAGTTGTTGAGGATGCTCAAGTCGATGAAGATCTTAAGCGTAAGCAAGAGCAGCATGCACGTTTAATTAACTTAGAGGAAGGGACGGTAGCCCAAGGGGATACCGCAACGCTTGATTATGAAGGTTTTGTTGACGGGGTTGCCTTTGCTGGTGGTAAAGGTGAGAATCACGATTTAGTCATCGGATCTGGAAGTTTTATCCCTGGCTTTGAAGAACAATTGATCGGAATTGAAGTTGGACAGGAAGCCGATGTCAATGTGCAGTTCCCAACTGAATATCATAGTGAAGACCTTGCTGGTAAGGATGCATTATTTAAGGTAAAAGTTAATAAGATTCAACGTAAAGAGTTAGCCGCTTTGGACGATGAATTTGCCAAAGATATCAGTGAGTTTGAAACGTTAGAAGAATTGAAGACAGATATCCGGAGTAAATTAATTAAAGCCGTGGAGGAACGTGCAGAGACTAATTACCGGAATGCCATAATTGCTAAGGCTGTTGATAACGCCAGTGTAGAAATCCCCATAGTAATGATTGAATCTCGTGTAGATGTTTTGGCAGAAGATTTAGTCCGAAATCTATCTTACCAAGGCTTATCGTTAGAACAGTATTATATGTATACTAATTCAAATGAACAGGATATGAGAGAACGTTTTCGCCCCCAAGCTGCTGAAGGGGTGAAAACCGAACTTGTTTTGGATGCGATTGCTAAAGTAGAAGGAATTTCGGCTTCCGAAGAAGAAGTTAATGAAGAATTGGAAAAAATGGCTCAAGTCTATGGTCAAAAAGTTGAAATCTTGAGAAAAAACCTTGTGGCGCGCGGGGATTTAGAGGGCTTTAAACAAAGTCTGATTTCTCAAAAAATTATGACTTATTTAACTGAACAGAATGCATAAGGTAGTGTGCTGGGGGAAATTCTGAGGTAGAGAGGTGAGAGGATGGCAAAGTATAACGACGAAAAAAACCAACTTAAATGTTCGTTCTGCGGGAAAACTCAAGAGCAAGTTAAAAAACTTGTAGCTGGTCCGGGGGTTTATATTTGTGACGAATGCATTGAGTTGTGTAATGAAATTATTGAGGAAGAACTTAGTGATGACTTGGGACTAGAAATCGGCGATATTCCTAAACCCAAGGAAATTCGAACGATTTTAGATCAATATGTGATCGGTCAGGAACAAGCAAAAAAGTCCTTAGCTGTAGCTGTTTATAATCACTATAAACGGATTAACATGGGAATGAAAATGGATGATGTTGAATTGCAGAAATCAAATATCATCATGTTAGGTCCAACAGGCTCAGGTAAAACGTTGCTTGCCTCCACTTTAGCTAAAGTCCTCAACGTTCCTTTTGCCATTGCTGATGCGACTTCACTGACGGAAGCGGGGTATGTCGGTGAGGACGTAGAAAATATCCTATTGAAACTGATTCAAGCCGCAGACTATGATGTTGAAAAAGCGGAAAAGGGTATAGTTTATATTGATGAGATAGACAAAATTGCTCGTAAATCGGAGAATCCTTCAATAACTAGAGATGTTTCTGGTGAGGGTGTTCAACAGGCCTTACTAAAGATTTTGGAAGGTACGGTAGCTAGTGTTCCTCCTCAAGGGGGACGTAAACACCCTCATCAGGAATTCATTCAGCTTGATACAACGAATATCTTGTTTATTGTCGGTGGGGCTTTTGACGGTATTGAAAAGATTATTCAGAATCGGATAGGCAAAAAGGTTATGGGTTTTGGAGCAGAAATTCAAAAGAAAAGTGATATTGACGTTGGTCAGATTCTCAAAGAGATACTGCCAGGTGATCTTCTCAAATTCGGTTTAATTCCGGAATTTGTCGGTAGATTACCAGTCATTGTAACTTTAGATGCTTTGGATGAAGATGCTTTAGTCCGTATTTTGACTGAACCCAAGAATGCTTTGATTAAACAATACCAAAAACTTCTTGAACTGGACGGGATTAATCTGGAGTTCAAGGACGATGCACTTACGGCAATCTCTGAGGAGGCTATCCGACGTAACACTGGAGCTCGTGGCCTGCGATCAATTGTTGAAGAAATCTTGCTTAATGCTATGTATGATTTGCCTTCTCGTACCGATGTTACGAAATGTCTTGTAACTCGTGATGTCGTTTTGAAAAAAGAAGAACCTTTATTAGTAACTGCTGAGAAGGTCAAAAAAAGTAAAAAAGAGGAATCAGCGTAGATTAATGCATTATGCACAATGAACAATGGATAATGAGGATACGGAAATATTCGATGTACAATACAACGAATAATGTACAGCACACAGCACACAGCACACTGCATAATGTCTGATTTAGATTTAGTTCGTTTAATTATGCATTATGAATTATGCATTAAAATATAAAGGAAACTTGGTTAACCAAGTTTCCTTTATATTTTTTGTGGCAATACTAACAAGAGAAACATGCCACAGGAGGGGAAATACATGAATGCTCTCAGCGGATTGGTAATGATTATCCAACTTATTTTTGCTGTGGTTATCGGGCTTTATTTTTGGGGTATGCTTAAATCCCAACATGGAACAAAAGTTTCAGTGGAAAAAGAATCGCGCAAGGAATTAGAAAAGTTAGAGAAGATGCGTAAGATCGCGTTAACGACTCCACTTGCAGAGAGGACCAGACCGACAAGTTTCTCTGAGATTATCGGACAAGTGGAAGGGATCAAAGCCTTACGTGCAGCCTTATGCGGACCTAATCCACAGCATGTTATTATTTACGGTCCACCTGGTATTGGGAAGACGGCCGCTGCTCGACTGGTTTTAGAAGAGGCCAAGAAAAGTCCACTCTCTCCATTTCAAGAAAATGCTCATTTTACAGAAATCGATGGAGCAACAGCACGTTTTGATGAAAGAGGGATCGCGGATCCTCTAATAGGTTCCGTTCATGATCCGATTTATCAAGGCGCTGGTGCCATGGGAATGGCTGGAATTCCCCAACCAAAGGCTGGGGCTGTTACCAAAGCACATGGAGGAATTTTGTTTATTGACGAAATTGGAGAGCTTCATAACATTCAAATTAACAAACTATTAAAAGTGTTGGAAGATCGTAAAGTAATTCTAGAAAGTTCTTATTATAGTAGCGAAGATACCAATATTCCGGCACATATTCACGACATATTTCAAAATGGTTTGCCGGCAGATTTTCGGTTAGTCGGGGCTACAACAAGAAGTTCTGATGAGATTCCACCAGCGATACGTTCGCGTTGTATGGAAATATATTTTCGAGCTCTTTTACCGAATGAAATCGTAAGTATTGCTCGAGGAGCGGCAGAAAAAATGGATATCACCATGAGTGAAGGGGCCTTGGAAGTTGTGAAACGTTATGCAACAAATGGCAGGGAGGCTGTAAATATTGTACAATTAGCTGCAGGGATAGCTCAAACGGAAGAAGTAGCAGAGATAAGTGTTGGAATTCTTGAATGGGTAGTAATGTCAGGTCAGTATGTGCCTAGACCTGAAAAGAAAGTTCCAACAAAACCTCAGATTGGGGTAGTTAATGGCTTGGCAGTCTATGGACCTAATATGGGTATACTTCTTGAGCTTGAAGTAACAGCCTATCCAGCCTTAGCTGGTTGTGGCGAAATTCAAGTTACCGGAATTATTGAAGAAGAAGAACTGGACGGTTCTGGAAAAAGGGCACGTCGAAAGAGCATGGCTCGTAGTTCAATTGAAAATGTCTTGACAGTTCTCCGAAAGGAGCTAGACATCGAAAGTAAGGATTATTATATTCATGTTAATTTCCCTGGCGGGGTTCCCCTAGATGGTCCCTCTGCAGGAATCGCTATTGCTACGGCTGTGGTTTCAGCGATTCGTCAACAAAAAGTAGATAACTATACGGCAATGACGGGGGAAATATCTATTCGCGGTAGGGTTAAACCCGTAGGGGGAGTTGCTGCTAAAATTGAAGCAGCACGTCAGGCTGGCTGTCTCAGGGTATTTATTCCTAGAGAAAACTGGCAAGAACGGTTTAGTGAAAAAGAATTTGGCCTTAAAGTTATTCCAGTCGATGAGCTTAGCGAAGTTTTAACTAAGGTTCTTTTAGTGGAGGAAAAGGCTGATAACGTAGAACGAATCAAAAAGCTAGAATTAAGGCCGCCTTTAGATGAGGTACTGGCTCACTTGGATTTCGCACTGGGTAATTTGCCTGAGCGGGGTAAAACATGTTAGTATAGATGTCAGATAAGTTGTTACATAAGTTATAAAGTACGTTGTTAGATCAGTTAATTGGAATAGTTATTTGAAGAGAATGGCACACTAAGTTTAGTGTGCTTTTTGCATCCAATGCGAGGTTCGAGGCGCGAGGCGTGAGGCACGAATCAAGGACGTTAACTTTCGAACATCGAACATCGAACATCGGATCCGCCAGTCCAACAGAGGTTTATCTGGTATGGCCTGGCAGCAATAGTGTCCACCGAACACTATCGTATCGAACATCGAATAGGGGGTTTCTTCGTGACCAAAAAACTTAAATTACCGTTACTCCCATTACGGGGGATTCTTGTTTTTCCATATATGGTAATTCATTTAGATGTGGGAAGGGAACGTTCCATGGCAGCTATTGAGGAGGCTATGTTAGGGGATAGAAAAGTTCTTTTGGCCTCCCAAAAAGAGACGGAAATTGATTCTCCGACTTCCGAAGACATTTACTCAATTGGAACAGTGGCTGAAATTAAACAACTTCTTAAACTTCCTGGTGGGACTATGCGTGTTTTGGTCGAGGGTATCTGCCGTGGAAAAATTTTGGAGTATTTTACGGAAGAACCCTATTTTACTGTGTTAGTTGAGGAACATCAGGAGGTTGAGAAGGGTCGGACGATTGATCTTGAAGCCCTCACACGTGGAGTATTACATCAATTTGAAGAGTACGCTAAACTAAGTAAGAAGGTTACAACAGAAACCTTTGGAACAGTTTCAATGGTCGAAGAGCCTGGGCGTTTAGCTGATCTTGTAGCTTCGCATCTAAACCTTAAAGTTCAGGATAAACAACTTGTTTTGGAAGCTATCAATGTGGAACAGCGGTTAGAGCAACTTACTGAGTTAATCATGCGTGAGATTGAAATTCTGGAATTAGAACGGCGTATTGGCTTACGTGTACGTAAACAAATGGAAAAAGCTCAGAAGGAATATTATTTGCGGGAACAAATTAAAGCTATCCAGAAAGAATTAGGTGAAAAAGATGAGCGTCAAGTGGAAGCGGATGACTATAAGGAGAAGGTTGCCAAGGCAAAATTCCCTAAAGAAGTAGAACAAAAGGCTTTAAAAGAAATAGAGCGTTTAGAAAAGATGCCCCCTTCCTCAGCGGAAGGGACGGTTGTTCGAACTTATTTGGATTGGCTTTTGGCTTTACCTTGGAATAAGGCTACACGTGACAAGATCGACTTAAACAAAGCAGAAGAGATTTTGAATGCTGATCATTACGGATTAGATAAAGTTAAAGAGCGGATTTTAGAGTTTTTGGCTATTAGAAAATTAACTCCAAAAATGAAGAGCCCCATTCTTTGTTTTGTTGGTCCGCCTGGAGTAGGAAAGACCTCTTTAGCAAAATCAATCGCCAGAGCTTTGGATCGTAAATTTGTACGTATGTCTTTGGGCGGAGTTCGCGATGAGGCCGAGATCCGCGGTCACAGGAGAACCTATATTGGAGCTCTGCCAGGGCGGGTTATTCAAGGAATGCGTTCAGCTGGAACACGCAATCCGGTGTTCCTTTTTGACGAAATTGATAAAATGACGTCTGATTTCCGAGGGGATCCGGCATCGGCTATGTTAGAAGTCTTAGACCCAGAACAGAACAGTACCTTTGCTGATCATTATTTGGAGGTTCCCTTTGATTTGTCTCAAACCTTATTTATCATGACGGCCAATTCTTTGCAGAACGTACCAAGACCTTTGCTAGATCGTATGGAGGTTATCTCTCTAAGTGGCTATACAGAGGATGAGAAGGTCAATATAGCAAAGCGTTTTCTGGCGCCCAAACAGCTTAAAGCACACGGTTTAACAGAAGAAATCTTACCTTTTGATGATGAGATTTTACTTAAATTAATTCAAGGATATACTCGAGAGTCCGGTGTACGAAACCTTGAGAGGGAATTGGCTACAGCATGTCGTAAAGTGGCGACACGTTGGGTCAAAGAGGCTTGGACACCTCATCAACTAAATGAGGAGGATCTAAATTCTTTATTAGGAGTACCGCGTTATTATTTTCAGATGGCTGAGAAGAGCCCGGAAATCGGAGCTGTTACTGGTTTGGCTTATACTGAAGTTGGTGGAGATATTTTAACGATTGAAGTGACCCCGTTACCTGGTAAGGGGAATTTAACTCTAACGGGTAAATTAGGGGACGTTATGAAAGAATCAGCTCAAGCTGGGTGGACCTTTGTACGTGCCCATGCCTTTGAATTGGGAATACCAGAAGATTTTTATGATAAGGTAGATCTTCATATTCATGTTCCCGAAGGGGCGACTCCTAAAGATGGGCCTTCGGCGGGAATTACCATGGCGACAGCGATTGCCTCGGCTTTAGCGAAACGTGCGGTGCGGTCTGATTTGGCGATGACCGGTGAAATTACGCTGCGCGGCAATGTTTTACCCATAGGTGGCTTAAAAGAGAAGGTTTTAGCGGCTCGTCGCGCAGGAATTAAAGTTATTATACTTCCTGAGAAAAACCGTAAGGATTTAGAGGAAATACCGAAAGCAGTACGTCAGGAAATTGAGTTTCACTTTGTTAGCAGGATGGAAGAGGTCTTGGAATTAGCACTTTTACCTGTAGCTTCTTCAGTGGACTATCTGGAAAAAGTAGCTATCCACAATGTTCTATCTTCAGGCAATATTCCGGTAAGTAAACCACGTCCTGAAGAACATCCCGTAGCTAGTCCAAGGGAGTAAGTCGAGGTTCGATGCACGAGGCACGATGGAATTGTACGTCCATGATACTCTTTATACAATGCAAACAGAAAATTCATGATCACACAATGAACAATTCACAATTAGGTATTGTGATGGCAAATGAAGCGAATGTTGAAGGTTTGGCACAAGCCAAGTCTTCTTTTTTTCACACGGATAAGGCAACGCTTGATGAAGTATTCACAGAGAGGAGATCTATAATTTTATGATTATTAAAAATGCCGAATATGTGGCTTCCGCAGTTAATCCCGGACAGTATCCAGAGGAAGATATTCCAGAGATAGCTATGGCTGGTCGATCGAATGTGGGCAAGTCTTCGTTGATTAATCGTTTTTTGGGTCGCCGAAACTTAGCAAGGACTGGCGGAACTCCTGGTAAGACTCGGACTTTGAATTTTTACCGTGTTAATGAAGCTTGGTTCTTAGTGGATTTGCCAGGCTATGGTTATGCTAAAGTAGCCAAAGAGATCAAAGACCAGTGGGGAAAAATGATGGAAGAGTATTTGGGCCGAAGGGAAAATCTGCTGGCAGTCCTCCAAATTGTTGATATTCGTCACCCACCGAGTCAAGAGGATCAGGAGATGCAAAGGTGGTTGCGCAAAAAGGGAATTCCAACTTTAGTTGTAGCTACAAAAGTTGATAAAGTGCCTCGGGGTCAGTGGCCAAAACATTTAAAGATAATTGCTGAGAGTTTTAATATTAATGATTGGCAGTTAATCTTACCTTTTTCTGCCGAAACTGGAATTGGCAAGGAAGAACTTCACGAAGCTATTGAGCAAATTCTAGTCAAAGAAGAAAATTGCGAAGAAATTGATAAGGAAATAGAATAAGGCCAAGATAAGGAATAAAACGATACAACGGGCATACGTTATCAGAAGACGGAGGTCAGAAGCTAGAGATCAGATTTCCGTAGTCCGAAGCCCAAGGCTAGAGATCGGAGATGCGAAATACAAGATTTGGATACTGATAACTTAGTTCGACGTTCGAAAATTTGACTCAGATCGATGAACGCTGATTCCTGTCATAGTCGTGCTTTACGATTCTGACCTCTGGCTTCTGATATCTGACCTCTGAGAAGGTGGTTGGTAAACCTTGAGTGATAGGGCATTGTTGATTATTAGTTTGGGTATTATTCTTCTTGGAGCTGAGGGTTTTACAAATGCGGTGGAATGGCTGGGGGAAAGACTTAAATTGGGGGCAGGGGCTGTAGGCAGTATTTTAGCAGCAGTGGGGACTGCTCTACCGGAAACAATGGTTCCAATTATGGCCTTTTTTGGTGATGGGTCAAAAACCGATAGGGCTGAAGTGGGGATTGGCGCTATTTTGGGTGCACCTTTTATGTTGGTAACCTTAGCTCTTTTTATCTCCGGATTAGCTGCCATATTATTTCGAAAGAATAACAAGCCACTGTCTGTTGATACTCAAGTTATGCAACGCGATTTGAGTTTTTTCCTTCTGGTTTATACAATAGCTATGTTAGCAACGTTTCTGCCTAATCATAACTATAAAAGTTTTGTTGCTTGTCTTTTATTAGGCTTTTACTTCTTTTATGTCATAATTACCCTAAGAGCTAACCCTCTTAGACGAGAAAATAATAATTTACCATCACTATATTTGGCAAGGCGGGTGCGACAACCTTCATCAGTTGTTATTATTGTTCAAATTGCCTTGGCTTTAATCGCCATAATTGCTGGGGCTCATGGTTTCGTTCAAGCGGTTCAGTCCGTAGCAAGAGATGCGGGAATTTCTATTTTTTTACTTTCTTTAATCATTACCCCTATTGCCACTGAATTACCCGAAAAGTTCAATAGTGTGCTATGGCTACGACGGGGAAAGGATACGTTGGCTTTAGGCAATATTACTGGTGCGATGGTTTTCCAGAGTTCGGTTATTCCTGCGCTGGGAATGATCTTAACTCCGTGGAAACTTGAACCACTGGCACTTTGGAGTGTTCTGTTGGCTTTGATTTCTGCTGGGATGTTCTACTTTATACTAAAACGAAGGGGCTTTATTTTACCAACGCACCTATTGTTAGGTGGCGGATTTTATCTCATATTTATCTTAAGTATGAGTTGGTTCTATTAGTTAAACTTTGTAATAAATGATTGATTGCCTTTTAGAGTGCAAAAAAGGCATACGCCAAAGGTTTGTCGTATGCCTTTGTCTTTTAGCATTTCTGAAAGTATAAATTTTTGAGTGCATAAGTTCAACTAAGACGGCTGTTTTTACCAAAGCTTGGCACCAGCCAAGTTTTCTTAGTTCTCAGGTATTTGGTAATCAGGCTGAGAAGCCAGATCAAGTGGTGAGTCATATATCAATCTTTTAGAACAAAATTGTCTTTTAGCTTCCGCAAAACATTGGCAATGTCGTTCTTCATCAGCGGCCATTTGGGTTAAAATTAACTGAATCTCGGGGATGAGTATTTTGTGGGCAAGATCCAAATAGTGTTTATGGGCCTTGGTTTCATCTTCCATATTTAGATCTAGTAGGGAACAAAGATCGGTAGTATAATCAACATAGGAAGCTCTCCAATCGACCCAATGTCCTTTGCTAAATGATCCGTAACGGGGATCAACACCAAGATGGCGGAGAGCCCTTGCTAAATGATCAAGATGCCCCATCTCATCCAAAGTAATAGGTTGTAATAAAGCATCGAATTCTGGGTGATCGAGAATTACCGCTTGATAGAGGTAAGTAGTAATGGCACTTAATTCGGAATCCTTACCGGCGTAAGTTTCATATAACCACATTGCATAAGTGAAATTAGGCTCAGTGATCTCACTTAAGATGGATCCACTAGTTTCTAATAGGGGTAACAGGAGTAACTGACCAGGATAAATTCGATCGGGGTGTTTTATATGGTTGAGTTCAATTATAGCGGTCATTTCTACATGGAAATTCCTAGCGATTTTGAAAATACTATCGCCCTGTTGTACAACGTAGCGTGCATAATCCATCTAAATCCCTCCCTTAATCGATATTGCTTTAATGTATTCAGAGAGAGTGAACTCTGTTGATGATTTGTGCAGGTAAAAAATACCAGGAATAAGATGAAAGGTAATTTGTAAATAATGTTAGACATCAAAAGGACAGGTTTGACGTAAACTTAATGAGTCAAATACCTATTTTTAAGGAGGGAAAGGAAGGATGGGTAAAGCGATACTTCGGGGAGTTAGTACAGCACTATTAATTACTATTTTGACATTAGTAGTTGGAATACTTTGGTCGTCAACGGGGTTAGGGGTGGTGAATGTTTCTCAACTTGTTGATATTGGTCTCGTGGCTAGTTGCTTAATAGGGGGCTATCGAACAGGTAAGGAAACTAGTAACTGGATTTTTGGAACTCTTGTAGGGGCTGGTTTTGTGGCGATCGGCAGCCTGCTTCTGGCTCTATTCACGCCTGTTCGTGGAATGGGTTTTTTACAAGTATTGCTAATAGGTGCTTTGTTAAGTTCTGTTGCGGGAGCCTTCGGAGCTGGGAGTTTGAATCGCAAAGTAAGTTATAACTCAGGAACAAGAAGGCCTCCTGCTTATCATCCTGCTTGGTCTAAGGCGGATGATTGGCAAACTGTAGGGGAGAATCAGTGGACAAAGGTAGATGATCAAGCACCACATATCATTAACACTTCAATTGTCAATGAACAAAAATTTAATTTAGCTAGGGAAGATAATGGTTTTGAAGGAGCGTATTTAAGGGTAGATTCTTTTGAGGGGTCAGCATTTTTAGAGGGTGACGAAGACGGGAAAAGGTCTTTAAGTCTGACGAGTGCGCCTTGGTGGGAAGAGGAGGTTAATACAATGCATAATGTATAATAAAATAACGAATAACGAATAACGAATAACGAATAACGAATAACGAATAAAGAATAAAGAATAACGAATAACGAACATCGAGCATGAACATCATGCATCGAGTTGAAAGGATGTTGTGAGAAATGAATTTATTAGAGATTATCCAACAACGACGGAGCATACGTGCTTATTTGGACAAGCCTATTGAACAGACAAAGCTGGATTATATTTTGGAATGTGCCCGATTGGCCCCCTCATGGAAAAACCTTCAATGCTGGAGGTTTGTTGTGGTAAAGGATTTAAAATTGCGAACTGCAATAACTGCAACTTTCAGCGAAGGTAACCCCGGACGTAAAGCAATTGTACAGGCTCCAGTTGTTGTTGTGCTTTGTGCTCTTCCTAATGAATCTGAGGTTTGGGAAGAAAAAGATTACATGATGCTTGATGCGGGTTTGGCGATGGAACATCTTGTTTTGGCAGCGACTGAACTAGGATTGGGTACGTGTTGGATGGCCTTATTCAATGAAGAAATAGTGAAAAGAGTGCTTAATGTTCCTGAGGGTGTCCGTGTTGTCGCTATTACGCCGTTAGGTTATGCAGCGGAAGAAAAGCATCCTCGTCCCCGCAAAGGGATTAATGAGATTGTTTTTAATGAGGGTTGGGGGTTGTAAAATTCATGATGCATTATTAAATGTCTCTTGCTTTGCATATTACTACTTGCTGAGTTGCAGATTAGAGAAAAAAATGAAGACTTTATGATAGTCCAAAAAGAAAACGGTCGCCTATTATGATGAGCAACCGTTTTCTTTGTTGTGGATTCTTATTCAACTACGGATTAACGCGACTTAAATTTATGGGCTCCAGCTTGTAATTCGATGGCAGCAGTAGAAAGTTCGGCAATTGAAGCTTTGATTTCTTGCATAGATGTCATTTGTTCAGTACTACTGGAGGCTACCTCCTCAGTTTGAGCAGTCGTCTCCTGACTAACAGCAGCCACTTGGGTTATCTCTTTAGCAATATGTTCGGAACTGAATGAAATGTGTTTGGTGAATTCCGATACTTCTTTGATTTTTCGATTAACAATTTGGGTGCTATCAACAATGCGACTAAAGGCTTTCTGAGCCTCATTGATTATTTGTGAACCATTTAGAACAACTTCCTTTTCGGCGTTCATGCTGGTAATCGCTCGTTCTACATTAATTTTAATGTCGTGTATAATATGTTCGATTTGAGCGCTGGAAATAGTGGATTGTTCAGCAAGTTTGCGGATTTCTTCGGCAACAACGCTGAACCCACGACCATGTTCTCCAGCTCGAGCAGCCTCAATGGCAGCATTAAGGGCGAGTAGATTTGTTTGATCTGAAATGGCCTTGATCGTTTCCACTATAGTACCAATATTTGTAGACTTATCACCTAATTCGGAGATAATTCTTCCAGTTTCCTCGACTGTTTGATGAATATGAGTCATTTGTTCGTTAGTCTTGGTGATAGAACGATCGCCCTCATTAGCTAAGTCTAGAGCTTGGATTGAGGCTTCATCTGCCAGAGCTACACTTTGATTAATTTGGTGTATATCCGTGGACATTTCTTGAACCGCTTGAAGAATGGCTTGGACACTATTGGCTTGGGTTTGTGACCCTTGGGCAACTTGGTTAATGGCTAGGGCTACTTGTTGAGCAGCGTTAGTAGTGAGTTCGGCCCTCACCGACAAAACTCTGGAGGATTCGGCAAAAATGTCAGCACCGTGCGAAATATTACTTACCAAAGAACGGAAACTCTCCACCATAGTATTTAGGGCTTTGCAAAGTAAAGCGGTTTCATCTTTTTCTGTCATACTATATAAGTTGGGGGTTAGGTCACCTGCTGCAACAGTTTTGGCAAATTCTAAGCTGCGGTGGATAGGTGTAGAGGTTAAAAAGGCAATGTATAGACCGTAGAAAAAAGTAAATCCAGTGGCGATGAAGGAAAAGATTAGAATAAGGGTTACGTGCTCTTGAATATTTGAACCGCTTTTAACTAGAAAGAAGACGAATAAACCGATAGTGGAAGGAATCAAAGCGTTTATTGTAAAAGATAAAATAAGTTTGATTGATAGGCTCAGATTAAACCACCAACGTACTATTCTAGAATGATTAAAAAAGAAATGACTTAAACGATCCAGGAATTGCTCCATAAAATTATGCCCCCTTTTTAGATGAGCGGAAGTCTGTGTTCATTTGTTATTCATGGAAGAGTGTTAAAACTAATGAATAATTTGTAGACACCTTATAAGACACTTAATTTTAACTGAAATACACTAGCATACGCATGAACAAAAATATTCTTAGTGTACAGAATTCGTTATCAAGTTTGATTATCCTTCTTTATATGAGGGGAGTTAGGGTATAATTTTTCAATAGGAGTATAAGTTTTGGGACAGGTAAGTCTAACTAAAGTTTGGTTTTTGACATTGTTTCTCAAGCTGAGTATAATATTTTTAAACGAAAGTTGGACAGGGTTTGCCGAAAAAAAGGTGGTACCGCGGAGTCTTTCGCACTTTGTAGGCGAAGGGCTTTTTTAATTCATAATGCATAATTCATAATTAATAATGCACAACTGGCATTTGGACATCGGACATCGGACATCGGGCATCGGGCATCGAGCATGGAAAGGGGTTTTTAATTATGCAAGAGGAAAATATTCAAATGTCCTCAGTTTATGATTCAAGTCAGGTAGAAGGGAAATGGTATCAATATTGGGATGATAAGGGGTTCTTCCGAGCAGGCATGGTTGAAGGGAAACCTGCATTTTCGATTGTTATGCCTCCACCGAATGTCACGGGTTCGCTGCATTTAGGGCATGCTATGGATTGTACTATTCAGGATATTTTGACAAGATTTAAACGGATGCAAGGGTACAATACACTTTGGTTGCCCGGAACAGATCATGCAGGGATTGCCACACAGGCCAAAGTTGAAGAACAATTAGTTAAAGATGGTCAAAATAGACAGGAATTAGGGCGTGAAAAGTTTCTAGAACGGGTTTGGGATTGGAAGGAACAATACGGCGGACGGATTACTCAACAATTGCGGCGTATTGGGGCTTCTTGTGATTGGTCAAGAGAGCGCTTCACGATGGATGAAGGATGTTCTCAAGCTGTACGAGAGGTATTTGTTGATTTATTTAATAAAGGTCTCATTTATCGGGGAAATTACATTATCAACTGGTGTCCGAAATGCCATACTACAATCTCAGATATCGAAGTTGAGCATGTGGAGCGAGAGGGCCAGATGTATCATTTACGATATCCAGTCAAAGATAGTGAAGAATTTATTGTTGTCGCCACAACTCGCCCGGAAACTATGTTGGGAGATACTGCCGTTGCTGTCCACCCAGAGGATGAACGGTATAGTCACTTGGTTGGTAAAACCTTGATTCTCCCTTTACTGGCGAAGGAAATCCCAGTGATTGCCGACGAGTACGTTGAGCGGGAATTTGGGACTGGAGCGGTAAAAATTACCCCCTCACACGACCCCAATGATTTTGAAGTTGGGAGGCGTCACAATTTACCACAAGTTGCCGTCTTAGATAAAGAAGCTAAGATGAATGAGAACGCTGGTAAGTATCAGGGGATGGATCGTTATGCTGCCCGTAAAATGATTGTCAAGGATTTGGAGGATCTTGGAGTACTTCTTAAAATTGAAGTTCATCCACATGCTGTCGGGGAGTGCTATCGTTGCTCCACAGTAATTGAACCGATGGTCAGTAAGCAGTGGTTTGTCAAGATGGACCCTCTAGCTAAGCCTGCCATGGAGGTAGTCCGAGAGGGAAAATTAGAATTTGTTCCTGAACGTTTTAGCAAGATATATTTAGGTTGGCTGGAAAATATCAGAGACTGGTGTATTTCACGTCAATTGTGGTGGGGGCACCGGATACCTGTCTGGTATTGCCAAGCTTGTGGGGCAGAGGTTTGTACTAAGCAGGATCCTGTAACCTGCCCGAGCTGTGGTTCTGAGCATTTAGTACAAGACCCTGATGTTTTAGACACGTGGTTTTCTTCAGGTCTTTGGCCATTTTCTACGTTAGGCTGGCCAGAACGAACGGCTGAATTGAGTAAGTTTTATCCAACTTCGGTGTTAGTAACTGGTAGGGATATCATCTTCTTTTGGGTAGCACGGATGATTTTTATGGGTTTGGAATTTCAAAAGGAAGTTCCTTTTCATCAGGTGATGATTCACGGCTTAGTGTTGGATGCTCAGGGTCGTAAAATGAGTAAATCCTTGGGAAACGGTGTGGATCCTCTCGAAGTAATCCAAAACTATGGCGCGGATACACTGAGGTTTATGCTGATTACCGGGAATACCCCGGGTAATGACTTGCGTTTCCATCCTGAAAAGTTAGAAGCTACGCGAAACTTTGCTAACAAGATTTGGAATGCTTCACGGTTTGTACTTCTAAATCTTAATGATTATCAAAGCGTGGACAGGGGTAAGTTGGAGTTAGCGGATCAATGGATACTTTCCCGGTATACAGCACTCATTGAAAGTGTGACAGATTCCTTAGAACATTTTGATCTTGGGGAGGCGGGACGGTTACTTTATGAATTTATCTGGAGTGAATTCTGTGACTGGTACATTGAGCTTTGCAAACCCCGTCTTTATGATAAAGTGAAGGTCAGCGCTAGACAGACTGCACAGTCGGTAATCCTGGAAGTTTTAGATGGAACCATGCGGCTTTTGCATCCCTTCATGCCCTTCTTGACTGAAGAGATCTGGCAGAACCTCCCTTTGCAAGGAGAAAGTATTATGACTCAGGATTGGCCCCAGGCCCAAGACTTGCGTGATGAAGCCGCTGAAAAAGCGATGAATTTGCAGATGAATGTGATTAAAGCGATACGCAATATCCGAGCTGAAATGAATGTAGCTCCTGGGAAAAAGGCTGAAATTATCTTATTTGCTCCTGAGGCTGAGATCCGTAGGGTATTAACCTTAGGTGTTGCCGCTATTAAGCAGCTTGCTGGAGGATCAGACGTAACTGTTTTGGCCGAACTGCCTATCAAACCTGCCAAAGCTGCTGGAGCTGTTTTAGATGGAATAGAAATCTACTTGCCTTTAAAGGGATTACTAGATCTTGAGAAGGAAATCGCACGTGTCGAAAAAGAGCTGGCCCAAGCTCAGAAGGATCAAGAACATTTGGCAACAAAACTAAATAATCCAGGTTTTGTCGCAAAAGCCCCTGTTGAAGTAGTTGCCAAAGAAAAAGAGAAATTAGAAGGGGTTATCGCTCGTCGGGTGGCGTTGGGGGCTCGTTTAGTGGAATTGACGGTGGAGGAAGGATAGAGGATGGACAAGCAGGGTGAGGATCAGGATCAACTTTATAGTGAGACTTTAGAATACTTAGCTAATTTGACTAAGTTTGGTATGAATTTTGGACTTGAACGAATCCAAGGATTGCTTGATCGCATGAAAAATCCAGAGCGGCAATTACGGGTTGTCCATGTGGGTGGGACAAACGGAAAAGGTTCAACGTCTATCATGATTGCTGAAATTTTACGGGAAGCTGGCTTTAATGTGGGGATATTTACTTCCCCACATTTACATGATTACCGTGAACGAATTGTTATTAATGGAGAAATGATTCCCAAATCTAGGGTGATTAGGCTAGTTAATCAATTAAAACCACATCTGGAGGAATTAGTTGCGGGTGGGGTGGAGCACCCTACGGAGTTTGAAGTTCATACGGCCTTGGCTTTAAACTATTTTGCAGAAGAGAAGGTCGACTTTGCGATTGTGGAAGTTGGTTTAGGTGGGGAAATTGATTCTACTAATGTTGTTTCTCCCTTGATTTCAGTCATTACTAATGTAGGAATGGATCACATGGATTACTTAGGAACAGATATTTCGGCAATAACTCAGGTTAAAGCGGGGATTATTAAGCCAAATTCTATTGTAGTGACAGCTGCCGAACGTCTGGAAGTATTAGAAATCTTGGCTGAACGGGCGCGTCAGGTTGGGGTACAACTTTGGCGAGTAGGAGAAGATGTTCGCTGGGAGAAACGTTGGAGTGGGGAATTGGAACAAGAGTTTGATTTATCTGGTTTACATGCTACTTACTTGAAATTACGCCTTCACCTGATTGGAGAACATCAACTTCGCAATGCAGCAACTGCTGTTACGGTATGTGAAGTTTTAAAATCAGACTATGGAGTCATTATTCCCCGTGAAGCTATTTATGCAGCCTTACGCAAGGTTCAATGGCCTGGACGTTTGGAACTTTTGTCGTTCAGCCCCAAAGTCTTACTTGATGGGGCACATAATGTTGACGGTGCAGAGGTGCTCTCACGGACGCTGCCGAGCTATACTAGGGATCGAATGATACTCTGTTTAGGTATGCTGGCTGATAAAGAGAGAGAAAAAGTTGTGGACTTGCTGGTGCCATTTGCAGATGAGGTAATTATAACAAAACCTGATTCTCCACGTGCTGGGGATTGGACTGGGCTGGCAAAAATTGCCGAGAAACACAGTAAACCCGTCATTTGTATTGAAGACCCTAAAGAAGCAGTGGCGAAAGCATTTAAACGACTAGGTCCCAAAGATATGCTCTGTGTTACTGGTTCATTATATATGTTAGCCGATGCGCGTGAAGCCTTACTTAAGATTCTAAAGAAAGTTAAGTTAGATTTGGGGTAGGAAAAATACTATGGCTTCCATGAACTAAGAAAAGACCCCCCGAACGATTTGGAGGTCTTATAACTTTTATTCTTCTAAAAGCGAACTTGCTTCGCTCGATGATTAAGTGGGGGTCTCCAAGCTCCCCCACTTAATTCAGCTCCCTTATGGAAGGGGGAGACTTCTTCTGGCGCTTGGAAAAAAATAGGACTTTCAATGGATTGCATAGTCTGCAATAAGTGATATTATTGGAATTAGTTGTGATGCTAAATTAAGGGAGGTAAGATTGTTGGGACTTAAAGACTTGGAGAAATTTCTCGCGGACAAAAAAGAACAAAAAGTCGCAGTGCCCCCGATAGACTGGAAACAAGAAAAGCAACGTTGGCTCCATAACATCGATGAATATTACTCAAGAATAGAAGAATGGCTTGTCCCCTATAAAGCCAAGGATCTTTTACAATATAACTTTGAGGAAATTACGTTATCCGAGGAAGATATTGGTGAATACAAAACTCGACGGTTACATCTTGAAATTTCTAATGACTCCGTAGTTTTTGAACCCATCGGAACCAATTTAATTGGAGCATATGGCCGGATAGATATGGTCGGAAAGAATGGTACAATAAAGTTTATAGTAGTAGATAAAGATTCTACTGGACCTAGGATAAGTGTGAAAATTTCCCAAGCAAATGATCTCAAAAAAACACCTGAGGTGGAGAC
Organism: Desulfitobacteriaceae bacterium; assembly: GCA_049302575.1. Classification (GTDB taxonomy): domain Bacteria; phylum Bacillota; class Desulfitobacteriia; order Desulfitobacteriales; family Desulfitobacteriaceae; genus JBAQMG01. The sequence continues at coordinate 8,527 of JBAQMG010000039.1, read as the reverse complement.
ATTGAAAAAGGAAATTGAATTAGCTTGGAAGATTATTGTTCCACCGCCAAATATAAAATACATCGACCTAAATGCAGACTCCTTCTCCGATGCTTTATTAGAGGTAACAAAATGATGAAGCGGGTGCCTTTTTCAGATGAAAACTTAGAACTTGAAGAGATATGGGATTGGTTTGACAGTAATAAATTAGGACTTCATCTACTTAAGAGTGACTTAATAGAAGCTATTAAAAATAACTCTGCAGTACCTACAAAATATATTGGCTTTAATAATGCTGAAATCGAAGCTCATATTAAGTCACAATTAACGGAACTCGAAAATGTTACATCTCTGAGTTTACTGTCAGCTGTCGAGGCTAAGCTAAGAAGGGACTATTTATCAAGAGTATATGAAAAAAAGCGAGACGAAATAAGTCGCTCAATGAAACAAATATACAACGAAAAGTCACATAAGGCATCTTTAGAAGAGGATATATTGGAGTGCTGGAAAGGAGTTCATCCAGAACTTAAGCGTATTCTCGGCGAATATAGAGGAGCTATGAAATATCGGAACTGGTTGGCACATGGACGATATTGGTTGCCTAAATTTGGTGGTAAATACGATCTTTATACTGTATATGCAATTACTGACAATGTGGTCAGGAGTCTTGATTTAGTTGGATAGCTGGCGGAAATAATGCTAACGGATGGGACTCAGTGGAGCGTTGAAGTTCTTAGCCACGTCCGCGCATGACCGACGAAGATGGCGTGATTTCCTGTTACGCGTCGGGAATAATGGCTTTGCGACAAAGCGAAATATGCCCTAAAAAAACATTAATATTATTTTCTTGACTTACCGTTGATTATATCGGGTTTTGAAAAGTCAACAAAGGAAAAGGAAAAAAGGCCCGAAGGCCTTGTGTTTCTAAGTGGTGCTGTCGAGAGGACTTGAACCTCCATGCCCTTGCGAGCACTAGAACCTGAATCTAGCGCGTCTGCCAGTTCCGACACGATCATGTTTAGGTTTGTTGTCTGGTTTTGGGTTAAATTAAAAAAGATTTATCGTAAATAAAATTTAGAAAAAGTGATTGAAATGTCTGAAAAAAAGCTTATTAATAAGGTGCTCACCCCTAAAATTAAAATTTGGATTGAAGCTGACGGTGAAGTTGTCTTTGGAAGTGGCAGACTACTGTTACTTCAGGCAATTGAGGAGAATGGCTCCATTCGTCAGGGAGCCAGTAAACTGGGTATGTCTTACCGAGCAGCATGGGGGAAAATTAAAGCTACAGAAGAACGGTTAGGAATTAAATTATTAGTAAAACACATTGGTGGAAATAATGGCGGAGCAGAACTGACACCCGAAGGAAAAGAGCTACTGCGGCTTTACGACGACTTCAGGAAAGAATCATATAAGGCAGTCGATAGTTTATTTGCACAATATTTTGAAAAGCTTTTGCCAAACATTCCGATTGAATGATTTTTTTTGCAACTCAATTATTGACATAATGAGGGTACAAAATGTAGAATTAAATAGGTTAGTTTTGTTTTATCTTGAATATGTCAAAAAAGACATAAGGGTGGGGTGTTATTAGTGAACATTATTATTAACGGGCAAAAACTGTTCGTTGAGCCGGGTACGATAATATTGGAAGCGGCCAGGGAGATCGGGATAGATATCCCTAATTTTTGCTACGATAAAGATTTAATTGTGGCTGCGTCCTGTCGGATGTGTGTGGTTGAAATTGAAGGATACCGTAACTTGGCTCCGGCTTGTGCCACCGAAGTATCGGAAGGTATGGTGGTTGAGACCGAATCAGAAAAAGTGGTTGAAGCACGTAAAATGATACTTGATCTCCTTCAGACCAATCATCCTCAGGACTGCTTGACTTGTGAGAAAACCGGTGATTGCCGTCTGCAGGATTATAGTTATAAGTATGGTATCAAGCAAAGTACTTTCCTAGGTGAGAAAAAACAGTTGCCTATTGACAGTGAAAATCACCTTATAGAAAGAGACCAGAACAAATGCATATTATGTGGCAAGTGTGTGCGTGTATGCCACGAAATTCAAGTGACCGATACGGTTGATTTTGTAGGTCGCGGATTTAACACCATGGTAACAACCCCCTTTAATTTACCATTGAGTACGGAGTTTTGTCGCTTTTGCGGCCAGTGTGTCGGAGTTTGCCCTACTGGGGCTCTGGTAAATAAGCAATTAAAAGGAAGCCGACCTTGGGAGGTAAAGAAAGTAAGAACAACCTGCCCCTTCTGTGGTACAGGCTGCAATTTCGACCTCAATGTGAAGGAAGGGAAGGTCATAGGTGTAACAGCCAATCCTGAGGCACCTGTGAATGGCCGTTCACTATGCGTGAAAGGGCGGTTTCACACGGACTTGATGTACAGTCCGGACAGAATAACCAAACCTTTAGTCAAGCAAAACGGTGAATTTGTAGAAGCCAGTTGGGATGAAGCCCTAAGTCTGGTTGCTGAAAAATTTGGAGAAATTAAGTCTAGAGAAGGCAGTGATGCTATAGCGGCCCTAAGTTCTGCCCGTTGTACTAATGAAGACAATTGGATAATGCAGAAGTTTATGCGGGCTGTAATAGGTACTAATAATGTAGACCACTGTGCCAGGACCTGACACGCTCCCACTGTGGCTGGTCTGGCCATTTCGTTTGGAAGCGGAGCAATGACGAATTCAATAGGTGAAATTGAGTTCAACGATGTGTTGTTCATTATTGGTTCTAACGCCACTGAGGCTCACCCAATCATTGGTAACAAAATGAAAAAGGCAGCTCAGCGGGGGGCTAAGTTGATAGTTATCGACCCTAGGAGGACAGAATTAGCGGATTTTTCAACCTTATGGCTGCCTTTAATTCCAGGTTCAGACGCAGCGTTGATCAATGGTCTGATTAATATAATTGTTACTGAGGGTTGGGCAAATGAGAAATTTATCAAAGAACGCTGTGAGGGCTATGCTGATATGTGGGCTGTGACCCAGAAATACACCCCCGACATAGTTAGTCAGATTACTGGTATACCTGTTGATAAGTTATACGCCGTTGCCGAACTCTATGCCAAGACGGAAAGAGCGGGGATATTTTATACTTTGGGCATCACCGAACATACAACTGGTACCGATAATGTGATGAGCTTGGCTAATCTGGCTATGGTAACAGGACATGTTGGTGTAGAACATGCCGGTGTCAATCCTTTAAGGGGCCAGAATAATGTACAGGGTGCCTGTGATATGGGGGCCCTGCCAAATGTTTTCCCTGGCTACAAAGCTATATCAGATCCAGCCAATGTAGAACATTTTGAACAGGCTTGGGGAGCTAAACTAGATCGTAAAATGGGCTTAAGGATTCCGGAGATGCTGGACATGGCTCATTATGGTAAATTGAAAGGCATGTACGTAGTGGGTGAGGACCCTGTACTTACTGATCCCGATGCTAATCACGTGCGAAAGGCTATGGAATCTTTGGAATTTTTGGTAGTACAGGACTTATATTTAACTGAAACTGCGCAATACGCCGATGTATTTTTACCGGCTGCCTGCTATGCGGAAAAGGACGGAACCTTCACAAACACAGAGCGGCGGGTACAACGGGTGCGAAAAGCTGTTGAAGCGCCAGGTGATTGCCGGTTGGATTGGGAAATCATCTGTGATTTGTCAAAGCGTATGGGCTATGAAATGAGTTATAGTTGTGCTGAAGATATTTTTGAAGAGATAAGGAAATACACGCCAATATATGCAGGTATTACTTATGAACGAATTGATAAAGTAGGACTTCAGTGGCCTTGTACGGATAAGGAGCACTTAGGTACCATGTGCCTGCATAAAGACAGCTTTCCTAGAGGTAAGGGGCTTTTGCAGGGTATTGAATATCAGGCACCAGCGGAACTTACCAATGATGAATATCCGATCATTTTGACTACTGGCCGGATGCTGTATCATTACAATATTATGACCAGACATTCAAAAAACCTAGATGCCCTGCGTCCACATGAACTGGCTCAGATAAATCCCCAGGATGCGACTAAAATTGGCATAGGTGAGGGAGATAAAATAAGAGTTACATCTCGGAGGGGTTCTATCGTGACCAAGGTAACTTTGTCTGATCGTGTATCACCTGGCTTAATATTTATGACCTTCCATTATAAAGAATCCCCCGTCAACGAACTTACCAATGCCGCTTTTGACCCCATTTCTAAGACCGCAGAATATAAAGTTTCTGCAGTTAAAATAGAAAAATACTCTTAGATAGGGGATGATCGAGGATAGATAGCTGTTATTTTACTTACCCATGAGGTTAAACGAGAAAAGGCAGGATAACGTAAGGAAAATATGCAACAATAGGAATATATGATATATGTCATGAAATATTTAACAATTTAATTTCTTGACATATATCATAAAATAGTTGATAATGTTAATATACGACATATATCGCGATTCTAGTAAGTAGAAATATTATTGACATATATTGTTGATCGAGGATTATTAAATAAATCAATACATTTTAAAATATTGGTTTAAACAAATTCAACCAGTGTAATAGGTTGAAGCAGCATCATTACTAGTCTTTTTTTTGTTTTATGGTAAGTTTTCTCTATTTTATGAGTTAATATTAGTTAAGGGTCGAATATGAGAGAGATTCACGTGACTGAAACTGTGGGAACTATAGTCGCATTGCAACATTCTCGTGGAAGAGAGCTTGAAGAAGAGCATTATGCCAAAATAAACATATTCTCTTTTAATCGAGCCGCGGTTGACGGTTATGCGATTATCACCAACGATACTAGAAAAAGACAGTTCGCAATTATGGGTGAAATCTCCGCAGATCATGACTTTTTCGGGAGTGTAGCTAGTGGTGAGGGTACTTAATAAATAGGAGGTTATATTTTTGGCTGATCTATTCGGTATTACAGAGAATGCTGATGCAGGTCTTGATCTTTCGTGGGTTGATAAGATGTTTGAAGTTACTATGGCAGTTATCATTTCTAAACATCTTAATAATGACTTAATTCATAGTCTTGTGGCACAGCAAGCTAAAGTTATCTTTCATATGACCTGTACAGGCTATGGAGGTACTATTTTTGAGGCTAAAGTGCCTGACTTGAGTACTACTCTAATTCAGTTTCATAAATTAATTGAGGCTGGTTTTCCGCAAAATCAGATTGTTCTTAGAGTTGATCCTATATTTCCCACTAAGGAAGGAATTGAATTAGCTTCTAAGGTTATTAAAACTTTTAAGAATACTAGGATCCAGAGAGTTCGGTATTCGATAGTTGATATATATCCGCATGTTCGTGAACGCCTTATTAAAGCAGGATTACCTGATCCTTATTGTGGTAATTTTAATGCGTCAGAAGATGAAATTATTTATGTTATGAATATGCTTGAAGGGTATCGTAAAGATTATTTGTTCTTTGAAGCCTGTGCTGAGAGTACTAAAGACAAGTTAGGGTGTGTCAGTCAGCGGGATCTTGATATTTTAGGGATCAAGGCTGATCTTGTTGGGCATTCAGGTCAACGACCTACCTGTTCATGTCCTATTAAGCAACAATTGATTCCACGGCAAATATGTTCAAGTAAATGTTTGTATTGCTTCTGGAAGCATAATTAAAGAGGCGACAATCAGGTTTAAGACCAACATTTGAAAAGACTTGATCTGGAGCAGCGCAGGCGGGCACGCTCACGAATGGCTGGATTATTCATAGCAAAAATACACCTTGGGAGGTTGAAAAAATGAGATATGCAGAGACAGGCTATAATTTAGAAATTGATTTAACCACAGGAAATATTGAGAAGGTAGAAACTGACCCGAAATTAATGGAACTTCATCTGGGAGGTCTTGGTACCAGCGTCAAGATTCACTGGGATAGGGTTCCCCCTGAAGTTAAAGCATTTGATCCTGAGAATTTACTGATATTCAGTAGCGGTCTCTTATGCGGTACACCTGCTTTTAGCGCTAATCGTACCCTTGTTTCCTTTATTTCTCCTCAGACGGATTTACTGGCCTATCCAATGATGGGGGGATTTTGGTCGGCGGAATTGAAATATGCCGGCTACGATAAAGTGATCATTCGCGGCAAGTCCCCCAAACTGATTTATATATGGATACACAATGACAAAGTAGAAATACGTGATGCCTCCCATTTGAAGGGTAAAGGTGCTCTGGAAACGCAAGACCTTATAAGAAATGAGTTGAATGAGCCAGAGGCCCAGGTGAGCGCTATCGGCTTGGCTGGTGAAAATCGGGTTTTCATGGCGTCCATTGAGCAAGCTAGGTCGAGTGCCAGCCGGGGCGGTGGAGGTGCCGTCATGGGAGACAAAGGGATAAAGGCGATAGTTGTTCGCGGAAATAAGGACATCAATATAGCCCGAGGGCCTGAACTTATGGAGCATTTGAAGGATTTGACGGAATTTATCAAACACCGAAATGCCAATCCCCTTCAGGAGGTAATGCCTATTATGTCCGGGGTCGGTGGGCCGCAGATGATGAAACATGTTGATGAGAAGTGGCATTCTGAAAGTTTTGCTTGGGGAAATGCCCGCGAACGGAGAAAAGACTTCTGGACCAAGGAAATCGAGGAGAGTTGGGGGAAGAGTCAAAGAAGTGCGATCAAGCGGTTCATAAGCTGCTTTAACTGTCCTATGCAATGCGGAGCATTAATATCCTTCGAGGATGTTCCAAGATACATGATGAAATGCTTCTCGAAACTCACCTATTTATATGCGGCGTATATAGACGACCTAGATTTTTCTTGGAGAATTTGTGAGCGTGCTTTTGAGTATGGACTGGACTCATTTTCAACCCCGCAAGTAATGGCCTTCGCTGTTGAACTCCATGAAGCCGGCATTCTGACTGATGAGGATTTCGCAGGTTGCCCGACCGATAAAGAGGGGAGATTTTTCTGGTTGCTTGACAAAATTGCCCGACGGGAAGGAATCGGAGATATTCTGGCCGACGGCACTTATTGGGCGGCTCGCAGGATTGGCAAAGGCGCAGAGGAATATGATCATAATACCACTAAGAAACATGAGCAGATGATTATCAAGCTGGGAATGTTTGATCCCCTTTATTTTCTGATGTATGCTACCAACGAGAAGATAAGCATTACCCAAATTGAAGGGAATTGGCCCCAGGCGGCTTTTCCCACGAGAGAGATGAGAGAAAGCTTTGTTAAGGACTGGCCCCAGCTTCCAGATGAAAAATTTAAGCAGTATTTCCTAGACTGGGAACCGCGCGGAGAATTTGCCAATCCTTATTACCCAACTCCTGAAATCTCCTGTGAACTTGTGGATTGGATGGAGATGGTGCATAACGTTGATGACGCCCTCGGGTTGTGCGCCGGTATGGGATCATTTTGCTTTAAGCCCGCTTATCATATCCACAATTACCCGAAATTTATTAATGCAGCAACTGGGATGGATCTAGATGAAGCTGGATTAACGAAAATAGTCAATCGGAGCCGAAATTTACACAGGGCGTTTAATAATAGGAGAGGTATGAGCAGAGCTGATGAGAAGCCGCCTGAAGACCATTGGAGACATAGATTTCCCAAGCTCGAAGAAAAACTCTTATCTACGTATTATAAATTTAAGGGATGGAACAATGATGCTATTCCTACTAGAGCAAGATTAGAGGAATTAGATTTGGGTTATGTTGCAGATGACCTTGAAAAGAGAGGGATATTAAAAGATGGCCAAGATTAAGAAGAAAATCAAGACAATCAAAATTGACGCAGATAAGTGCAATGGCTGTCGGACATGTGAGGTGATCTGCTCTGCTTTTCACGCTGTGCCGAAATACAGCAGCAATAATCCGGCTAGATCCCGTATTCGGGTGATTAGTCACCGACTAAAAGATATATTTTTTCCGGTATTCGCGGGTGAGTATACGCCAGCTGAATGCATGGGTAGAGAAACATATTTGATTGACGGCAAGGAATATGACGAGTGCACCTTCTGCAAGGCTTCCTGCCCAGCCAGGGGCAGATTCATAGAGCCGGATTCCGGTCTCCCGATAAGATGCGATATGTGTGAAGGTGAAGAAAAGCCGCTCTGTGTTCAGTGGTGCATAAATGATGTTCTGATTTACGAAGAAAGAGAAGAGGAAGTTGAAGAAGAAGTGAAACTGGGTGAGATGGAGATAGGACTGAAATCATTGGTAGACAACTTTGGCTTACAGAAGTTAGTGGATACCGTTGCCCGAATGTCACAGAAGGGCTAAGACATTAAGCTGAAAGAAGTTAAAAATGGTGAAGACTGTAGCCCTCTTCAAATAGGCAATTGATGAAATAAAAGAGAACGGTGCAGACGACGTCAAATACTGATTCCACCCAGAGAGACTAAACTGCTCAACAAATTAAATGCGGCTGATCAGACAGAACCCGGACTGTCGGACACCTTAAAACCGAAGAGGTGATAGAAAGTGGAACAAGAACTAATGCTACAAGAAAAAATCCAACAACTTTGTAATAGTGTAGGGGAGAGTAATTTTGGAGATGTAATGGTTGTTGGTGGAGGGATCAGCGGTATTCAG
>JBAQMG010000038.1:0-1760 GCA_049302575.1 Desulfitobacteriaceae bacterium | reverse complement strand
GCATACTACTGTGAGGGGGAGCCATTTATTTCGGTGATGAGTGTGCCACCTTTCCGGTGAATTAAACCATGAATACCGTAATTAACAATAAGGTACGTTCCTTAGTAGCAGGGGTTGTGGAGAGTGTGGACAAGCTCTTTTAAGATAGACCCCAGATGGCTTGTCCAAGCGTTGTGGTCAACCTGTAGCGATTGAGCGGAGGGTTGTCCACAATGCGGCACTATCCACAACCCGACAGTAGAACTCTTAACGACATAGTACCTAATGGCTTTCTATCCGGAGGGGTGGCTCAAAAATACCGGAGACCTAGCTCTCTCGTTCCGGAACAATGCCTAATTTTGCTCCGGATTATTCACCAATTAAGAAAAAAGGATAAATGAAAAAGAGGACAACGTCATTGGCCTGCCAGCCTAGTTTCCTCTTCCTCATTAGGATATCAACCTAAGATGATTATAAGGGAAGAAATCTGGTCTGTACAGGATTATATTGAAGCTTTTATGAACGGTTGTCCTAATCACATACGCCCCATGATTTGTCCCCACTGCTTAGCCCAAGTGATGCTCCATAAGCACGGTAATTTCAAACGTTCTGTGTTCACCTTATTGAAAGAATTCATCATTGTCATCTACAGATTTAAGTGTCCTATCTTAGAGTGTCAGAAAACCACCTCATTACTCCCAAGCTTTGTGGATGAACACCATCAGGTGGCCTGGGAGATCAAAGATGAGGTTATCCGTCGACAGTCTTCGGGGATTGCATTGGTGAATGTTGCAGAAAACTTAGAAACCTCGGCAGGAAAATTTAGCGAAAAAACTCTCTGGCGTTGGAGCAGAGCTTTTCGTGAAGATATGGGAGAGGATGTTCAAGAGTTCTTATCGAAAGAGTGGACATTCGTCTTAGAACAACTGCCACATATGGTCCTTCCGGTGGGAGAATCAAAACCAGATCGTGAATGGGCTTGGTTGTTTAGGGCATGGGATCAAGTCAGGGAGTTTCTACCCGAAAGGTTCGGCTTGGGCATTCTCGAATGGCTCTATCGGACTAAGCGCTCACTGGCTGTGGCGGTCGGCTAGCTTGATCACACAAATGGTGGACATAGATTGGCAACGCTTTTTCAAGCAAAATGGAGGTAGATCAAAATTTGCTTGAAGGAAGTGGTTAAATCATGGATTTTCCTACAGATGAACAGATGGCAGCGTTTCGCTACGGGCTGATCGCACCGATTGTATCCCGTCAGACCCCAATGATTCCCGGGGAGCTGAAGCGTCAGCTTACCCAAATTGCCTCGCTCAGTTACACCATTCCCGGCAGCCACAAAACTCAGATCAGCGTCCGCACGCTTGAACGTTTTATGGCCAACTACCGAAAAGAGGGTTGGGACGGGCTTATACCCAAAAAACGTCCTACGAAAAACGCCATAGCCTTACCTGCCCCCGTCTTACAAAAAGCGATTGAACTGCGCCGTGAACGGCCCGAGCGTAGTGTAGAACAAATCATCTACTTATTAGAACATAGCGGTATGGCCTCAGAGGGAACTTTAGCTCCAAGCACGTTATCTCGTCACTTGCGTAAGGCAGGTGTCAGTCGCCAGGAACTCTTGCAGGCTGTGGAATCGTCAAGGGGGCATCGACGCTTCGAAGTCGAGGATGTTCATCTCATGTGGCAGGCCGATTTTCAGCATACCCTGTATTTACCGGACCCACTCCATCCTAAGAAACGTAAAAAGGCGATGTTGTTTGCCATCATTGATGATTTTTCGA
>JBAQMG010000037.1:0-14976 GCA_049302575.1 Desulfitobacteriaceae bacterium | reverse complement strand
ACCTTGGATTTCATGATTTGTTGTTTTATCGCTTCGACTGGTTTAGCTAAGAACCGATAAAGCGTTTCGCTGGTTGAGACGAGCGTTCCTTGACTTACTGTCTGACCCGTCACCGCTTCAATGGTTTCTACCGCTCGTTTGAGAGGGATCATCTGATAATCCACAAGATACGCCATAAATACCTTCATGTTCGCTCCATATTGCGTTGGTTGGCTGATATTGACCGGAAATTCGGATTGATGAACTTTACCGCAACCAGGACAAATTTTTTCGTGAGTCGAATATTCTGTGACGACAGGCTTAATTTCTGGCAGTTCAAACTCTTGACGAGTTCTAACTTTGTCGGGTACGTTGCTAAGATCGCTACCACAATCGCAAAGGTCTACAATGGGTGCATCAACACGGAAGTCAGGTTTTTCAACTTTAAGAAGCGTGTGCCCTTTGTGTCCGACTTGTCCACCAGTGGTCCTCTCGTTTTTCACACGGTTATTATGAATCTTCTTTTTGTAACCGTCGGAAGAAGGTGGTTTACTGCTATTGCTGCTGTTTTTATTGAGGCGAGCTTCCAATTCAGCGATTCGGTTGCTGAATTCAAGGTTCACCGTTTTTAGATCGTTTATTTCATTTGTTAGAGATCCAATTTGATTTGTAAAGTTATTGGTTAGATCTTTAACTAAGATAATAATCGAATTTAACCCTTCATTATATGATTTAATGATGCTTTCCTCAGTCACACTATCACCACCTACAAAGTTATTAGCTTATTATAGCAAGTGGGTGCGTGTTTGGTCAGTATTATTTTAAATCTCAATGCCTGAGTAGTAACTAAAATTTAATTGGGTTTATTGAGACAAACCTTCGGAGGTGCGTTATGGATAATCTGAATTTGTTTGATGCAGAATACAAATTTATGTGTATTGTTTGGGAGTGTGAGCCGGTAAACTCGACTGAGCTTACAAGGCTGTGCTTAAACAACTCGGTTGGAAGAAATCCACTACATACACAATGATTCGTAAGCTCTTAGAACGTAACGTTGTAAAAAATGAAAATGAAAATGAAAATGCAACTGTTAGCGCTTTAATAAAACGTGAACAGGTACAGAAATACGAAAGCGAAACGCTGTTGGAAAGGGCATTTGATAATTTATTACCGCTTTTTTTGACTGCTTTTTTGAAGGGTAAGCAACTTAACAAAGACGAAGCCGCCGAGTTGCAGAAAACGATAGAGAAGGCGATAAAATGACGTTTTTCATAACAGGTTTTTTCGACACCATTTTTCAGATGAGTGCAATTGCCAGTATTGTGGCGATAATCGTCATGGTTGTTCGTCTCGTCCTAAAAAAAGCGCCAAAGGTCTTTTCACTTATGTTGTGGCTTGTCGTTTTCTTTCGACTGCTCTGCCCTTTTGCTATACAGAGCAGTTACGGGCTTCCCAATTTGCTTTCAAACAATATCAACCATACTGTTGGCACCCTGATACCCGCCACGATGCCGATATTGCCGGTTATAACAGAAGAACATGGAAATATAACTCACATGCTGTCAACCGATGTTCCTGATACTGTTCTGACTACTTCCAACGATTTGTTTTTTACGCTCTTTGACACCTTGCGTTATATGTGGTTCTTCGGTTTTATTACATTGGTTTTATACGGTTTAATTTCGTATATGCTTCTGAAACGGAGAATGCGAATAGCAACAAAAGTTGATGGCAATATCTACGAGACAGACCGTATAAAAATGCCGTTTGTACTGGGTTTCATACGTCCAAAAATCTATATTCCGGCAGGACTTGTAGGCAGTGAGCTTGAGTATATCTTGAAACACGAGCAAACGCATATAAAGCGATATGACTACTTGTTGAAGCCAATAGCCTTTTTTGCTGTTGCCCTGCACTGGTGCAACCCGGTTGCATGGATTGCTTATATCCTCATGTCACAAGATATGGAATTATCTGCCGATGAGAGTGTGATGAAACAGGCAGGTGAGGATATACGCAAAGCGTATTCAACCTCGCTGGTACGCCTGTCGTCTGTACAAAGTGGTTTGTTTATTCCACTTGCCTTTGGCCAAACAGGTGTGAAATCAAGGGTTAAGAACATTCTAAATTACAAAAAGCCAGCATTTTGGGTGAGTATCGTATCATTGATTGCTGTTATAGGAATTGGAGGATTTCTTTTGACAAACGATAAAGCAAAAGATATTGATGATAGCCTTGCTTGGGCTAATAATCTTTCTGTAAATGTTGTGCAGTCTATTGAAACGGTTATATCGCCATCAGATGGGGATAGTCAATACAAAAAAAATTCACCCGAGGAATTTGGCGCAATTATAAAAATCATAAACGCAAGTAAGGGACAAAAAGCTAACGCACCTGACGAACTTGGAAGCACAATAACGCTGTACATCACCACAAAAGAGGGAATTGTTCATACCTATCAAAATCTAAGAAACGCTTATCTTGTCATTGATGACGTGTATTTAAGTGCAGATAATTCATGGCTTGAAAGCAGTTTTAAAGATTTTGAAGGCGATGCTTCGCTTCCCGATGGTTTTTTTGAACGTGTTACAGGGATTACCACCACATATGGTTTAATGAAATTAGGTAAAAATGGCGAGGTGTTAAGCTTGCTTGCCCCGTTGGAGGGTACATACAGGCAGCTTGCGGAAGATACAGTATTCAGTTACATGACAAAGTCTACCATATATCCTGCACAGGATATAGATTCCTTCGATGAGTGCTATATGCTGCAAGTAATCTATAGTAGCAACAATTCAAATGAGACTCATGATTATTATCTTTTCGCAACGGATGGTGACACCTATATGCAAAATGGCAAAGACGGGTTCTATGCAAAGGTAAACACAGAATTGTATAATCGTATTGACACTCTTCTTAAATTCCTTTAATTAGCCCATGATGCCAGCAATTCCAGAGGTGGGCGGTATATTCCCCGAAACGACCGAACGAGATATTCCATCAGGAACTCTTTCATAAGCTTGGCCCTTCCATTTTCAGATCCTCCGGTCTGCTCATTGCGAAGCTTTGAGAGAGCTGGTTGCTGTCATAGCAGTAAACATAAAAATTGTAAGCGCCTTTCGACAACATGCAGTGGATAGGCTCTTACGGGTTTCACGGGCACCTTTATTCCTGCGGTACCCGGTGCGGCTGACGCAATTTGCGCTGCGGTTTCTCCATTGTTAATGTTGGTGTGTAAGCGATACCTCCCTGCGCCGCAGGCAGTGCGGGCGCATCCGATTCATATTCGTCCACAGCTTATGCCCCGCAGCCTTGAGAAAGCAATGGAGCTTGGAATTGTTGGAAAAGTTTAACCTTCCATCTGTCATATTAGAAAGCAGGACATATAACGAATATAAAAAGTGGGGGCAGATAATCCATTTGCTCAAACGTCTATCGTCATTGTATCCTACAACTATGTTGGTACATCACCACAAGGTAAATACTGTCTTATAAAAAAAGGACAGGAAGAACCCAACGGGATGATCTATCGTATGTCCCATCCTCTTGGACAATATGTACTTAGTAAAGCATTGAACTAAGCTGCTGCTGCCAGTAAAGTAACTTTTGATATTTCACACTACTCAGGTTATCGTATAAGTCAGGTAGAGCAACTAGAAGGAAAAAGTGGTTATCTAACGCTTTGTAAATTTTCAATTTCGTCCTTTGACAATGAGGAGTTTCTGCTTTTCAGTGGTTTCTTAAAAGACGGATCCCCTATCTCTGCAGAGCAATGTCAAAAACTATTTGAATGTGGCGGTTGCACTGTGTTAATTCAGCGTGAACCAATAACTCGAACAATTGAACAGTCTTGAGTTTCTTACTATAAACATCGGTTCCAGGAACTTTTTCATAGATTTAAGCCCAAAGTTCTTGACTTAAGGCGGGCTTAAATAGTTGAATAAATGATGAATGGGAAAATTGACGACGAGGTATAATTATGGTACAATAAAGCCACAGAAGGGGGTTAATAATTATGCCTCAAATTATTCCAATTCGAGATTTGAAAAATACAAGTGAAATTTCTCAAATGTGCCGTGAATCTGATGAACCTATTTTTGTAACAAAAAATGGTTATGGAGATATGGTAATTATGAGTATGAAAATATATGAAGAAAAAATGTTCATGCTTGATGTATATGACAAACTTATTGCAGCCGAGGAACAACTAAAGGCAGGAAAGGTGCTTGATGGGGCTGCTTCTTTAAAAAGCATAAGAGAGAAATACAATGTATAAATTGATTGTTTCAGAGCTTGCACATCAAGATTTTGATAAAATTATTTCATATATTGCAGTAGAACCGGTCAACCAGGTAGCTGCAGGCAGCTTCATTGATGAAGTTGATCAATGTTATGGTTATCTAATTACAAACCCTTGGATGTATGAGAAGTGTCAAGATAAGCGGCTGGAAAAAGAAGGATATCACAAGGCGCTGATTAAGAATTATTTGCTTGTGTACAAAATTGATGAAGATTATAAAACGGTAAGCATACTGCGGTTCTTCTACGGCAGACAGGACTATATAAAGCTAATATAAATTACAAAGAGTTTTGAAGGCATCTGCTAACCGCAGGTGCTTTTTTCATGCCCATTTTCAAGGAGTAATGTTATGAAAATGACTTCATTATTGAAATTTTTCGACCTGTGCGGTTATTGGTACCATTATTTACCATATCTTAGGCGCATTTCGCCCTCGGCGGGGATGTCAGCTTAAAATCAAGCTCCCTGCGAGTTATCCAATTCTCATCTTCTTGATTTAAGAAAAGTGTCCTAATGTTCGCTAATCCTGACGATCCGGGCTTTGACCAACTCATCCCATTATGCTTTTGCCTTTCTGCTACCACCAAATCGTTAGCCTTTTCTCCTTGGTTGCTTGATATTCTTAGCTCTAGTTTTTTTCTTAAAGCATAACAGGGAATATGGTCCCTATTTCTATTAAAATATCCGATGAGTTTTTCAATGCGTTCGGCATTTCGCACTTTGCTCTTCTCAAGATTTCTCAAGTATTGAATGGAGGCATCCACGTTTCCACACTGCTCTGGCTGCAAGCACTTGCTTCAGCACATCGTTTCGTATCTCGCGTCCTTTCAAAGCCATACTCAATTGTTCCTTACACTTCTTTTTCAAATGATACCAGTCCAGGATGATTTGATAGGGTCTCCATCCATAGATGTCCTTGATCGCATTCTTTATGTCGATTGCACCATCTGTGAAAAACATGAGAGTCTTGTTAGTAAGCAGGTCATTGTACAGTAAAAATGACGTGAGTAAGATCATTGTTTTCCGAAACCCTTGTCCCGACTGCCTCGGCGAATGCCGAGAGTCTATTACTCAAGTAGGAGGGATACGTACTACTGACATATCTCCGTACATTAAAGATATGACGTTATCCCTTGCAGCGTTTCAATGGTTGTTTCGCTGCCGATACATCTTTGGCCATTCGAGCTGTCGTTAAAGCAATGCAGCTTTTATCCTCATTCAAGACTTTTGGCTTGCCAGCTCAGCCGCAACTCCTACGCGACCCGTAATAAGGCCATTCGGTGTATATTTCGTCAATTTTGTTCCTAATAACGATGGTTTCCTCTGATGGACCTATCGTTTGATAATATAGGCTTGTCCGGTTTAAGCTAAGCAATTCTGCTTGAGTCGAGATCGACAGCTCAGGATCAACGATATTGATAAGGTCGAGCCTTTCTCCTTTACTCCAATTTGATGCCAGATTTTTTTTTGAGCCAGTTGAGCTTTGTCGTCAGCTCACCGATTTCTGCATACAGATCCTGAATTTGCTTTACCATTATAGTTCTTTTTTTATTTTTAGTCAGTGCAGCCGATAGTAATGTCTCATATATCAGAGCAGGGCATATACTTAGACTATAGCCGTCACCTGAGTGAACTTTAGAAAGGAAGGAGGGCTACGATGGAAGTGATTCAGTGGCTGAGAGATTATCAGGAAAGTGAAGCCGGATTAACTTGGGGTGGAACATTTAGAGAATATTTAGAACTAGTCACTCAAAAGCCTCATTTAGCAATGCATTCTCATGCCCGAATTTATGAGATGATTCTGGCAGCTGGTGTAAAAACAAATAATGGCCATAAAAAATATGATTTCTTTAGTGATGAACTGTTTGGACTTGATAAGCCCTTGGAAAAGCTGGTCGAGGAATATTTTCATAGTTCGGCCATGCGTTTAGATGTTCGCAAAAGAATACTATTGCTAATGGGCCCAGTGAGTGGAGGAAAATCAACCATTGTTAGTCTTTTAAAACGTGGGTTGGAGAAGTTCTGTAAAACTGAGCAAGGTGCAGTTTACGCCATAGAGGGCTGTCCTATGCATGAAGATCCGTTGCATTTACTTCCGATAGCCTTACGACCACGCTTTGAGGAACAGTATAACATTAAAATTGAAGGCAGCTTATGCCCAGTTTGCCGTATGCGTCTCGAACAAGAGTTTGCTGGGGATGCAGAGAAATTTCCGATTAAGCGCATCTTATTTTCTGAGGAAGAACGGGTGGGTATTGGAACATTTACGCCCTCTGACCCTAAATCTCAAGATATTGCTGATCTAACGGGGAGTATCGATTTTTCGACGATCACTGAATATGGTTCTGAATCTGATCCGCGGGCTTATCGCTTCGATGGAGAATTGAATAAGGCGAATCGAGGATTAATGGAATTTCAGGAAATGCTCAAATGTGATGAGAAGTTTCTCTGGAATCTATTAAGTCTGTCTCAAGAGGGAAATTTTAAAGCTGGAAGATTTGCTCTGATTTCAGCGGATGAGTTAGTGGTGGCCCATACTAATGAGAGCGAGTACAAAGCCTTTATTGCCAATAAGAAGAATGAAGCTCTCCAGTCTCGGATTATCGTGTTAGCAGTTCCCTACAATCTGAGGGTGAGTGATGAAGTAAAGATCTATCAGAAATTGATTGGCCAAAGTGATATACAAGGGCAACACATTGCTCCTCATAGCCTTTGGACGGCCTCTGTTTTCAGTATCCTTTCACGCATGCACCCGTCAAAAAAGCAGGGGATGGATTTAATTAAGAAAATGTGGCTTTACGATGGCGAAGATGTAGAAGGCTTTAACCAGAAAGATGTTAAAGATCTTTTAGCTGAGGGAGAAGAACAAGGGGAAGGGATGACCGGCGTTGATCCTCGTTATGTGATTAATCGGATTTCCACAGCTCTGATTCGGGATCAGCATTCTTGTATTAATGCCTTAGATATCTTGCGCGCCTTAAAGGATGGACTCTCTCAGCATAGCTCAATCACAAAAGAAGAAAAGGAGAACCTTATCAATCTGATTGCTACAGCTCGGAAAGAGTATGATGAAGTTGCTAAAAAGGAAGTTCAAAAAGCTTTTGTTTATGCCTACGAAGAATCAGCTAAATCCTTGCTCAATAATTATCTTGATAATGTTGAAGCCTTTTGTAATTCCACTAAAATGCTAGATCCAATGACTGGCGAAGAATTAGATGCTGACGAACAGCTGATGAGGGGGATTGAAGAACAGATAGGCGTATCGGAAAATGCTAAAAAAGCATTTAGAGAAGAAATTCTGATTCGCATTTCTATGTTGGCTAGAAAGGGAAAACTATTTCAGTATACCTCCCACGAACGCTTGAAAGAAGCAATTGAAAAGAAATTATTTGCCGATCTCAAGGATATTATTAAAGTAACAACGTCAATCAGCCATCCCGACCAAGAACAATTGCGTCGGATAAACGATGTCACCAATCGTTTAGTAGAACAGCATGGCTACTGTCCTACTTGTGCCAATGAAATTGTTAGATATGTCGGTTCACTCCTGAATCGCTAGTTAGGGGGGGTCAAATTGGGCGATGGAGTTATTGTTAATCGTGACGATTGGAGTTTGCATCGTAAAGGTTATCTTGATCAGAGCCGTCACAAAGAAAAGGTTCAGGAAGCTATTAAACAACAATTAGGAGATCTAATTGTTGATGAAAGTATCATTTTAAGCGATGGTAAAAAAGCCTTGAAAATTCCAATGCGTTCTTTAGAGGAATTTCGCTTTAAATTTGATTTTAACAAAAAGGAGCATACTGGTCAGGGAGATCAGAAAGTTAAACCTGGTGATGTAATAGGTCGAGAAGCCTCCAGTGGAAAAGGTGCAGGTAGTGGGGCGGGCGAAGAGCTAGGTGTTGACATTTATGAAGCAGAAGTAACTTATGATGATTTAGCCAATATTCTCTTTGAACAATTAAAACTCCCTAATCTCGACGACAAAAAGCGTCCCTTAATCTCACATGAGCGACCGGAATTTAACGATATTCGTAAAAAAGGTCTTACGGCAAATATTGATAAAAAACGGACCTTGCTGGAGAGTATCAAACGTCAAGCTCGTGACCATGATCAAGAGGCTGATTTGCGGATAACACCAGAGGATTTGCGTTACAAGACCTGGGAAACTCACCCTAGTTTTGAGACCAATGCCGTGATTTTAGCAATGATGGATACTTCAGGTTCAATGGGTCAATTTGAAAAATATATTGCTCGTAGTTTCTTCTTTTGGACTGTCCGATTTCTGCGCATCAAGTATGGAAATGTAACAATTCGCTTTTTAGCTCATCATACTGAGGCTAAAGAAGTAACCGAAGAAGAGTTTTTTACTAAGGGTGAAAGTGGTGGTACAAGGTGCTCATCTGTCTATCAACTAGCTCTAGATATGATTGAGAAGGATTATCCACCTCAGCACTACAATATCTATCCCATTCATTTTACAGATGGTGATAATATTGGTTCGGATAGTACGAAAGCCTTAAATCTAATGATCCGTTTAGTCGAAGTAAGCCAAGTTGTTGGATATGGTGAAATATTGAGAACCCATTATTCCAGTACGCTCATGTCAACTTTGAAGCGCATCACAGATCCGAAATTGCGTTTAGCAACGATTCGAGACCGCAGTGAAGTTTATACAGCTTTAAAAATCGTATTTTCTTAACAAACGTGTGATAAAGATCAAACTGACATGACTAAAAAGCGATCCAGCTAGGGGGAAGGTCATGAACAAAGAGATTAAGGAATTAAACGCAGTCGCTGAGGAAATTGAAAAGGTTGCCCGTGTTCTTGGATTGGACTTTTTTTCAGTACTTTTTGAAGTATGCCCAGCAGAAGCGTTATACACCTTTGGGGCTTATGGCATGCCAGTGCGTTTTACGCATTGGAGCTTTGGTAAGGCTTTCCATCGGCTTAAAACCCAATATGATTTGAACTTAAGCAGGATCTACGAACTGGTGATAAATTCCAATCCAGCCTATGCTTTTTTGCTTGAAGGGAATCGATTTATTCAAAATAAACTTGTGATTGGGCATGTGTACGCTCATGTTGATTTTTTTAAAAATAATCGTTATTTTCAACGTACTCCACGAGATATGGTCGAACGTATGGCTGCCCATGCTCAACAAATTCGCAGTTATGAGCTGCAGTTTGGGCAGGAAAAAGTTGAAAAGACGATAGATGCAGTATTCTCAATCCAAGAGCATGTTGATCCGCGCGCTCATGTTGGAGTGAGGGAGTCGGAAAAAAAGGAACAGACTACTACTGAACAAACTAAAAAACCGAGACCTTCTCCTTATGACGATTTGTGGAGTTTAGATAAAGAAATTAAAAAGAGTGATGTACCGTGTAATTCAGACTATGAAGATTTGTTGCTGTATATTATCCAACATGCTTCGGATCTTCAAGAGTGGCAACGAGATATTTTAAGTATGATCAGAGAAGAATCCTTATATTTTTATCCCCAAATTGAAACTAAAATTATGAATGAGGGCTGGGCAACGTTCTGGCATTCCCGAATCATGAGGGAAATTGAAATAGAAGATGCCGAGGCTATAGACGTGGCACTGATGCATAGCCAAGTCGTTCAACCTTCGCGGGGTGCTTTAAATCCTTACTATTTAGGAGTAAGGATATGGGAGTCGCTGGATAAAAAGTATGATCGGGCGCGACTCTTTGAAATACGAGAAGCTGAAAACGATGTCTCCTTTATTAGAAACTATCTGAACCAAGACCTTGTAGAAGAATTGAATCTGTTTAATTTCCGGAAAAACGGAGCACAATGGCAGGTCACCGATACTTCCTGGGAAAAGGTTAGGGATAACTTAGCATGTCAATTAGTACGCGGAGGAAATCCAACAATCGTTGTAACTAACGGAGATTATAATGATAAAGGTGGACTGCTGCTCAGACATTGTCATGAAGGGCTGGATTTAGATTTAAATTATCTCGAAAAGACGTTAGTCCATGTTCAATATTTATGGGGTAAATCCATCCAGCTTGAAACAATAATCGATAGTAAGAAAATACTTTTTGAGTGTCAAAATAGTCAGGTAACCAAACGACAGTTATAAGTTGTCCAAGTGGAAAGAGCGTATATTTTGGAGATATCGACAAATGATGTCTCCTTTCTTATTGGATGAAGGAGGATTTTAAGGCCTTCTGCTAGAATTATTGCTCAAGAACCTTTTGAGGGAGCTTAGAAGATATGAAAGTGCAAAATATCAGTAAACAAATTACTTTGTTTACTGACGACCTGAGTAGACATGAAAATGTAGTTGTTGTCTGGACAAGTATAGGCCCAGTGCTTGTGGATGCATTTCGTTCACCTGTTCAGTTTGCAGTTATTCAGAAGGTACTGGCGGATAAAGGCTACTCCAAACCCTATCTGCAAATTTTTACGCATTGGCATGCTAACCATACTTTAGGTAATCAAGATCTTGAAGGTGTTAGAATTATCTCTCATGAACTTACTTCGAAGTTTATGAGAAACACTCTCTCCAAGAATATTCGCGAACAATCAAGGGAGTGTTCGGAATACGGTTTCGCTGACACGAAGATTTTTGTTCCGACAGAACTATTTAGTATTGAGAAACGATTTGAAATTGGGGATACAACAATTGTCCTAATCCATGCTCCAGGGCATTCTCCTGATTCAACACTCGTTTTTCTTCCGGATCAACACGCGTTATTTGCTGGGGATAATCTTGTAGGTCCTGAAGTGGAATTTTTCCTTCCACCCGTATTTCCTCAAGAAGAGATAGGGGGACTCGAAGCTTTAGCTAAAGTTTATCGACAAATTCGTCAACTAACTCCAAAAACTATAATTCCTGGTCATGGTTGGGTATTACCGCCAGATGAAATGCTGGCCTTGAATGAACATCGTTATAAATCTATCTTGAAAAGAGCAATCGACATTATGGATAGAAGTTTACCAAGTTCAAACAGTCTTGAATCTTCCTATGGCGAGCAAGTTATCAGTGCTTGGTTAAGTCAAGCGAATACATGTATAACTATGAACGAACAAGAAGCACTTAAAGCCAACATCGGTAGGGCACTTCACCTATTTAGTCAAACTTTTGACAAAGTGGTGCTTCATAATGCAATGGGGGGTTGAATTTGGAAGCTATTTTAATGCAACTAGGGCAGTTTGTAGTAAATGTAATTTCGGGGTTTGGATATGCCGGCGTATTTTTGGCTATGGCAATTGAGAGTGCCTGTATTCCTTTACCAAGTGAGATCATCCTGCCATTTACAGGTTATATGGTCTTTAAAGGTCATTTTGGCCTTTGGCAGGCAACTTTAGCGGCAACATTAGGTAACCTATTCGGTGGATTAGTCGCCTATTATGTAGGGGTCTGGGGAGGACGGCCCTTTCTAAAACGCTATGGACATTATTTTTTTATAAAGGAGAGGGAATTAGCTTGGACAGAGCGCTTGTTCGCTAAGCACGGTGAAATAACAGTCTTTGTGGGGAGACTTTTACCTGTTGTACGAACTTTTATATCTCTACCTGCGGGAATTGCCCGTATGAACCCACTTAAAATGGTCTTTTACACTGTTATAGGTGCTTTACCTTGGTGCTTTGTGTTAATAATTTTAGGAAAGAAGTTGGGAGAGAATTGGGATAGTCTTAAACCACTTTTCCATCGATTAGATTTAATTATTGGGGGGATAATAATTATCGGCCTAGGTTATTGGCTATGGCATCGTCAAAAACGCAGTTCATGAAAAAATACTCGTCTAGATAAAATGGAAAGTAGGCTACGATGAACATGCATGGGCTTGAAAGTTATCTCACCCATATTATTCAACATTATGGTTATGCCGGTTTATTTGGTTTACTAGCCCTTGGTATGGTAGGAATACCTGTACCTGATGAATTTCTAATGACCTTTAGCGGATTTCAGACTACTTTAGGACGAATGAATTTTGGGATGACTGTTTTGATGGCGGCTTTAGGTAGTTTTGTGGGGATGAATCTGAGTTATTGGATTGGTAGACGACTGGGGATCCCTTTTCTACACAAAATTGCCCCGTACCTTCATCTTAATGAAAAAAAGATTGCGAGGGCGGAGCATTGGTTTAATCGTATTGGGGATCGTTTAATAGTCATCGGGTATTTCTTTCCGGGATTTAGACACCTCACAGCCTATTTTGCAGGGATGAGCAAACTTCATTATGGTCGTTATATGACTCTAGCCGGATTGGGAGCCTTTTTATGGAGTTTGAGTTTTATTAGTTTAGGTAGAATGCTCGGAGAACATTGGCAAAAAATAACTTTCGTATTACATCGCTATTTGGTTAGAGGAGGAATTGTTTTAGCAATAATTGTGGTTGGAATTTATATTTATAGTGTTAAAAGCGGCAAGATTAAGTTTGATGAGTAAAACTAGTTAAATTGTTTGAAGGGAGTAAAAACAATTACAAAGTTAATGTTTAGGCCTTTCCAACTTGGCGGGTTGGAATTGCGAAACCGGATTGTCTATCCAGCAATTACTACCTGCTTGGCTGAAGTTGACGGCAGTGTTAGTTCAAGAATGCTAGATTTCTATTCCCAAAGGGCGTCTGGAGGAGTTGGGTTAATTATTGTTGAACCTGGGGTAGTACATCCTCAGGTTAGGTTGGCTGCTTTATCTGGAGCGGCTTGGGACGATACTTATATTACGGGGCTTAGACAGTTGGCTCAAAGAATTAAGAGTCAGGGTGCTAGGGCTTTTATCCAACTCTGTCACGCTGGGCCCAAGGCTTTCTCCAGAATAAACGGGATTCAATCCGTCTCTGCTTCGGAGCTACCGTATTTCTATAAAGAGCCTGTACGAGCTTTGAGCGTTAGTGAAATATCTCAGATCACAGGAGATTTTGTAGCGGCTGCCCGAAGAGCTAGGGAAGCAGGTTTCGATGGAATTGAACTTCATGCAGCCCACTTCTATCTTCTGAGTGCCTTCCTCTCCCCGCAGCTCAATATTCGTCAGGATGGCTATGGTCAAGACACTATGGGTCGAACCAAAATAGTAAGGGAAATAGTGCGGGCTATTAAGCAAAGCGTAGGTGCGGATTTTCCAGTGATTTGCCGATACCACGGTTTTGAAGATGGTGATCTAGGTATAAAGTCAGAAGAAGCGGTAAAAATTGCTAAATTGCTGGCGGATGCTGGAGCAGATGCTTTGCATATTTCCGCCTATGGTTTGCCCCAGCCCCAGTTGAGCTCATTTGTGACGGTTCCATCAACTCCAATACCCACCTGTGAACATCCCAAAGGACCGTTTGTCGATTATGCTGCCGCAGTTAAACGGGAAGTTGGTATTCCAGTGATTGCAGTCGGCAAGCTGGACGATCCGCTAATCGCGGAAGATAGCCTGCTAGAAAATAAATGTGATTTAGTGGCAGTAGGCAGGGGGATTTTGGTGGATTCCCAATGGCCATTAAAAGTAGCTGCAGGGAAAAGTACTTTACGCTGTATTAGCTGTCTTGACTGTCTAAATTCAATAGCCAAGGGAGGAATCATTTGCCGTATAAATAAAAACCTAAAGTAAAGGAAAACCAGATGACAAAAGCCATCTCATGTCAGTCAAGACAAGGAGATGGCTTTTGCATGCAGTAGGTGGCATTCAGTGCTCAGTGTCTGTTTGGAGCCGCACATGTAAAAATTCACGCTTGCATAGAGGGAAGGAATATAGTGGATACTAACGGCCGAAGGCACCATAGTGATTTACCTCTGATTGAGGCTATTCAAGAAAAATAAGTGGTCGAGGATCGTCACCTTCAACCACTTATTACTCGTCTGTTTGTTTAATTCTTTGGATTTCTTGAAGATAAGAAAGAAGTTATTAACTTGAAAGCTTATTTACCTGCCAACATGTTTTTGAGGTCTTTTTGAACATCACCGGTAAGATGGAGATTAAAGTTTTCTTGAAGAACTTCTAATACACCTGGGGTAACAAATTCCGGAGCTTTCGGTCCAAGATAAATATTTTTGACGCCTAGGCTAAAGAGACCCAGTAGAATGGCTACAGCTTTCTGTTCAAACCAGGAGAGGACGATACTAAGCGGTAGATCGTTGACTCCACACCCAAAAGCATCAGCTAGGGCTAAAGCTATTTTAACAGCAGATCCTGAATTGTTGCATTGACCTAAATCAATGTAGCGGGGAATGCCATCTATCGTGCCAAAATCGTGATCATTAAAGCGGAATTTACCGCAAGACGTCGTCAGAATTACGCAATCTTGAGGAACGGAGAGTGCTAATTCGCGATAATAGTCTCCACCTTTTCCAGGGGAATCACAACCGGCGATCACAAAGAAACGTTTAATTTTGCCTGTTTTTACCGCCTCAATAATTTGAGGAGCAATCCCGAGAACAGTAGCGTGATGGAATCCAGTGGTTAGGGTTTTTTCAGATTCTATATCAACATCATAAAAAGAAAGTGCTTTGTCAATCACGGGTGTGAAATCATCGTTAACAATTTTGGCTACTCCTTCTAAACCCGTCACATCATAGGTCCACATACGATCGCTATAGCCTCCTTTGATCGGCATAACGCAGTTAGTGGTTGCGAGAATTGCCCCTGGGAATTCTTCGAAAAGTTTACGCTGATCAAACCAAGACTTGCCAACGTTGCCTTTTAAGTGAGCATATTTTTTCAGGGCGGGATAACCAT
>JBAQMG010000036.1:0-23340 GCA_049302575.1 Desulfitobacteriaceae bacterium | reverse complement strand
TGTCAATGCAGTGATCCATGCTGACCGTTCCAATGAATTAATAAGCTTAGCCGAAGCTCTGCATGAAAAAAAGATATCTTTAATCGCAGATCGGATTTTAGAACAACGAAAGCATGTACGAGTTATTCTTGTTTCCGGACCATCCTCTTCTGGGAAAACAACCTTTGCCCAACGATTGTCAACCCAATTACGAGTTAATGGCTTACGTCCTGTAGCACTCTCCTTAGACAACTATTTCCTTTCACGAGAAAATACCCCCCTTGATACTAATGGACAGTACGACTTTGAAGCTTTAGAAGCCTTAGACTTGCCACTCTTGGATGCCCATCTTAATACTCTCATCAAAGGGGGCATGATCGAAACACCAATTTTTGATTTTATTTCTGGAAATCGGCGCCCACAAGGGAGCCCTATGTACCTCAATTCTAATGAAATCTTGATCATCGAAGGAATTCACGGTCTAAATCCCCGTCTGCTTCCATCATTAAACCGCAACCATCTTTTCAAAATATATATTAGCGCTCTTTTCCAATCTAACCTCGATTCATATAATAGAGTACCCACGACTGAAGTACGTTTAATCCGCCGTCTCGTACGTGATGTCAGAACTCGGGGAATTGATCCCGAACGCACTCTAGCTCAATGGAGTAGCGTTCGCCGTGGAGAAAATACTAACATTTTTCCCTATCAAGAAGAAGCAGATGTAATGTTTAACTCCAGCCTCTTATACGAGCTTAATGCCCTCCGATCTTATGCCGAACCTTTATTAGATGCTATTCCCCTGAATAGTCCCCATCACGTTAGTGTGACTCTTTTACTCCGCTTGCTTGCTTTCTTTAACCCCCTAGATACAACAAAGATACCCTTTAATTCTATTTTGCGAGAATTTATCGGTGAAGGCATCTATAATATATAACTTGTAAGTTTCTTAGATTGGCTAAAATAATTAATTTCTATAGATAACCCCAGAAAAACTGGGGTTTATTCTTTTGTCAATTATCTCCATTACCAAGCAAATGGGCTATAGTTTTAATCTCAAAATTAAGCTTTCTTAATTTGACTAACAAATATATTTCTTCAGCATTTAGGATGAGTCTTTCTTTTTTAGCCCTGTTACACTTCTTGATCGCTATTTCCAAACGTAAAGCGTCTGACCAGGTTAAGACTTCCCATGCCTGTACAAACGCTACTGGTTGATGCGAGGCCGTATACCTTGTCCCCTTATGAGTCTTTTCATTATGTTCGTTTATCCTTCGTTTTAAGTCAGTAGTTGCCCCTGTATAAACTGTGGAATCCCCGCAGCGAGCAAGGTAAACCCAATATCCCATAAATTTCTTCTCCTAAGGCCAAAAACTCAACCTTGGTTTACTTGATAATAATCCAAGTTCATAACACAAATCAAAATACGTTTGTAATCCATTGCTATATTCCTGATTCATTCCATAATAAAATCGCCCAAAGTATTCTTCCCAATAAACATGACTTCCTCCAAGCATATTTACCGAAGCTTCAATTATTTCTTCCATGTGCTTTAAAGCTTGCTCTTTTGCATCAATTAGTAAGTTATAAACAGCCTTAACTTCTTGTGGTCGTTCTATACTTAACCTTTTGGGAAATGCCCAAACAGCAGCTGTCATTGTACATCCTGTGTATTTAAACCACTCTTCAGCGAGATCATAGATTAAACAATCAGGTTGCTTAGCTGCAGCAAGGATTGCTGGATCACCAATTAATAGCGCAGCATCAGCTTTAACAAACATCTCTGTTAAGTCGGCAGACATAGTTAAATAATGTGGAAATACTCGGTAGTATTGATGAAGCAAAATTTTAGTTAAATTTACAGTAGTCGCAGAAAGATCTGTAAAGGCCACAATCTTATCCTGTAAATCACTCAAGGGAACTTTGGAAAACAACAATAATGAACCCACGCGACCTTTAACAGAAACAGAAAGGTTAGGTAAAATATAATACTCTTGCCAATGCTCCCCATAAGAGAAAGCACTAATCGGAGCCATTGCGATTCTTCCATCAGCCAGCATAGCATTGTGCCCAGTAGGTTCAGCTGTTACTCTTTCCATAAACGAATTAGTCTGCGGTAAAAAATAAAACATGGGTAACATATTTGTATTTGGGTTATGCCCAATTCTAATCATCTATATCCCCCGTTTCTCTAATGCATAATGTATAATCATAAATCATAAATCATAAATCATAAATCATAGATCATAGATCATAGATCATAGATTATTTATTTTCGATTCTTAATTCTTAATTATGAATAGGTTTACGTGCGTAATTCATTGTGTATTTTCGTTTCTTGATTATGCATTATGCATTATGCATTATACATCGTGCACAATTTATTCAGTTGGCACTCTGAGCAATGGGGTTTACGAGCAACACAAATTCGCCTCCCCAGAAAAATTAAATAATGGTGAAGGTTTGACCATTGATCTGGAGAAAATATCTCCATAAGCTGTTTTTCTACGTTATCTGGCGTCTTACTAACAACTAAACCAAGCCGATTAGCAACTCTAAAAACATGAGTATCAACAGCTATTGCAGGAATACCGAAAGCATTACTTACTACTACATTGGCCGTCTTACGTCCTACGCCAGGAAGTTTTAGCAAGCTTGTAAAATCCTCTGGAACATTTCCGTCATACTCCTGGATTAACAATTGGCAAATAGCAAGAATGTTTTTTGCCTTACTATGATAAAGCCCCACAGATTTAATACGTTCTTCTAATTCAGATTGGCAGAGGCGTAGATAATCAAATGGATTTTTTAGGTTAGTAAATAAAGATCGGGTGACCTTATTCACCCTAACATCGGTACATTGTGCCGAAAGAATAGTCGCCACTAATAAATCTAGGGGGGAATTGTACTCTAGTTCACAGTGAGCATTTGGAAACATCTTTTCAAGAATAATGAAAATTTGCGAAGCCAAACTTAGGTCTGGGAATACTCTTTCAGAAAGTTGAACACCATTAATAGTTTTCTGATTACTCATGCTGAATTACCCCCAGATATCAAAACCTAAACTATTGCATTACCTCATCAATAAATAGTGTTCTTGTATTAACCATATTATATTCTTTAGCCTTTCCTTTTCCTACCCCAAGCTCCTCTTCTAAAACCCGAACAACTGGTCGTGACGGCATACTAAGATTCTGATCCACTACAACTCCAATTTCACAGTTATTAAGTTTTACCATCACTCCAGTAGGATAGACTGCAACATTCTTAAGAAACGTCCGTACAAGTTCCAAAGGAAAAGATCTAGTGGCATGACCCATTAATATTTCACATGCAATATGAGGCATGACCCGCAGTATTCCACTATGATCAGAAATAAGCCTATCGTATAAATCCACTAAGCATACAATCTGAGCAAGTGGATGAATTTCACCTTCTTTAAGACCTCTCGGATACCCTGAACCATCAGCAGCTTCATGGTGTTGAAAAGCAATATGGGCAATCGCTAAGTTTAACTCCTTTTTTTTGCGTAAATCCTCAAATCCAAGGGTAGTATGAGTTTTCATAAGTTCAACATCGGCTGAGGTGAATGATTCCGTATTTTGGAGGAATGTCTCATCAAAATGAATTTTACCAATATCATGTAGTAAGGCTCCGATGGCAAGGGACTCAAGTTTTTCCCGATCTAAGAGCATTGCTTTACCTAAAACTATAGCCAACACGCATACATTGACTGAATGCGAAAAGACATAGTTATCACGGCTACGCATATCCATCATACTCACCAAAATATCCTTTTGAAATAAGATCTCTTCAACTACTTTGCTCACAAAAGTTTTTAGCTGAAAACCATCAAAATCTCTACCCAAGCGAACGGCTTGCGTACTGACTTCGATGATTTGCATAGCTTCGCGACGATGTTCCTCACTAATAACATCATCTATGACAACATCGTTAAAGCGCTCATCCTCAACGTAAACTATTGATATACCCATGTCTCTAAGTTTACCAATATACAGAGGAGTTAGTCGAACCCCTTTGCCGAGCAAAACCCTTCCTTTGCTGGAATATATTGTCTTAGCCAACACATCGGAGATCTTCAAAGAATCTACTCCTACTTGCCGCACTTAAATCCATCTCTCCCCTCTATAAACATTAACTTAGGTCTATTTCAGCTTACCTTCTCCCCTTCGAATAATGCGCCAAATTTTTAAGCAAAATTTAACTACAGCCATTAAACTAGCTGCTGCACACTGCATTGCCGATAATACGACAGGCGAATTTTCATTAACAGTTTTTAGAGCCTGCCTAGATTCAGAAATTAATCCTTTAGTAGCGTGTAAAACAATGACTATGTAAACACCAACCATACTAAAAACGATCGTAAGAACTAAGGCGCAAACTTCATACACCATTAAAAACCTCCCGAATACTCTTGAAACGCTTACACCATTTATTTGGAATTATTTTGCCATCCTTCAAAGTCAATCTGATAGACACCTCTAGTAAGCAGCGCCGGATGAGTTTTGTTTACAGAACCAAAGAGTTGAATTCTCAGCCAATTCGAACCAACATCGGCATTAATTAAAACATAACCATTGCTATCATTGCGAAAACGAAAATCCAGTGTACCATAATCGACAGTTGCATCAGCATCTTTAGGCAAATAAGTGACTGGCAAAGAGTGTGAATTCCTTTCTAAAACAACAAGGTGTGCTTGTAACACAGCCTGATATAAAGTACCAGAATCCTGACAAACTCCCCCACCGTCGCCTATAATAGATTTTTGTCCTGATAAAATTTTGGCTGGTTGGTAACCCAGCGTTTCAGATCTATCACCTACGACATCATTAAAAGAGAAATCTGCTCCTGGGGCAATTAGTTTTCCATCAAGAGCATTAGCAGCTAATTTTATGTTATTAGTTCTAGGTAGGTCTTGCGCATTAAAATAGGTAGTATAATCTCCTAAAATATTTTGTACGGAGTTTACATCTTGAGTATCTGGATGAACCTCAATAGCTTTAACAACTACTGCTACTGGATTTCCATCATTGCTATTTAATATTTTCTGCCAAGTAGCATTAACATCCAATTCTGTTCCTGATTTACCAGGCTGTCTAACTAATCGACCATCATGGTTAACGATATTTGCAAGGAGAGGCTCGGCTTCAACCTGAGATTTTAATTTTTCTAATTGAGGTATTATCTCCTCCCTATTCAAGGCATACTGGGGCAAGGCACTTCTAGTGTTAACAAGATTTCTAATATTAATTAGGGCATTTATAATCCAAGCTCCTTGTGCTGGAGGATATTGCTCATTTAACCATTTCTTTAATAAAACTCGCGATTGAGTTGTATCCAAAGAGAATTTTCTATCCTTGTAAATTATTTCTTTAGGAATTTTAAGTTCTAATTCAGCTAAGGCTTTTGTTTGATTTATTCCTGTAAGATCCGTTCCCCACAAAGTTAAACCATTTGGAGCCTTGTCCTTGCCTAATCCATAGGCAACGGAAGATCCGATACCAATAGTTACAATAAGTTGTAGAAGCAATAAAAAAATAAGTACTACAGTCTTTTTCATAATTTAGTAACCTATTTAATATTTTAAAAGATGTGAAGTTATTTCCATCAAGGTACTACGTGTCGTGATTTTATTAATCATCTCTTGAGTTATTTGTTGCCCAGTAAATAAGGTTTCTCCACTGTCTAAAATGATATCTTTCTCAACTTGTTTGTTTAAAAAGTATTGTAATTGTCTTTGCTCAAATAAATTAAAACCACCTTCAACATCTTCGACTGTCGAAATAGGGTCTTTCCTATCTGAGGTGATAACGATACTTTTCTCTTTCGTAATATCCAAAGGTTTCTCCAGAATATTACTAGGTGATTTTGCTGAACGCTCGCTTTCTATAATCAGCAATTCTTTACCATAAGTAATCACTTGACGAGAATTAATTTGAGTAACCTCTTCCTCAGAATTTGTATACAGACAGCAAGCGATTTTTCCAGTCTCTTCATCGAATAAAATTTCTTGCACTTCACCTGTGAACTGTCCTTTTTCGGTTAAAACCTTGGTTCCAATCACCCTAATATCTTGCCTCAATAGTTCTTCTGCTTCTATATTCCGTGCCACATCTTGAATAACCTGAGAATTAGGAATTGTTAAAGCAAAATCACCTAAAGCCAAAATATCAGAAAAAGCAATTATTTTTGCTCCAAAATAATCAGAAACTTGGTCCATTATAAAAAAAGCTAACGTTCCTTGTTGAGGATTAAGAACAAAATCTCTTATATGACCTAACTCTGTTCCCTCGGCCACACTAATGATCCTTGATCCCAAAATCTCTTTACTCGTTTTCATTCCCGCATGTCCTCCCTGTTTAAATTGAACGATTTCACTATACTTTCTTGGAGGTTTTCCTTTGCAAGCCAACTATTAAATTGACGGCGGAGGTCTGTGGATAACTTATTCTGATATTCTCCCCAAAATAGTTCTAAACGTTCTAGCGCTATATCTCCATGATCTGAAGTTTTCCAAAGAATAAAAACATCCATAATAAGACTTACTGCCAAATCTGGTTTAGGATGTAAAGCCAAAGCCGCGTTAAACCATTTTGCAGCTACATATAATTGACCGTCATTTTTAGCCTCAAAACCTTGATCAATCATATTTATGATCATTTCAGTTATGGTTGTTTCTGGTAAATTTTCTTTTCTAAACGAACTCGATGGTTCCCCAAGGGATAACCAATTGGTCTCCATGCCAATTATCTTTATTTCTGTCTCAGGTGTTAGGGTTTCTACAACTTCGCACTCTCTATTTTCATTATCAGTAAATTTATCTTCTTGGTGCACTATTCTCTCTTCTAAATCAAATTCATTTTGACTTTCAGAATCTTCTTTGTAAGAGATTTCTTCTTGAGTAAAGATAATATTTGTTAGGTTAATTCCAGTTTTAATATCGGGGAACGTCTTTACCACTATTGTCTCACTTGGAATATTAGTCTCTTTTCTCTTATCCGTATTTATCCATATTTCTTCTTCGATTGAATCTTTAGGTTTATCCTGGGGTAAATCCACAGCTAATTCTTCAGTTATTGTCTTTATTATTTCTGTAGTTTCAACTGTACTGACCTCAGGTATAATTGGAAGAGTTAGTTCTAGCATCTCTTCTTTAGTTTCTTTTATGGTCAGCGACAGTGTTTCTTTGGGTTTTACTTTTGCCCTCCACTCTATTTTATCAGATTGCAAGGTTTCTTGTTTTAGCTTCATTTTATGTGTTAATAATAACTTTAAAGGCCAAAAGACCAAAGAAAAAAGAATTAAAACTATCCAGATCCAAAGCAAATTTTTGTATAGTAAAAGTGGAAAAAGCATTACATCAATACAAAGCAGTACCCCAAGCAATAAAACACTACTTTTTTTCATTTCCAGCCATTCCGATCGCCAAATTAGAAATAAACAAAACGGGATACTTCCCACAATAGCAGCAATTTCATATTCGAGAATGGGGCCTCCCCCCTCAATGACTTTTATTAACTTTTTATTCGACAGAACTCTTGTTTTATCCTCCTATTGAAGTAAATATATGCTTAAAAATAGAAATTTACTTCCACGCTACTCCCAAGTATTCCACCTTAACCTGTCCAGAAGCAAATTCTTGCAACCACTCGTCAAAATCTTTTTCTTCATTATCAGGAACATACACGTTTACATCAATAAATTCACCAAATCTTTCGTTGCTCAAAGTCCATGATCGAAGATTAAATTGGTATTTTATAGCCTCGTACCAAGTGTATGAAATGCATAAATCATACAGTAAGTGTTTGTTAACCACCTCTAGTTGAATCCTCTCCAATAGCCCTCGTACCGTTCCTCCATAAGCTCTGCTTAAGCCGCCTGTTCCCAATAATATGCCTCCAAAATATCGAACAACAACGACAAGAACATTCCAAAGTTGGCGATGTTGTAATTGTTCTAAAATTGGCTTTCCACTGGTACCTTGAGGTTCACCATCGTCAGTAGATCTTTCAATAAACCCCTCCTTTAATCGATAAACATATACATAATGACGAGCATTAGGATACCCATCACGAATAATACGTAATTTTTCAGCTACTTCCTCAGTGTTTGTTACATGATGTACAACAGCTATAAAACGAGATTTTTCTATTGTTTGTTCCCAATTGGCAGTTTGTGTAACTCTATAAAAAGCATCCATAATTGTGTCACACCCTTTGACTATACTTAGAAATATATTATCATAAAATAATCGGATAGGAGGCCACCCATTATTTGAGTGACCGACCTTCCACGCCACCGTACGTACTGTTCGGTGTACGGCGGTTCCTCAGATCACGCAGTAACTTGCCGATAATATTCTGAAAAGAACAGGAATCCACGTACCTTAATAACTATTGTTAGTTAGGGATTTGGATAGGATAGGGCTATTGGATGTTCTCCAGTAGCTCTTCTTGTGTTTGCGTATTCCCATGCTTTCTGCTCATGGATTCCCAGTGATTTGAGCATTTTAAGCTTTGTTCTCACTCGTTTCCATTGTTTCCAGAAGATCTTGCGGATGCGTCTTCTCATCCATTGGTCTGTTTCTAAGAGGGGTAGTACCAGCGAAGCTGACACCAGGGGCAAAGTAGATGGTGCAATTTATTTATAACTACATTATATTCTTTTTGAGCATCAGTGATAGCTAACCTTGAATATACCTCAAGAGATTTTCGGCTTTCGTGACCAGAATAGGGTTGAATAAGCGCATCATCTATACCCTGCTTTTTCAGCCAAGTTAACAAAAAGTGCCGTAATTTATGCGGAGATAGATTCTGTGCTAGTTTAGCTTCTTCTGAATACTTAGCCAGGATCTTTCGGATACCTCGGTCTGTATATTTCTTCTTCCATAAGGATTCAAACAGGTAAACGGCTTGCTTTTTGGCCATAGAATCAGCGTGCATGGCCAGCAATTCCTTAAATGACTGGGGGAACGGGACAATGCGATCCTTGTTCCCTTTTCCTTTATTTATCCGTATTTGACAGTAGTGAAAATCAATGTCTGTAAGCTTGATATTTATTAACTCACTAACCCTTGCCCCGATATATAGTAGCGCTTTAACTATCATCATGTTCTGAAATTTCTTGGCCTTCCAAACAACATCATAATATCGCTTTAATTCCTCCTACGTGGGAACATAAGGCAGTTTCCTGGAAGTTTTAGGTATTTCTATTTCCAACTCAGCCCTTAAGTGTTGAAATAAGCTTTTTAGATAGGCATAATCAGGTCGTTCCCCCCGAAGATACTTTGCTAGCTCCTTAGCTTTCTTTTTAGCCGAAGTTGTTTTTTCTATCATGCGCTCACCCCTTCTTCCAAAGGAAGGCGTTCACTCATGTTCAGCTTGAACGTTCCATAAGGGTTGATATGGGTGTATACGAGAGGTGTTAAAGCACGAAAATCTTCCGTAGTCATTAGATTAAACCATTTTGGATTTGACAAGACGTTCTGGAGCATGATTGTATTGATATATACCAAACAATTCTGTAATAGGTGTAATGACAGAACTGCTATTTCCTGATTCTCTAATCGGTTAGTCGATATTTCTCCACCCTTACCGTAAAAAATAAAGCCATTTGCGCTGTTCCAGTTTTCTACAACGTTTAACCCTCCGTGAATCTCTTGGCGTAGTTCTTCAGAGTGTAGATAATCACAAAGAAAAATAGTTTTTACGGCCTTGCCAAGCTCTCCTAAAGCCTGATAAGTTGGATATTTAAGGTTGTTACGAGTAAACCGTTTTAAAATAGCTTCCGTTTCAGCAGTACCCAGACGCAAGGCGGTAGCATATTTCACCATCTGATCATACTGCTGACGGATTAAATCCCAGTTAATTGGGCGAGTGAGAACCGGCTGAAGATTTGGATAGGCTTTGGCCATGCCTGATTCCGGCCGATACAGCTTTTGAGAGTGAATAGCCTTTAAACGTGGCATTAACTGATACCCAAGCAAATGACAAAAAGCAAAGGCTACTTCGCTTTGACCGTGAGAGTCAACGTAATTTTTTTCGACTTCCATATCAGTACAATGCCGTAGTAATCCCTCGATCATAGCAGCTACCTCTGAAGAAGAACATGATTTAAGCTGCGAGTAAATGCATGTTGAGTTTTTCTCTACATGCCAATAGATCATTACTCCTCGACCCCGGTATCGGATATGCCATTCGGTCATGAGGTTTTGATCCCAAGCACCAAATTTCTTGGAATCTGAAGCGCAAGATGTGGTACCATCTCCCCATATTTCCTGCATTCGGACCCTAAAGATACCATTCACTACTTCAGCAATAGCATTACGCAGATTATCCTTGTGTATAAACTTACGCCGTATATAAAGTAAATCTTTGTATGATTCTTCATGTCCACCGGAGCTAATCCGTTTTAATCCAGTGTTGGTGCCAAGGCCATACAAAGATAAATCAAACGTCTTTGTAAAGTATCCCGGCCCGATGCCTCCCTAACTGCCGATGTCTTAAACTTTTCAGTAAAAGCAATCCGTAGATCGGTTTCTTTCAGAACATCGAGGAGACTGGTCATTGGCCAGCGACGTTGCAATTCAGCTTTAATACGGGTCAGATTAGCCGGTTCAACTAGCGGTTCCAAAGGTGATAAGGTTATCCATCCTTTTCCTTTGTCAGTAATCCGAACTTTGGGATTTTTGGGAAGCCCAACATCTAGGCGTTCTAAACCCTCAGTCATTGCTTGTTTTAATGCGTTTATGAAGGATTCGGCATCCATTGGTTGATTAAGGGCTTTGTAGTTCTCTTCTCGCCGTATCTCGAAGTCTACAGGTAGGTCTTCATCCGGGTTACGGTACCGATCGGCACCTTTTACCCATACTTCTTTACAGCGTAGACGATCTCTTAAGGCTTGAAGTGCGCTAATCTCATAATTGATACGGTTGATCCGTTCCTGACTATTATCATCTTTTTCAATGATAATATCTTTGTTAACGGAACGAATAACGCCATCAACTGGAATATCTTCGGACGCAGGAAAATAATGCAACCCGGTTTGAGCATACTTTTCGATAAGTTCAAGTGCTTTAATGACAGGTCGGTGAACCTCGTTATTAGACTGGAATTGAAGGATGTTTAAGATTTAGGGAATCATCCGGCGATAATGGGTGCTATAGGAGGCGCGAATTACTGTATGTATTTTTTCCCGATAAGCTGGACCCGTACTTTTAAACTCTTCAACCAGGTCTTTAAGCGTCTGTTCACTGACTATCGGATAGAGTACATCCTTAATAATCCCGTCAGGGAATTCCAGTGCCGTTTGCGCCAGGTTGAACAGGATTCCTTGTTTATTGCTCACCCGCCGCAGATCGTTAAGTATTTCCTTTTCCACTCTGCGTTCGGCTCGTACTCCGATGCGGTGAATGATTTGAATAAGCAGCTCTATAAGGTTATCGGTGATCTCCAATTTCCGGAGGTAAAAGAAAGCAGATAACAACGTGTAGCGTATCGGCTCCGGATGACGACGCAGTTCACGGATATCCTCGGTGGCCACGCGCTGCTTATACTTTTTCAAAACTTTATATGTAACATCCCGGTAAAGATCATCTGGAAGATCCAAATTCCGAATCGTTTTAAGCTTGTTAATTTCCCTAAAAACACTCTCTAACCCTGGCCGTCCTGGATCTGACCTTAACTCATGAAAAGAAAGCTGATCGCCGTTCTCGACGGTTGGTTCGTCTTTTTCCTCATCCAGGGATGAAATACTATCTATCAGGGCATCTAACTTGGCCAAAGATGCTTTAGGTATTTTTTCATAGGTGACATTAAAGAATTGATCTTCAAAAGTGGAGACAGCAGACCGAATAAGACGATCAATACGCTCCAGTGTAGGTGGAACAATTTTCAGATCCCGCAACTGACTATACACCTTATCTTTGATATGTTCAAATTCCTGGTCGTGATACAAGACGTTCTTGCATAACCAGTCGGTTAAACCCTGAGCATCCTGAACTGTGTCTTCTCTAAACCCAAAGAATTCCCCAATCTGCGTCCAGTGGTATTTAATCGAACGTCCGGTCCAGTCGTACTTTGCGTACAATTCTTGGGAACTATCAATTTGTTTGGCAATATAACTAATAACTGCTTTAGGAACTTCGTATTTGTTTGTAGGAAACCGAGCTTCGTATTGAAAAAACTTAAACAATACAGCAAATCCTATCCTGGTTTCACCAGTCTTGTTTCCGATCTGTTGTAATTCATGGGGCAGGAAGGTGAAGTGTTCTATTAGCTCATCCAATTCCCAATTCCTCTTCATGCTATCGCCTCCAAAGTAAAGTTCCTAAAAGAGTGAGTATCGGAACATTCATCTTGGAATCAGTATACCGAAGCTTAATTAAATGGGCAATATTTATTATAAATATTATAGAGTTCTATTTCCATAAACAATAAAGGAACTTTCGATTGAATATTTAGAAAGATTTTGAATTTATGTGGATTATTAATTACGACATTATATTACCAATTATTTACGATTTTATATAATTTTAAATTGTATACTAAATTTAATTAAATATTGAATTTTTATGGAAATGAGCTTTATATAAATAAGTTTACAATTATTAAGAAAGAGGCGTTTGAAAGATATGATTAAAAAGAGGAAAATTGCTTTATTGTTAATCGTTGTTCTTTTCTCGTTAATGTTTGTTCAATCAGCATTTGCTTGGCCTGGTATTGGTTACGTATGGCAAAATCCTGGTGCCCCGCAACTTCGTTTTGTGTCAGGTTTTCCAAGTGACTTACAAACAGCAGCATCTAATGCTGCTTATAGTTGGGGTGCCTATCCTTTACATACCTATATATGGGGGAATAATTCTTCGGGTAATCTTAATTGTACTAGTTATTATAATTCTAATTCATATACTTCGGGTACAACATACCCCGCAATTACACTAGGATACATTACTGGAGCAAATATAGAGATTAATACTTATTGGTCTAATTCTTATTCTACTTTGGGGAAACAAAGTTTAGTAGGGCATGAATTTGGTCACGCCCTTGGATTAAGCGAATATTATGCTGATAATTGGGGGTTAATGGTTCATTCTGATGCAACTCGTAATGCTAATGAAACATTTCAACCGAGAACATCTGATATAAACGGAATTAATTCGTTATATCCATAATTTTAATGGAGGTATAAAAAAATGAAAAAATCATTGAAATATACTATTATTGGTGCTGCAATACTTAGTTTAATAGGTCTTGGTGGATTTGGTCTTAACTTATCTAAACCGAAAGCAGTAAATGTACAAGCCAGTTTTGATAAAATTCGAACTATTGAAGAAGCAACAAATGAGGCAGAAAATGTTATTATAGGAAAAGTAATAAAAAATGAAGTTGCATACAATTATGTTTATGGCGAACCTTATCCATGGACTGATTCAATTGTGCATATTGAAAAGTCTTTTAAGGGAAACCTTAAGGGCAATATTGTTTTTGCACAAGAGGGTGGCTTAGATAAAGAAACTAATACGATGATACTGCTTGAAAATTATAATGTTCTCACTCCAGAACAGCAATATGTATTCTTTATAAGAAAAGCATATATTTTTGATGGGCATACAGAAATGGAGAATAAATATGTTTCTGTAGGAGGTCCTACTACTGTGTATCGAATAGAAGGAGCAAAGGCTAAAAACGTAATCATGCCGGAGCTTAATAAGGATTTCTCAGAAATAGAACAAATTATTACAAAAAAAATAAAAAATAAATAATGGTAAATAACAACAAAAACCTCCGAAGGGAGGTTTTTGTTGTTATTGTTAAGTAAATTATTTAAAGCGAAAATGATAGAAATTTAAATTAAATGGGATAAAGCTTAATTGATGCAATTTTAATAATCTACTTGAAAGTGGATACCTGGGGTTATTCTAAATCATCAAGTTCACGGTTGACTAGAATTGCGAGGGTAGGGGGCTGCACACGGCCAATTGTTATGAGGTTGCGGTAACCACCAAATTGCTTTGTTGCAACACAATTTAACCATTACAGGAGGGTAAACCTGCATGACTATTATACCACAACTTAACCTATTTGCGTGGAGTGAAATTGAAGAACTGGGCGACTTTGAGCGATACGGGTATCACTTTCGGAAGATCGAAGAATCTTTACGCCAATTGATCGAGCGAGTTACAAGTTGGAAAAAGAATACAACAACCGAACCAGTGTGGAACGGATTAACAGTCGTATCGACGTGTCATTTGGCTTTGAACTACATACAATTCGGGCATGGCCAAAATGAAAGTACGATGTTGGTTAGCCTTGTACGTTATGTTAGCTATGGCTCTAGGACGAGTGAAAGAAAAACAGGCTGACAAAATGGGAAGCTTAGTAGCCACAGCTTAACTAAC
This sequence comes from Desulfitobacteriaceae bacterium, assembly GCA_049302575.1. Taxonomy (GTDB): domain Bacteria; phylum Bacillota; class Desulfitobacteriia; order Desulfitobacteriales; family Desulfitobacteriaceae; genus JBAQMG01. The sequence continues at coordinate 8,942 of JBAQMG010000036.1, read as the reverse complement.
TAATCCACATGTTGATAACTAATTCGAAATAATATCCACAAGCTTAAATTGTGGATAACAGGACGGGTATGCCTTTTTTGATGGTAAAATGTTCACAGAGTTGAAAGTTAAATCGTTTGACTCAAATTGATGCTTTTAACTCATGTAAAAAACGTAACGTTCTAAAGCAGAAAGAAAAATGTTTAACAAAGCAAAAAGCTCAAGCATTAATATATATTGACGTTAGAGAAATAAGTGGATTATCCTAACACATTTATCCATTTACTTTGCCCTTGGTGACAGCTTCGCTGGTACTACCCCTAGTAAATCGCCATGCGTGGCGCACAACATAAGCGCTGAGTGAATTCTTCACCACAGCGCTTATAGGTAGTTTTTCACTACATCTTGCTATCCAAAAACCTAGATAACCCACGATTAAGCTGCCTACGACATGAAATACCTGTCATCACGTTTTTAGTGATGGACAGCTTGAGAAATATCACTTAAGGCCTCACCAGCTTCGTCTACATGTATTCGCTCGACTGCCAAATCTCCAAGGGCCATAATTCCAACTAATCTGCCATTTTCCATAACGGGTAGCCTTCTGATTTGTTCCCTAGCCATTATCTGCGAAGCTTCATGAGCATCTGTATCCGGGCTTACTGTTATAACCTTAGTACTCATGATATCGCTGGCATTTAGAGAATTAGAATTTTTACCTGAGGCAATAGCCCGAATAACAATATCACGATCAGTAATTATTCCCTGAAGCCTATCTTGCTCACAAACAGGGACTGAGCCAATGTCTTCTCGCTGCATCAATTTTGCCACCTCTACCAAAGGCGTATTTGGAGCTACCCATGCTACCTTAACAGACATGATATCGCGAACTACCATTATAAAATTCCTCCTATTAAAATATTTCATTAATAGTTTGAACATATTACTTGAATATAATGTACTAAATTTTAATTTCCAAAAAATACTATTAATGTATGTAGTGAATACCTAATTCCAATAGCCAAAAAGGCCATCGTTCACTTTTCTGAATTATCGCCAATAACCCTACAGGAGCGATAGCTTCTTTCTCAATAAAAAGCTGTTGATATCAATTAATGTCAACAGCTTTCCTGCAAGTTATTTTGCATTTGATTTTACTCCTTTGACCAAAGCCACAACTCCACCCACTAAATTTTGATAGTTAGTCTCGATTAATCCACAATCCGCAAATATTGCTGTAACCTCTTGTTGAGATGGAAATTCTTTAGCCGAATCATGCAAATAATTATAAGCACTTCCCCTTTTAGCCCATATCCCTCCCATGATGGGCACAAGTTTTTGGAAATATAGCCAATAGAGTTGTTTGAAAACTGGCAGGGATGGTTTGGCCATATCTAAAGATACAATCACGCCACCTGGCTTGACAACGCGTATCATTTCTTGAATACCCTTGAACAAATCAGGTAAATTTCTTAAACCCCAGCCTACTGTTACCCCATCAAAATAATTATCTTCAAAGGGTAAAGCCAGTGCATCACCTTGAATTAATTGGACATCCCCTAGACCATGTTGTTGAAAAGCAAGTTGCTCGGCAAGGTGTTTTGAGGCTATTTCCAACATTCTCACAGAAAAATCTAAGCCAGTGACCTTGCCTGCTGGTCCAACTGCTTTGGCCAATTCCAACGAAAGTTGCCCTGTCCCACAACAAACATCAAGAATACTAGCCCCTGGTTTTGCCCTTACTTGCTGTACAGCTAGCCTGCGCCAACTTTTATCCATTCCTAAGGTCATTATTGTATTCATTAAGTCATAACGGTCAGCAATTGAATTAAAGGTTTCCTTAACATAAGTAGTCTTATCTTTTCCGGCAAAATCCATGTAGCTTATCTCTCCTAACTTGATCTTGTAGGGAATACATCATTGTGTATACGATAATATTAAACGCTGTTTTATTTTTTGTCCAAAGTAACTCTTGCTTTTCTAAATTAAATCAATTGTCAATCAGTATCAGGTTTATCAAAAGAAAAGAACCGAAGGTATTCCCTCGATTCTTGTTTTTTTACTATTTAGTAGCGGCGCATCGATTGGTAACAATCGCGACAATATACTGGTTTGTCGCCAGAAGGTTGGAAAGGCACTTCCGTTTGCGTGCCACAGCTTGCACAAACTGCAGGGTACATTTGACGTGGTTGACGCGCATAAGCACCACCACCACCACCGATATTTCTGCCGCCGTTTGCTTGTTTTCGAGCTTGACGGCAGCTTGGACAACGTCCAGGCTCATTTTGAAATCCTTTTTCAGCATAGAAGTCTTGTTCACTTGCTGAAAAAACGAATTCTTGACCGCAATCGCGGCAAGCTAGTGTTTTGTCTTGGGCCATGATAATTCCTCCTTATTGGGTGTTCCTTGTCCACTTTGGATCCCCCGCTAATTTTCATCCGTGCCACCCGAATATGGATTCGAATTATGGATTCCAATCATTAAGACCCAAGTCTCACAAGCACATAAACAGTATATCAAAGTACCCTTAAAGACGCAAATAAATTTTCAAATTAAAATAATAACAACATTTTAAGGAAAATTCTTAACAATAACTTGTTCTTATAGACACAAACCATTAAGATAAACTAAAGAGCAAATCTAAGGAGGTATTATCACAATGTACGAGCTTAAAAACTATACTGAAACAGCTGTTAGTAGGTCGTTACAAGACTATATTCGTCATACGGGTATACCCTGTACCTGTGAATTATGCCAAGCAGACATCATGGCATCAGTACTTAATAGGTTACCAGCAAAATACGCGGTTTCTCTCCGTGGTCAAATTTTGACCCATTGGCAATCCCAAGCAGTCAACGATCAGACCCGCATTTTATCTGAAATAGTACGGGCAGCCCAATTAGTTGCTACTACTCCGTCACACCCCAAAGAAGAGACAAAAATTTAATTAGCGTTAATTGCAATAATAACTGATAGAACAGCAATGGTTAGTAAAGCCCATACCCTGAAAGGCGTGGTAATTGCTGTTTGAACATAGACGGGAGTTAATTCAATTTCTTGCATATTTAACCCTCACTTTGGTTTATTTGGGTTTTCTTCATTCTTAGTATATGTATTTAATTGGTAAATCGAACAACTCCTAAAACCTTTTTTCGGGTATATAATAACATGTAAAAAAAGTTAATTTAATGGAGAAAAGAGGTTAGTCATGATTCTTGCTCCTCAGCTCGCAAGATTTACTATATTTTCTTCAATAGGCCCAGAAGATCTGTTGCCACTTGCCCCTCACCTCAAAGAGCGACGCTATCGTCGGGGACAAATATTGTTTGTGGAAGGCGAACTTGGATCAAATGTATTTTTTGTTATATCTGGTCTAGTAAAATTAAGTAATAATACCCCAGATGGGGAAGAACAAATACTTGATTGGTGCGGCCCCTACGATAGTTTTGCAGAAATACTTCTTTTGGAAACCGGTTCATATCCTGCTACAGCTGAAGTCGTCCAAGAAAGCACCGTATTAGTTCTTGATAATGGGGCTATGAGCACTATCGTAGAAAATCACCCTAAGCTTGCTCTTGCCCTCATACGTACTTTAAGCAAGAAACTAAGAATGTCACAAGAATTCATCCGTATTTTAACTACGCGTTCAACCACAGGTATTCTCGCAGCTTTACTCTTGAGATTAGCTCGACCAGCATGTACACCTAGTCAACCCATCTATGTAGATGCTACCCTAACTAACCGTGATTTAGCTAATATGATTGGCACCTCCCGCGAATGTGTTAATCGGGCGATTAACAACTGGAAAAGAAGCGGTATTCTGTGTACTACTGAAGACCGCCTAGAAATTCTCAAACCCTATGAACTTGCTGATTGGCCCTAAAACAAAAACAATTGTGATTATTAAGTCTATACTCGAAAAAACTCCTTTGCTTGACTCCCATAACGTTCCAATTTATCGACTAAACTCCAACATTCTTCCCAACTTTTATTAGGTTGCCGCCGCCAAAAAATCATGGCGGCGCGTATTTTTTCTGCACAATTATCCAACATGCTTTGAGGTGGGTTTTTGCCACCCCAAGCCTTGACCCAATCAAGATAACATTGAACCAAATCCGGCGAATTCCGTTGTAGATATCCAAGGGTATAAATACCTGCTAGCCATTGTTGGCTGCTTTCCTCAGCCCCCCGTGCATAAGTCTTACAATCTAAGTCTAATCCCGCTACTAATAGTAATAAAAACAGAAAATAGACCCGAATAGCTTGTCGTAATTGTTCGGGATTAAGTTGAAGAATCTCTGCAAGCCTTCCTACTGGTCTTAAATAAACCTTGACCGCTGGGTCACGGTACGAACAAATACCGAAGGCCGTGATTGATATAGGGAAAAGATCAACCAAACTACTTTGTTCTAAGTCATTTAAAAGTTCCCTCTCAATTTGAAGCAAGCGTTGTTCTTTGGCAATTAACTGTTCAGTCGTCTCCCGCAAGAAGGCTTGGGCATCCGCAGGACGTTCAGGAAGTTCTTCTGCCCATTCACGCAAGCGAGAACGACGTGGTAATAAAATATCTAAGACAGTACCTGTTTCTAAGTGTAGATTTTGAAAGGCACTACGTACCCGTTCAGGATCACGATAAAGACCGCGCATCAGAACTTCTGCAGCCTGAGGAATTTCCATGGATTCTTCAAATCTCACCAAGGCCTCTCCATTACGTTCTGGGAACTTTAATCCCATTATTTGTTCAATCTCCAAGCGTAGCGAAGACACATACACTCCCCCTTTGAACACCTGTCTTTTGCTTTCATCATATGGAATCAAGCGTAACTTAAGACCATCAAAGGTGTATATTTGACCCTTTTGCCAGAGTTTGCTAAAATGGGTAAGATCCTAGGAAGAAACGAGTTGAATTTTATGTCTAACCAAACCTATCATGGCTTTCAATTAGATGATTTTCAAATTCGTGCTATAGAAGCCATTGATGCAGGACGGTCTGTCATTGTTGCTGCTCCTACAGGCACTGGGAAAACACTTGTTGCCGATTATCTAATCGAAAAGGCTGTTCTCGAACAACGCCGTGTAATTTATACAGCACCTATTAAAGCCCTAAGTAATCAAAAATTTAAGGACTTTAAAAAGCAATTTGGCGAAGCAACCGTGGGGATCATGACAGGGGATGTGGTTCTCAACCCAGCCGCGCCTCTCTTAATTATGACCACGGAAATATTTCGCAACCAAGTGATTACTGAAGATCCAAACCTGAATGTGGTTTCACATGTTATCTTTGATGAAATCCACTGGTTAAATGACGAGGAAAGAGGTACCGTCTGGGAAGAATCAATTATCTTAGCACCTCAGCATATTAGAATCTTGGGATTAAGTGCCACGATTGCCAATGCCCAACAATTAACGGACTGGATTAAAGCCATTCGAAAAGAGGATATGGTCTTAATCGAGGAACACAAACGTGTTGTTCCCTTGGATTATTATTTTTATACTAAAGATACTGGTTTAACAACTTACGATAAGCTATGGAGTTATTATACTCAAAAGAATAAAGACAACCAAGGTGAAAAAAGTAAGTTTTCTCCAACCACTCATTTGGACTTAGTTCGCACTATTCAACGTGATTATTTGCCCGCGTTGTACTTTGTTTTCAGTCGGAAACAATGTGCAGATAAAGCTAGAGAATTGGCTGTGAAAGCCAACTATTTAAATCCTTCAGAGCGTTTAAGAGTTAAAGACCTATTTCACACTCAATTTGGAAATGAAGAAAATTGGTCTATATCTACCCAACAGCTTCATCGTCTTTGTGCGAAGGGAATTGCTTTTCATCACGCTGGACTTTTACCAGGACAAAAGGTTATTGTTGAAGAACTTTTTCAACAAAGACTGATTCAAGTTCTTTATTGCACCGAAACATTTAGCGTTGGAATAAATTATCCTGTTAAATCTGTTTGTTTTGATTCACTGAATAAGTATGACGGGAGAAACTTCCGAACTCTCGCTAACCATGAGTTTTTTCAGATGTCCGGAAGAGCCGGACGAAGAGGAATAGACGAAAAAGGGTTTTCCTTTGCTTTAGTAGATCTTAACTATATGGAAAAGAGCCCTCCGCCGCGCTTCCAAATTAACCGTTTAGAACCTCTTACAAGTCAGTTTAAACTGACCTACAACACTGTTCTTAACCTTACTTCCACGTTAAACCCAGAACAGATCAATACCTATTTCCAAAAAAGTTTTGCAGCGTTCAGCTACCGTTTAAACTCTGGAACTATCCAAAATGAGTTAATTTTGGTTAAACAAAAATTAGAAGATACCCGCTCTCATGTCTGCGAAAACGTGGAATCTTTTAGTTGCCCAGTAAAGCGTCGTCCTAAACAAAAGGAATTGGAGCGTCTTAAAAATGCCTATAAAATATTAGGTCCACGCAGACAACATCGAGTTTACGGTCGAGAAATGGCCCGCAAAATTCGCACTTGGGAAAAACTTTTATATGATGCACCCGTAAGTTGTCCTGCTACCCGTCAGTCCTCTTGTGGTGATCACCGTACTTCCTTTATCACTCTTCAACAGCAGGTCAACGAATTACAAAAAGAATTAGCTAATCTACCGGATAAAAATACGTTTGAAATCGAATTCGAGTATAAAAAAAATCAATTAAGACAATTGGGCTATTTAAGAAACGACGAATTGTTGCCACGAGGCCTCTTTGCTAGTCGCATCTATATTCAAGAATTGTTAGTGACTGAATTAGTTTTTTCAGATTTATTTTCTCAATTTGATGACGACCAACTTAATGCTTTACTTTCAGGAATTGATTTCGAAGCTCGGAAAAATGACGTATTTTCCAAGTTTACTATAATTGATTGGACATCCATTAAGACTATTATTCAATACCTTAAAAGTGTCTGTGGAGAAGAATCCGTACGTTTCGATCCAAGAGTTGCCGTAGCCACTTACGCTTGGAGCCAAGGTGAACCTTTCGTTGAAATACAACGACTATGTAATCTTGATGAAGGAGATATCATCAGCGTGTTCCGACGTACTATTGATGTATTAAGGCAAATGCGTGAAACTATCACTGACCCTGCCTTACGTACCAGATTAAAAACCTGTATGAATAAACTTGACCGTGATGAAGCTGCTATTTTAGAATTATAATAAAAACATCACCCTATGGTTCACAGAAACCATGGGGTGATGTTTTTATTATTACTTAGCGATTTCAAATTCGTCTTTGCTAACTCCGCAGACCGGGCAAACCCAATCGTCTAGAATATCCTCAAACGACGTACCCGGAGCAATTCCGTTGTCAGGGTCCCCTATAGCAGGATCATAAATATAACCACAGGCATTACAAACATAGTTTTGCACAATACACCCTCCTTTAACCTAGTTTAGAAACTTATAAATTACCTTTAAGAATTAATTGACTTAAATCTGATAATTCACCTGAATAATCAGAAAGCTGATTATCATCCAGTGATTCTGCTAAAAGAAATGTCTTGAGACCCAACTCTCGTGCAACCATATCTTCCACAGGATGCTTTCCGACCATTAAACATTCCGTTGGCTTTAGTTTCAATTTTCTTACTATTTCTTCAAAAAATCCCAAGTGCGGTTTGCAAAAATGAAAATCTTCAAGAGAGGGTATCACTGCAAACTGCTCCACTGAGAGTTCGGCCCAGCGTATCCGTTCCACAACTGCGGCCATAGGTAGAACCGGATTCGAGGCTACGGCAGTCATGAATCCTTGCTGAATAGCAAATTCTATAACTTTTTTACCTTCTGGATTTGCCTTAGACATACATTGCAGTGCAGGAAAATCAATGGTATAAAACTCCTCAAAGATTGGCCATAAAGTATGATAAGTTAAGCCTGTGGCTTTTGAAAAATCGTCAAAAAAGGTTTGTAAGTTTGTATGATCAGGTTTTGGTTCCTTAATCATAACATCAATAGAACGCAATAATTGTTTAGCAAACCTATCGGCTGGTAAAAGATGAGCAAATCGCGGCGACAAAAGACCAATATAATTACGCATGAACTCTACCTGATCGATCGAAAATAATGTAGCATCCAAATCAAAAAGAATAGCTCGTATCAATTATCGTCCCTCCATTTGAGACAAACACTTTGGACTAGTAAATTTAAACCGTTAACTAATACGTTCGGCTTTTAACCCTGATTCTCCTTCCAAGTGATACTAAAATCTTCAGAAATTTATGCATAAAAAATTGAAGCCCTAAAGGCTCCAATGATCTTAGTATGCGACGACCTCCCTGTCTTCAGTGGTGCACACCTAAGATTTACTTGTCCTTGTGCTGCAGACACAGAACAGAGATAATTTCTTTTCTGTACCGGATAGGCATCTCCGGTATGAGACCACCTGTAAAAACGACTTAATGCTCAGACTTTTACGCAATTCTTTCCTATAATTAATCGCAGAACCTTTATAACAAATTTTAGAGCATTAATCACGAAAACTCAAGACATTACGGGAAACAACCAGTGATTTCAAAGGCTGACATCCCTCCTCACTCAATAATTGCGCAACAACCTTCTCCTCTCTTGCGATTTCGCTCGCTTTCGTGGCAACGCATTGCCTAATTTTTAATGGAATGAGAGGTTGTCCGCATTACATAGGTTAATTCGGCTTATCTATTAAAAAATCCTCGGTAGAATAAAGTATTATTGGCACTTGTTTTGTTGAATGCAGAGTTTTTCTGCAAAAATCTAGTACGAACTTAAGATTCCTTATCAAAACCAAGATTTATACTTTCTGATAGTGTAAATAAGCATTTAAGAACTGGGTAACCAGGATGTATGGATTATAACCTATCCCCCTGTGTTACGATAGTTGTCGTAGGGACTAACGAAGAGTATCCTTGAAAAGGAACACAGAAGGGAGAACGACATGAGATATCCAAAAGAGTTAAAAAGTTCTATCATTGCAAAGATGTTA
>JBAQMG010000035.1:0-21518 GCA_049302575.1 Desulfitobacteriaceae bacterium | reverse complement strand
TTTCTACCCCATCATTTCTGGCCATTACCATACCCTGAGCCTGATCTGAAATATCGCAAATCATAGCCAATTCTACATGTTCGATATTTTGCAGAGTTTTATAAATAGAAGCTCCACCTTTTCCAGCTCCAATTATTCCAACTTTTATTTGACGCGACAAATTTAGTCCTCCCAAGAAATGATTATTATAATTATTAGAATAATTCGCGGCTATTTAAAGTTTTCCTGCTTATAGTAGATAAAAAATTTACATTTTATTCACTGAGAACTAAAGTGTTTTCCGAACCGATTGAATAAATTCAATAACTCCTCGCTATTGAAGCTAAACGGTTTGCTGTCTTGATTCTTTGATTTTATTAGTGGTTTTGCTCCGGTAGATGTCGGAGGAACTACAGCCCTAACAAAAATAGTTCCTAATATTCCTAAGATGAGCATAGGTAAAGCTCCGCGTATACCCGGAAGGGTAATAATTGGGATAAGGAAAGATATCGATGGTGCGAAGGGTTCGTTTGAATATACTCCATAAACTGTCAAAGCAATAACTAGAGGGATTTCCGGGGTCTCTGTAGTTAAGAAACTTCCAATAGTTTGGTTAGGTAGGGTTTGGAAAGAAGCTTGAGACAGTTGTTGGTTCTTTAAGAGGGTATCATTAGGATTTGCTGAAAATTTGGAAAGTGAACTCAATAATTCTTGGAGCTCAGTAACCGGTATCTTAATGATCGGGCTATTAGCATCTGTTCCAGTACAAACTATTGGAACACCTTCAAGACCGAAAAAATGTTGTGCTAAAAAGAGGAAAAGCTCTGCTACAATCAGTACTCCAGCAGAGGCCAAGACTTTTCCAGTGAGAAGAGGTTGAAGATATGCGAACGACGGGCTCCCTGGAACCGAACTAAAGGGTGCCAAGATAGCTATCCCGAAATTTAACGGATTATTTGTAGGACATCCTTGTTCACCAAGACCCGACATCAATTCCACACCTTCCCTTTCTAACTATCAAATTACTTCATTTGATTTACTCTCCCTCTAGATTAATATATGGCACTATAAGACTTTGTTTCCAATCTGCTCTATCGTATAACCTGTTTAATGATAAATAAGCACCTAAAATACCTTGAAAAATAGCACTATAAAACTATAGCACTTATTTTCAAGGTATATCAGTACCATGACATAAATAACTCACCACACATGAAGTAAGCAATTCTTAGAATCAACACAGTATTATTTTTTTACTGCTTCCTTGATTGTGGTATCGATGTTAAAGCGGAATGTAGCTTCGGTTGTTTGGTTTACTCCCCCAGCTGGATTAGTTTTTACACGTAATAAGATAAGGTGTTGACCGGCTGTAGGACTTTTGCCTTGGGCATCACCAAGTGCTTTTACTTGGCGGAAAGCTACCTGTGTTGTTGCCCCTGGCTCGAGTGAAGGAAGATTTCCCATTTTGCTAATTTTCTGTTTATCATCTCCAACCAGACTAATTTGGAGTTCAACAGGAATGTTTGTCATTTTGCGGTCTGTGGTATTCTGTACAGTTGCAATTAGGTCGAAACTTTTGGCTGTAATGACTTGCATACCTTTCAGGGTTACACTACCATACGTTAGGTCTTTGGTTAAAGAAGTTGGTTCCACTGTCAAACTTAGCATCTTAATTTCCGGAACGATATTGCTTCCACTGACACTAACTTGATGATTGGACCAAAGACTAATGGCCCCCAAACCAATGAGACAGATAAACAGAATGCCAAAGGTCACTGTCAAATATTTGCGATTAACTGCGATGATTTTTGTCAAGTGATTCACCTCCTAAAAATATTTCAATCTAAAAAAGCCTATGCACGTCCTTACTAGGACATGCATAGACAGAGAAAATTATTTTAGTTTTTCATTTCTCGTTCCTGATATTTCTTTAAGCGGATATCTTCAGAATTTAAGCGAAAGATCCGCGACATTTGGACAAGTCTCGAGGTAGTTCTTGCACCCAGATAGTCTTCCATTTCATCAAGTGTAAGGTTAGTGGTGATAATGGTGGGCAGTTGTTCGTTCAAACGGTAATTTATGATTGAATATAGTCGATTTCTTGACCACTCAGTATAATTGTGAGCACCTAAATCATCTAAAATGAGAACTGGCATAGTTCTCGCAGTATCTAGAAGATCCAATTCATTAGCTTCTGACTTATAGGTTGCTCGAAGCTCATCTAAAAGATCTGGAACCACTAAAAATAAAACTTGATGACCCTTTATCATCAACTCATTAGCTATTGAAGCAGCCAAAAATGTTTTTCCAGAGCCGACAGGTCCAGTGAATAGTAGACCATGACCATAAGGATCTTCTAAATATTTGTTGATAAAATCTCTAGCAGCGTCAAGAGCACGCTGTGCGCTTTCTTGATAGGTCTTAGTACCATCTGAGGATAAATAATAATCTAAGTTGAAATTATCGAGACGACAAGCTAACAAAGCTTTGGAAATACGGGCAGTACGGAACTTGTTATCTAATTTTTTTTGCTGCATGCAAGAACAAGGACGCGCTAAGTCTCCCTCCAAGATTATTCCTCGATCTTGGCAAAGCGGACACAAATACTTCCTCTGTTCTAGACTAAGCTGGGGATTGTCTGAAGCGTTCTTTAGCTTATCGGCTGGTTTTACAATTAAGTTATTACCTTCTAGGATTTCTTTAAGACTTTTCATCCAAGCAGTTGCTTCCTTCCTCTAGTTATAAATAAAAATTTTCATATTTTTCTGGTGAAGTTTTTCGTTCAGGGCGAGTTTTAGCTGAAGTATTTTTTTTCTGATGACGCAATTGAAAATTAGCATCATCAGCCTCGACCTCAAATTTTGTACGTAAATTCTTCTTCTCCCATTCTCGAAGTATGGAATCAAGATAGCGAAAATTTCGTATTCCAGCGCTAACTCCTCTACGCAAAGCTTCAACGATTAATTCTTCGGAGAAGTGAGCGGTAAGCCAATTAGTGATATGTTCACATTCAAGTCCTGTAAGAGGACGTCCTAATTCCTGTTCAAAGATTTCCACAAGCTGCTGCAGCTTTAAATCAGGTAGGCACTCATTCTTTGTTCCTAGCTGGTTATCCTTCTGTGAAATTTCTTCTTCATATTGTTTCATCTGACTAATTGCCCAACGTTCAGCAAGTTCTTCAATTAAACCGATAAAACTAAAACTATTATACCAACACTGTTCGGTACAGTTCCAATGTTGTTCAATCGTTAATAATTTACGTTCTATAAGTCTAGCAATCATACTTTCTATTTCCGAATTAGCAATTTTCATGCGTTGAGCTATTACCTCCAGTGATGGAGTTGGATTAGCATCTAACTCACTGAGGAAGTGGATTATCAACAGCATTTCCTGATTGCTTATTCCTAAATCAATATAATGGGTTAAAAGATACTTTGGTACAGAAGCTGTTCCAGAAAATAAAAGAGCTTGTGTAAAGCCCCCATAAACATTTACCTTGTTCATTCTAAAATGTACACTTCCTTAATGTAAACCTAGTAAAGAGATTATTCTCTATTTATTAGAATAATCCTTGCAAATCTTTATAATAAAATTAGATTAGATGCTTAAAGATGACAGATAATCCAACATGAAAGGTTAATGACTCGATAAATTAATCCATATAATGGAAGGATTTTCTTCTTTCCACGGCGTATATTAAAAAGGACAAATAGTAAAAAGTTTACACCGTTTTATGAAATTAAATTTAGGGAGGTAAAACTATGTCATGTAACCTAGAATTAGAAAATTTAGTTGAAGGTTCAGGTGCACATCCAGCTTGGGGACTTAACCATTGTTTAAGAGTTTTTAATTTAGCCAAAGAATTATCTCAGCATTTAACACTCGATCAAGAGATCCTTTATGTTGCCGCAATGCTTCATGATACTGGAAAATACCCCACCTATGCTCTACCTAACATTGATCATTCGTTACGCTCGAAAGGGATTGCCACGAAAGTATTACAACAGATGTCCTTTGCTCCAACTAAATTATCTATGGTTTTAGATGCTGTAGAATCCCACATGTATTATTCTGAACCTGGACGTTGTGATGAGGCAGTTTATCTACGGGATGCAGATATCTTAGATAATTTAGGCAATGTTGGTTTAATGCGCTTGTTCAGCTTAGTAGGACAAGATGAATTAATTCAAACACCTGAGGATGCGGTTGAACGTGCAAAAACCTTCGCCGAGGCCCTTCCTAACAAAGCATTCACCCGTGCTGGTCGACGTTTAGCGGTAAAACGTCGTGAGGAAATGCTTCGATTCCTAGCTGGCTTAAAACGTCAAACAGCCGATAACGCCATGCTTTAAGTTTATGGTTTTGTTCGATGGTCTTGACTTTCCAGCCAATGAGTAATGCTCTCAAGAATCTCTACAACTTGCTCTAAACTATGATTACGTTGCCCATGATCAACAAGATCTTTAAGTCGTTGACGCAAACGGACGTAAGCTCGATTGACTTGGGATTTAGAAACATGTCGATCATGATGAATAGGTGCTTTAGTATGTTGTGGAGGATGAAGAAGAGTGAGTGCTGGTTTTTGAGTTGCTGTACGTGGGCTAATAACTGTTCCACAATTCAGATCACTAGGATCTTCTTTTTTAACAGGCTTTAACCATTGACGTTGTGGGGCATGTCGAATAAGTTCTTGTCCGACAAACTCGATGGACTCACCTAATTGAGGAATTAAAGGAGTTTTACCAAACTTCTCTTCAATTTTTTTGGCAAATATATTTTGTGCATCAGGTTCCCCATGGATTAAGATGATATTTTCTACAGTCTTACCAAGACAGGATAACCAGTGTAAAAGTTCATCTTGATCAGCATGTGCCGAAAAGCCATCCATGCGCATAACATTTGCCTTCACAGCGACCTTTTCACCGTGAATAGTTACCTCATCAGCTCCATCGGTAATCAGTCTACCTAAGGTGCCTTCCGCTTGATAACCTACGAAAAGAACAGTGGCGTTTTCCCGCCAAAGATTATGTTTCAAATGATGCTTGATCCTGCCAGCGTCTGCCATACCACTGGCTGCAATCAGAATAGCCCCGCCTTGAATATCATTTAGGGCCATAGAATCTTGCGCAGTTTGACTAAAATGAACATTGGACATGGCTAAGGGGTTTTCTCCGCGGGCAATTAAGTCACGCGTTTTACTATCGAAATGGGCAGTGTTTTCTTGAAAAATTTTAGTAGCTGCAATAGCTAGTGGACTATCTATATAAATCTGAAGAATAGGTATTTGTTTAGACTCCTGAAGGGTTCGTATATAGAAAAGTAAATCTTGGGTTCTTTCTATTGCAAAGGCTGGAATAACTAAATTTCCCCCTGCTTGATGAGTAGAGCGTATAGCTTCAGCCAATTGTTCTAAACGATTACCTGCATCATTATGTTGACGATCGCCGTAGGTCGTCTCCATGATCACAATATCTTCGTCACATAGAATCGTGGGATTCTCAATGTAGGGTTGATTTGGATTACCTATATCTCCTGAGAAAACAATTCGCTTATTTAAATCTTTTTCATGAATATCCAAGAGAACATTAGCTGAACCTAAAATATGACCGGCATCGCAAAACTTAAAGGATACAGAAGAAGAAAGAACCACTGTTTCTTGGTAGGATACAGGCTTTAAAAAAGGAATTGTTCGCAAAGCATCTTCTACGTCATAAATAGGTTCAATAAGTGGACTGCCTGCCCTACCAAGTTTGCGGTTTTTGCGTTCAACTTCCATTTCCTGGATGTGGCCACTATCAGGTAACATAATGGTACATAGTTTAATCGTTTCTGGCGTTGCCCATATTGTTCCTTTAAAACCCTTTTTTACTAGTTTAGGAAGCATGCCAGAATGATCAGTATGGGCATGAGTTAAAATAACTGCATCAATACTGTCGGGATCAAATTCAAAATCCTCATAATTAAGTTGCTTTAAAGATTTAGAACCCTGAAACATTCCACAGTCAATCAAAAGCTTAAATCCCTCAGATTCTACCAAATAAGAAGAACCTGTTACCACCTGTGCTGCACCCAAAAAGTTGATTTTCATTCGGATCTGGCCTCCAATATAAATATAAATAGCTTTTCGTTTTGATGTTTTGAATCACAAATTCAATTTATTCTAGAAATACGAGTTGAAGCTTTACAGCCTTGAGAGCGGCCTGAGTTCGATCATCAACTTCTAACTTGCGAAAAATACTAGAAAGGTGATTTTTAACTGTTTTTTCACTAATAAATAAGGATTGACCGATTTCACGGTTGGATAATCCACGTGTAACATAAATAAGGATATCCATCTCTCGACTACTTAAACCGAAAGTTTCCTTAGAACTATTAGGGCGAACAAAATTACCTATTAGTTTACCAGTTACAAGCGGTGATAAAATAGGTTCTCCATCATGTACTTTACGGATAGATTCAATTAAGGTTTTGGGCTCAACATCTTTTAATAAATACCCTGCAACACCAAGTTGTAGGACTTGGAAAACTTTGTCGTCTGAATCATCGATAGTTAAAACAATAATCCCAATATCTGAACGTTCACGACGAATAACCTTACAGGCCTCTAAGCCGTTAACACCTGGCATATTCAAATCCATTAGTAGAATATCGAAGGTAAGATTTCGCATAGCGTTAATTGCGCCTTGACCATCCCCTACTTCAGCAATAACCTCAATACCATCTTCAAATTCAATAATCCGACGTAACCCTTCTCTTAATAGAGGATGATCATCTGCGATAACAACGCGAATCATCAAGAAATCACCTCCTCTAAGCTGTAAGGAATCGCAAATTCAATAGTTGTACCTATCCCCGGTGAGGAATGAATGAAGAAAAGTCCAGAAAACATCTCTACCCTTTCACGCATACCAATAAGTCCAAAATGTTCCCCAGGCGACTCTAAAGAGTTTTCAACATTAAAACCTTTTCCGAAATCAATTACTTTAGCCGAAGTTGATTGTTCTTGGAATTTAAAAACAACAACAGCCCGTTCGGACTTGGAGTGTTTGGCAACATTAGTTAAACCTTCTTGAAGAAGTCTAAATAAAGCAATTTCGATGATCTGTGGAAGTCGCCTTTCCGATCCTTCAAAATAAAGTTCACATTGAATGTTGTAAGCTAGTCGGAAATTTTCTACATATTGGGTGATAGCTTGTACTATTCCTAAATCGTCAAGAGCCATTGGGCGTAGGTCGAAAATTATCCGACGGATATCTTGTAGATTTGAACGTACGAGATTTTTCAGATCTTGAAGTTCTGTTTTAACTTTTAGTGGGCTTAGCTCTAATAATCTTTCGGCAATTTCTAAACGCAGGACAATGTTAGCTAAGGTTTGTGCCGGGCCATCATGGATTTCTCGTGCGACACGACGTCGTTCATCTTCCTGAGCTTTGATGACCCTCAAACCAATTTCCTGGCGTTGTTCAATAATCTTATTTGAGGAGATTACATTTTCAATCCCACCTTCAAGTAGGCTTATAGCCAGACTAACATGAGACATCAAATTTTCTGCACGTTCAATGGTTGATTGCATTTGCCGTAAGGATCGTTCAAGATCATCCCGTCTCATACGGAATTGAAGTTCCTTTGATTCAAGCAATTGTAGTTTTAATTGAGCTTCAGTGGTTTCTTTATAGGTTTCTAGCATTATTGTTTCAGAATAACGTTTAAAGTCACGACTTACTTCCATCAATCTACGTCGCAGGCGTTTCTCGATTTTCCTTTGCTCATCGGTTGCTTTAATTACATCACTAATATCAATACGTAAATTAGCAAGTTCTTGAGTAATCCGGAGTAGTTCAGTGCGGGTTGACTCGGCGATCAAAAAGATTTCTTCTTTGCTTACTTCAATAGTGCTTAATGTATGTTCCAGAATTTTACTCAAGCGTTCAGGCACGACTTCCCCTCACTTCATCTAAGTCGTTATCATCATTCCATTACTATTCGACATATAAATTATATTTCCTACTCGATTTCTGAAAAACTTAAACATCTATCCGCCGTCTAGATAGATTACTCTTTACAACTTGTATTTTGGATCTTTTAATACTCGGTGAATTGCTCGTTCGAGACGACGCGGGAAACATAGATCCTCATTATTACATACTATTACCTTCCAGCCTTCTTTCTTCATTTCTTTTTCAACACGATCACCCTCTGAAAAAATTTCTAAGTATATTAAAAGATCTTGAATTTGAACTAAAAAATTATTTTTCCCGAGATTAAAATTCCAACGCGCTTGAGTATTAGGGAAAATTTGTTGAAGTACAAGAGCTAAGCGTGTCGCCTCAAGTGGAACTTGTGATGAACTCTTGACTCTGTTTTTAGATAAAGATAAATCCTTTGATAGGTTTTGTTGAAGTTTGATATTGGATGGTTTCAAATCCTCAGTTTCGTTAATTTCAGTCAGGTTAAAAGCGTCACAAGTTTGAGTTACTTGATGTTTTTTTTCAGTATCCAAATCTGTTGCTGCGGCTAAAACAGGACTATCAAGATACTCTGATGTGTTTTCAGGTAAATCTTGAACAGTAAAAGTAAGGTTCTCCTGATTGCTAGGTATTGTCATATAGCTTCCTGAACTTCTGGAAGTAAGCATCGGTTCGCGACCACCTGCTAAAACTATTACTGATGTTGGTTTTTGTAGCAGGTGTTGTTTATGGTTCTCCGAGACAATGACTATACCCTCACGAATCATATCTTCCATAACTTGATAAAATTTTGGGAAGTTATTAATAATTCGTTGGTCTGGAAGACGTTGTTCTAGAAGTTGATGTATAGCATCAACGAGAGCTGTAGGGGGTAATGAAGAAATTTCGGTCAGTAGCATTGTTACTTTAACGACTAACTGTCTCCCTTTAGCGAATTCTACAGCTAATTCAGCTTCAGTACCTTTTAATAGACAGACTGTAAAGATTTTTTCAATGATCTGCTCCAACAATGATTTAATTCGCGAGTCACTCTGGAAAAATGTTTCCAAGTTGTCCACCTCCTGTATATTATTATGTTGCATAGCTATGCCTTAAAAGTTATACATATGAATCTAAAACATAAAAATAGTACAGGAATGTGTATTTACTGAACTTGAAAAAGGGTCTCTGGTAATCCCAGAGACCCTTAATAATTTTAGTTTTAGAAAGCTTTAACGAGCACGGAACACTCTGAGATAAGAATCAGCATAAATACTCTTATTCAAGAGTATTTGCCCTGTTGCGGCAACGTCAACTAACGCATCATCATTAGCGTCCATGATGGCAGCATCTAGCCCACAAGCCATCGCCATAGCCAGATAGGTACGGTTAATCAAATGGCGATCAGGAGATTTCTGTGAGACATTGGAAAGTCCAAGAACAGTACGTGGACCTGGATTAGCAAGACCCTTAATTTGACGTAAGGATTCTAAAACTTCAGGAGCATGCTCTTGGGCAACATTACAAGGCAGAATGAGCGGATCAATGAAGAGGTCTTCCATAGGTAGACCAAATTCATCAGCGGCAGCCACTAATTCCATTGCAAAGGCCACCCGGTTTTCAGCATCTTTGGGAATACCTTTTTTATCCATAGTAAGTCCGATTACTGAAGCATTGTACTGTACAGCCATCCCAAAAACGCGTTCTATTTTGGCACGTTCAACAGGTACAGAGTTAATCATGGCAGGGCGTTTACAAAGTTTAAGGCCTTCTTCAATGGCATTATAGTTTGTGGAGTCCAAAGTAAGTGGTAAATTAGAAACTTCTTGAATAACTTGCACCATCCACTTATAGGCTTCAGGGCGTTCTTCTGTGGGAACAGCAGGTCCAGAGTTTACATCTAAGTAGTGCGCCCCACCCTCTTCTTGTTTGGTAGCCCAGTATTGCAAAGGCTTAGGATCTTTATTGCGTAGAGCATCTCCAATATCTGTAAACATTCCGTTAATACGTTCACCTATAATAATCATCTGTCCACGACCTTTCAAAAAAATACTTCTTTAAAACTAATTAGCTTCCATGAGATCAGCAATATTGCTGTGCACTAATTTAACAGCAGCAGGGTTACGCATTAAAAGAATACTTGCTCCAACTTGAAGTAAAGCAGACGCCGTTAAAGCCTCCCAAAGGATGGCTCTATCTTCCAACTCACCCCAGCCTGGAAATTCTTCAACGGAAGCGTTAGCCTCCTTACAACGATTTGCTTCATAACCAACAGTACATATCATTGGCATGGAAAGCATTTTATCATTACCTAAGGAACCGAGTCGGGCTCGCTCCATAATGGAATAAGCATACTCAATTCCGAAGCCAAGACCACCGATCATCGGGTCAATCACAATACGGTTTAAAGGTAAACCCATTTCGTTGATTAAAATATTTAATTGTTTACAAATATTAATATCCAACGGCGAACGGGCAATAACATTATGTTTATGAACCATGGCAGCGGCTGCAATGGATTTGTAATTATCTTGTTCAGCCAGCCCTAAGAGAAGATTCTCACCAGCACACGCTTCAGCAATTGCGGCCAAAACTTCATTGTCTTTTTCCGCATCATCACAACCGGAGATAATCAAGGGTACTCCAACTGCAGCTAAAACTTCTTTGACTATCCGGCAGCAATCCTCAGGACTGCGATTAGTTCCATCAGGGTCAGCGCCGATAAATTTAAGATATATTAGATCGGCTCCGAATTCGTTAACACATTTTTTAGCCCAAGCAGCTGGGTTGTCAAGCACATCAATGAAATTAGCTTTGAGAGCGTCACTCCAAGCTGGAACAATATCTGTGATTTCCATAGCTATCACAGCCCGGTTTTCTACTTTTCCTTCAAAATGAAGAAATGGTAAAGTACTGTCACCGCCAACAGTGATCACAGAGGTACGGGTTCCTCCTTGTTCTGGAGTAGCTCCTAGAACAACTTCGCCGACTTTACTAGGGTATTTTTCTTTTACGAGGATTACGGGCATGAACCTCTCTCCTTTCAAGTTCAAGATTCTAACGAACACATATCCAGTTAGATCAAGGGTAGAGTATTTAAGCTTTAACAGATGGGAAAAGCGACAAATCCGTATGGGGTAAAAATAACGCCGAAACGAATTCATCCATAAATGTCGTACCAATGGAAAGTTCAACATATGTCATTTTACGACTTAATTCCAAAGCTTCACGCCAAGCATTTTGTGAAAGCAATGCCAGACGAGCGCCTTTAACAGAGGCATTTCCGATGAATTGATAGCTCTCCGGTGGAAGATCCGGTAATAACCCAATTTCGACTGAGTCGTGAACATTCAGGTAATTTCCAAAACCCCCGGCAATGACGATACGGCTAATCATGTCAATTTCAACGGCTACCATCGTAAGCAGGGAACGAATTCCAGCATAAATTGCACCTTTGGCCCGAATGAGATTTTTAACATCATTTTCAGTAATAACAATGTCTTTGTCTCCCCCAGCCTGATGAGCCCATGCTAAAACGAATTCCTTGTCATCACTTGTAGCCCTGAGCCGTTCAGAATTGCTAGGGTGAGTAAGCTGGAAATTACCAGCTCGGTCGATAATCCCAGCATCTCTTAAT
The DNA here is from genome assembly GCA_049302575.1 of Desulfitobacteriaceae bacterium. Classification (GTDB taxonomy): domain Bacteria; phylum Bacillota; class Desulfitobacteriia; order Desulfitobacteriales; family Desulfitobacteriaceae; genus JBAQMG01. Next base: position 9,956 of record JBAQMG010000035.1, on the reverse strand, counting down.
TTGGCTAAGCCATCCACCAAACCTGAGCCACAGATACCTACAGGTAGAATACTGCCAACGACTTTGTAAGTTACATCCAGTGTCGAAGCGTCAATATTTATCCGTTCAATAGCACCCGGCATTGCTCGCATACCGAAGGCTATTCCTCCGCCTTCAAAACAAGGTCCAGCTGAACAAGCACATGAAACTAACCAATCTTGATTCCCTAAAACAATTTCCCCATTGGTACCAATATCAATAAATAGCACGATATCTTCCCCATTGGCCATATCTGTAATCAGAGTACCAGAGACGATATCGCCTCCAACATAACTAGCGACTGACGGAAAGGAATGAACTAAGCCTTCCGGTAGAAGATGAAGTCCTATTTCTCGTGCTGCTACTGGAGGAACCTCATTCATTGTAGGAATATAGGGTTCGAGTCGCACATAACGTGGATCTACACCTAAAAAGAGTTGTGTCATTGTGGTATTTCCGGCTACAACAGCGGTCGTCAATTCTTGAACATCGAGAGTTTGTCGGACAAGAATCTTATCCGTTAAATCGTTGATAGTATCAACAACTGCTTGATGAATTTCTTGTAAGTTTTCAGGAGTGTCCACTGCATAAACAATACGTGAAATAACATCGTCGCCGAACTTTGCTTGTTTATTATACGTTCCTTGTCTATCAACAATTTCACCAGTCAAGAGATCCAACAAATATACAACCACTGTAGTCGTTCCAATGTCTACTGCTAAGCCGTACGTTGGGCGGTCATTACCTTTATCAACTCTGGTTACAGTATACTCATTATCCAGATCAGTCAGGGTAACAGAGACATCCCAATTTGCTTGGCGCAAAGACTCTGGTAACTTTTGTAATACTGATAAGGGAATATTGATTGGTTTATTGCCAGCTTGCAAAACTCGTTTGAGCTCCATCTGCAGACGAGCCCAATCACTGGCGTTCTCTGTTATGGTAGGTTCTGTAATTTGAAGGCGTACTTTGTTTGCTAGTGGGTGCCGTTCATACTTAAGCAGTAAGTCATCCTCAGTCTCCTTGATAAAGCCTTTCTGAACATCACCCATTAGAACTTGATGTTCCTGTAGACGGGATTCTGGGGGAACCTCAACAGTTACGTCTCCCTGCACTAAGGTTCGACAACTTAAGCGAACTCCGTTGGTAATTTGTTCAGGTGTAAGGTTCCCTGTACCAACAACCTCAGGAGCACCAACTAGAACAACTACCTTGCAGGCACCGCAACTCCCTTTGCCACCGCAGCCAGATTTGATATAGATTCCAGCTATAGAGGCTGCTTTAAGCAGAGACGTTCCATTTTCAACCTCAATTGTGCGATTTTCAGGCATAAACCTTACTTGACTAAGCGGCATGGTGGTCACTTCCTCGTTCTAACACTAAACCCCTTATGGTAGGCATCTAAAAAAAATCTATTTTCAACGACTACCGTTCTCGGAAAATACCTTTTTTTGCTTTACTTAAACTCAAAGCGGTATTTTACCTTATCTAGCAATATCTTTCCGTTAATTTAAAGTGATTTAGAGAAGGGGACAATTCCACTGGATTCTCTTGGTCCAACAATGACTTTCCAACCGGATTTTTCTTGAAGTTTACCTGAGATAACTGCTACGTAACCAGGAATGATTACATTCTTATGACTTACTTTATCAGCAATTCCGCAGGCAACCATGGCTTCAGCAATTTTTTCAGGCTCAAACTTTCCAGCGGCATAAGCTGTCAGTACTGAAGTTCCATCGGTATCAATCGATAAAATGTAACTTGGGATTTTACTGGTTTCGACTTCACCTTCAACGCTGTAATAAGTCAAGGAGAAGTTGGTGGTGATATAAAGTGGTGAATTTTCATTGACCTCGCCAACTGAATGAAGGATAGGTTCAACTTGAATCGGCTTTTGTGGGTCAGTGTAGAGGTTTTGACGTAAGGCCATCAGAGGCAAGAGTTGAGCCTTAGCACTAGCTTTTAGCACAACAACACTAGCATATTTTGCAACATAGACTGAAGCCTCAACAATCTCATCAAGAGGCTCATTTTTCGAAGTAAAGGCCACTACCGGATAACCAAAAGGACGGAATTTTTTCTTAATAGCTAAGCGGCGGAATTGTGTAAGATTTGCTAAGGTTTGGCTAGGACTTCTTGACCCAGCATCAAGGACAAATTCCTTATAACCCAAAGACTGAGCTTTCTCGACGAGATCATTGAGGGCATCTAAGCCATCAGCTTTGAGGATTACAGGAACAGCTTGTTCTTTAGCAAAATTCACAACTGCTTCATAGTTGTCAGCTGTAGCTGATCCAATGAGCGGTTTGCGTGCAGCTACAGAAGGAACGGCAGCCTTTAAAGCTTCAATATCATTACTCAAAATCAACAAAGATTTTTCGGTTGCGGCCGCTACTGCTGAAGTAACCTGAGCAAAACGTTGAGCATCACCAGACTCCTGTACGACAGCAACTCCATCAAGAGAATAGTGCAAACCAACCCGATCAAATTCCAAGTCGTTGATTTCTTTTAATTTGGCAGCAATCGCTTCATCGCTAAGTGCATCGGAAACTTGGATCATTAACGTTGTAGGATGATAAAAAGTTTTGTCATGACGGAATAGAACTGTCTCATCACCAATTTCGGAACAATTACCAAAGGTAATTTTTTTAATGGGAGGTGCTGAAGCTGAAGCAAGATTATCACGAGCAGCATCAGTAACATATGGGCAACTTTCAAGCGCACCTTTTCCTGAGGCTAATGCCATCGCAAAAGCAAGGCAAGTTGGAGTGCCACATTCCCCGCAATTCTTTTTCGGGAGTTGCTTATAGATTTCTAAACCTGTTAAGGCCATACTGTAACCCCTTTCTCAATAGGATCATTTTTTATTTATCAGACACCAAGAGTAAATCCATTACTCTTGGTGTCAAAGACAAGCAATTACATTAGCGATTCTAAACCGAAACAAGGATGACCTTTTTCTTCCAAGAAAGGAATAATCTCTTCTACGGTTGTGCCAACAGACTCATCGGCAATCTTATCTATGAAATCTTCGCCAAGTCCTTCGTCAATCGAGCGTTGAACAAAGTCATCACGCAAGAATTCTTTAAGTTCTTTGGGCATCCAAACAATGCGGGCAAGACCACCGTCGGCAGGAATAAACTTCTTACTGACAAGGTAGGTACGGCCGATACCCATGAAGCCCGGAGTTTGTAGACCACCACCACACGTTCCAGCCAAGGTAGAAAACGTCATTCCACAGGGAGTCATGCCGCTGTGTTCACGAGTTGTAATCATTAAACCATTAGCTTCTGGAACAATAGCCATGATTGCTTCAAAACAACCACAGGAAGTCATTGGTCTGTCCATTAGAGTATAAAGATTAACTTCCTCTAAAAAACCATTAGAGGCAGTGCGCAGGTATTCATTACAGCTTTGCCACATACCCTTCTGATCGTCAATAGCTTGTCCTTTAGGAATTGGTTGATTGGGTCCTGTGGGTGTAATCTCAAAAGCGGCTTTAGCATCTAACCAGCTTACAGCACCACATAGACCAACCCGTTCCGGAGTAACAATACAAACGTGGTTAGGAGCAAAGGATTGGCAAAGCAAACAAGAATAGAAATCTTCGACTGACTCGTCTGTGAGAGTTCTCATTCTATCATCTCTGGCACGATAGCGTTCACGAGCAATAATTAAATTTTTATCCACTTCAGCCTGATCTGTATAGATGGTAACCTCAACACGATCAACAATTGCTGGGAACTCTTGCTTAAATTTAGCCAAGAGAAGTTCGCCAATGTGTTTAATCAAGAAACCTTTAGCACGGGCATCTTTGGAAATCCGCACCCACATTAAATCACGCTGGGCTACGTGCCAGACCCCTTCACCATAGTTGGCAAAGTAGTGAATTCGGCGTTCCAGAACTCCTTCAAAGTCTTCTTGCATTTTGCGACCGAAGATCTTAATTGAAATACCAAGTGGCAAACGAGTACCTTCCAGGATACTGTCAATTTCGGGACCAACGACTGTTACTTTACCATCCTCAACTTCGTCAGCGCTTACCATCTTGACAAGTTCGAAGCCGGTTGTCTTTCCGCCGCCGAACTCAACGTAGGTATCCCCTTTACGAATTGATTCACCTTCAAAGGCAGGACCAAAATTAACCGGGATAGGAATTTCAATATTCGTGAGTTTAATTCCGCGAACTTCCATGGCCAAAGGAACAATTTTCTCATAATCCGGTTCGGAGATATACCAATCCGGAATAGTCATGTCCTCTCCCAACTCTTGGTCAGTTACGACCGGGAAGCCCATAAAGATTGCACCCATACTGGCAGCTAATTTGACATCGTCAAGTTCGCCAAGGCTGAGTATAAAGGCCCGAATACGGCGACGTTGATAATCGCGATGTTCTTCGCGTCTGCCGGCGGGAATACCACCGAAAGCTAAACCAGCCCGGAAGGCATAATTGACGGCATGAATAATTTGAGTAAAGTTACCTAACGGGAAAGCGATATAGTCTAAACCAATTTTGACGTTTTCTTCGAGGCATTGCTCAATAATTTCGTCACAGAGGAAAAGCATGAAGCCTTTACCCATCAGATTATCGACAATTTTCTTCGCTGCTTTGGAGTCTTTAGCACGACCTAAGATAACTGCAACCCCTGGGATTGTCCAATCCACCATCTTAATGCCATGTTTGCGGACGATCGGATCACCAAGGAAACCTGTCCAAGGGTCAATCTTAGGTTCATCACCCTCTAGATAATGAAGAACCTCGATGATTTCAGCTGCATATAGGACAGACTCACCCCAAAGTCGAGCATTTTCAAAGTTACGCTCTGAGCGCACTTGATTACGCATCCGGTTAAGAATTGGCACAAGCTCACCTAAAGTGGTTACCTTTTCGCCGGAAAGGCAGGTAACAACCGGAAGATGGTAGGCTGTGTCCGGATAGCCGATTTCTTGTTTTGGTCCATAAGTTTTGATCGCTTTGTTTAAAAGAATTTCAGCATAGGTCATAGCGATTATAGTACCGTCATAAATCCTACGAAAAATCTTCGTTCCTTGTTTACTAGGGTCAGTTATAGCGCCTTCATAAATTTGTTCCATGGACATAAACCGTTCCTCCTTTCCTTACCACCCTTGGGCGAGTGAAGTATTAAACTTCTCGGCAGCTTGTTTATGCACACCAAGCTTCCAAGTGCGATATTCTAAAGCATCTAATAATTTTCGTGCACCGACATAGGGATCCATTTCAAAGATGAAATTTCCACCGTAAACATCATGGGCAATTTGCGTAACTATACCATAAACCAAATCACTACCTTCAAGCGGCGGCATGCTCCCAACGTGAGTTGGCACACCCATGCTAACTGCATACGCACCAATAGCGATTGCCTTTTCGTGCATTGCTTCAGGAGCAGATGCTACGAAAGGAACTTTCGGAGTGTCGACTCCTAGTTCATTAGCCATGGCAACAAGCAGATCCATACCCCGGCTGTTGTCAACGCAAGCTCCAACGTGGAAGACAAGCGGTAAACCGGCGGTTAACTGTGGATTAGCAGCTTCTAAGGTTTTAAGGAAACTCTTTAAGCCTTCACCGGCATAGAGGTCAGCTGCTTCAGCTGTCATTAAGCCTAACTTCGCATAGGCACCAGCAGAACAACCAGTAGCAATAACGAAAACATCATTCTTAACCAATTCTTTAAGAACGGCAACATGAGATTCATCTTGAAGACGTTTTAAGTTGTTACAGCCAGCCATTTGAGCAACGCCTTTGATTTGACCGCTTAGTATGGCATTTGTCAAAACTGAGATGGGATTTTCCGGGTTAATCTTGGCAAAGATTTCAGTCAAAGCTTCAATACTAAATCCGGCAACTAATTTATGACGTTCGCTAGGAATAGAAATCTTCTTAGGATCCCGTTTTTTGTAAGCTTCAATGGCAATCCCAATGAGTTTTCTAGCATCTTCCATAGCTGTTTCAGCATTAAAAGCCAAATGTTGGGCATTAGGAATCTTCATGATACTTTCTGTGGTAATAACCTTAGTATGGAAACATTCAGCAACTTGTTGTACTGCAGGATAAATACATTGAATATCCACAACCATGGCATCTAATGCGCCAGTCATGATCGCCATTTCCTGTGAGGCTGAAGAAGTAGCCAGATAGACACCTTCCCGCATCAAGAGTTCGTTACCTGTGCAACAAATACCAACAATGTTAACCCCTTCAGCACCGACCTTTTTAGCGTCATCAGTCATCTTACGGGCTGCAGCAACAACCATCTCGCTGAGTACGGGGTTATGACCGTGAACAGCAATGTTGACCATTTTCGGGTTAATAACCCCTAGGTTTGCCTCAGATATGATCGGTTGAGGTACACCAAAAAGAACGTCACTAAGATTGGTTCCAATATATTCACCTGCGAGGTCAGCAAGTGCTGTTTTAAGACCACCAAAGATAATATTAACAGGGTCACTATCGACACCCATAGCGGTTTGAGCTAAAAGTTCAGTTACAGTACCGTCAATGGCCTTGGGCATGATGTTTGTAAGATTAAATTTCTTCCTACGTCCTTCAGTAATGAAACTGTCTAGGAAGGCTAAGGGACGGTCTTGATGGCGTCCATAATCATCATAACCTAGTTCAACTACATCTTTGAGAATATCCATATCGCTACGGTCGAGCGTTACAATGCCAAGTTTTTGGGCTAATTTCTGAAGTTTTTCCGGGGATTTTATCATATAGTTCGGAGCTTTACCTTCAACCATTTCATAAGCTGTATGAAGTACGTGACGTGAATGTTCAGAGTGTGAAGCAGTTCCACCTGCGATATAACGAACTAAGTTTCTGGCAACAATGGTATAGGCAGTAGCACCGCAAATACCCTTGCTGGCAGGACCATCATCCGCTTTTACCCGACAAGGACCGGCAATACAAATCCGGCAACAAACACCCTTATAACCAAATTGGCATTGTGGTTGTTGAGCTACAACTCGATCAAATACAGTTTCAATTTTGCTTTCATGAGCCTTCTTTAACATTTCTAGGGCAGCAGGATCTACGGTTCTAATGGGATTCTTAGGTTCGAAAACACGTGGTGCAGCGGACGGCCGAGCATTGTGTGTTAAATCCCGATATCTTGGCATGTTACAACCTCCTCTTTCTAAAGATGAATCTAATCACTCACTAACCCACAACCGAACTCTCTCAAAGTCATCTCCCTTCCCTGACAATTGCTTGATAAATTTTATCTAATTGAACCCCTAGAGACCCTTTGGGCAACTCCTCATTGCCAGTGTCGATGGACATTTCCAACAGTTCCTCACTATAAGGAATGATACCGATGAGTTCTTCTGCGGAAAAGCGGTCTCTAAGAAAATTTTCTTCTTTGGGGCTACGCACTTTGTTCCCAACAACTAAAACCCTTGGGATACCAAGATCTAAACACAGTTTTCGAATAACTCCCACAGTTTGGACACTTACTGTACTTGGTTCAGTAACGACCACCAAAACATCAACCCCCTGGGCTGTGCCTCTCGTTAGTTGTTCGATTCCAGCACCCATATCTAAAATAACGGTGTCCTCTTCGCCAAGGATTAGCGAATTAACTAAAGCATGGAGAAAGCTGTTTTCTTTGCAGTAACACGAAGTACCGCCACCTTTGATATTCCCCATTCGAAAAAGACGAATCTTGCCGATTGAAATAGAGTAATCATCGAGAACATCGTCAACCTTTGGGTTTAGGGGATAATATGCCCCACTTCCTCCCATGCGTTCTTCAATAAGATCCTTCATATCGACAATAGCTTTCAAATTATTCAGCTCAGTTTCAGGAACACCTAAAATAGTTCCTAAACTCGCATCTGGGTCTGCGTCTACAGCCAAAACTGTAACGCCTTTCTCCGCCAACCAGCGCGCCAAATTCGCGGCAAAAGTTGTTTTGCCGACGCCACCCTTACCAGAGATTGCGATTTTCATTTCAACTTCGCTCCTTTGACGTATTAGAATTTTTACTTCGAACAAAATTAAAATCACAACAAATCTATTTTACCATAATTTTTGTATGTTTCAACTAATCTTATAAATTTCTGAAAATTTATTATTTAGGTTAAATGGTATTTTTTCGAGGGTGAACGGCACTATATCTTGATTGAATGTTCGTCTCTTAAATAAAATCTCCTTCTTTGTGAAAAATAAATCAATTATATATTTTGTTTATTAATAATCAGTTAATTAATTTATGGGTTAAGATTTTAAATTAACTAGGTAATTCCACTTAATAAATAGAAAGAAATTTTTAGTACATGCTTTAATTACGGCCTTGCTTCAAATAGTACTATCTATCTAACTAGAAAAAAGTAAAAAAATAATTTTCTACACTATATTGAATTATCTATTAAGTTGTTTAAAAAAAAAGTTTTTTGTATACTAAAATACATTATCCGATTACCCTTAAAATTCCACTTCATCCTTAACGACGGCCAAGGCGTTGAAAATATCAGCTAGATTATATGATTCCACGACTTCCACGATCTAAACTCCGAATTGCAAAAACTTATATACGCTAAAACTTATTAGGAAATATGTCGATTGATACTGGATGGAAAGCTAATAACCCTAATCCAAGCGCAGTTGATCCAAACTCAAAGATCTGAATAGTTTGTTTTCCAGCTAAATCTTTAGCCTTCTGAGCGGAAAGCAAAGTTCCACTCATCGCCGCAATAAGATTTAGGCTGACTATTTCTTCGAAGTCTGATTACAACAATTCTTAATAAAGTTCTAAAAAGTTCCCTACTGTGGACTGTGAAGTTGTAGCCATGTCTATTTGTACCTCAAAACTAATTTTCGAAAATTTCTTCTTTAAGTTTTTTATTAACATTATTAGTCAATTAGGGGATAGTCTATAGAAGTCCTATTGACAACTGATTGTGACTCGATTTAACTGGTTTTGTCTTCTTGACAGTGTTTACTCAGTTTGTTATTATAATACACGTTCTAACTTTTCGGGGCGTAGCGCAGTTTGGTAGCGTGCTTGGTTCGGGACCAAGAGGCCGCAGGTTCGAATCCTGTCGCCCCGACCACTGATATAAGCGGACCTCCCTATTTTGGGAGGTCCTTGTTTTTTGACTATGTACGACCAGCTATACGACCAGAAGCTGTATTTAAGCTGTGTGATCGGTTGTATCCGATGCAGTCAGCTTCAGTTCCAAAAAAAATAAGACTCGATGACACATTATATATCTCATATCCCCTGAAAACAGAAATTTCCAATTGAGTATTTAATTCAATACCATAAAATAAAAATGCTGGTCAAACTCGCCTCTTTATTGTATGATAGTCTTAAAACCGTTTGCAAAAGCAAGGAGAGACGCTCATGCAACCAGAAACGATTGATATGAATACTGTGCGGACCTATACTGATGGTCGTCTGCAACTTTTTGTGGGTTTGTGTGAAAAAATAGGTTTACCACAAATTATCAATAAGCATATGCAAAAAGCAACCGGACGCCCCATGGACATTCCTCCTGGTGTTGAAGCTATGATTTTAATGGCCCCGATGGCGGAAGAAGGATACAAACCTTTGTATCAATTAAATGATTACTATCACCCCAAGGATCTGGAGGGCATTTTTCACGTTCCCGTGGAATTGAATCAAATCCAAGATGACCGTTTCGCCTATTTTCTGGATGCTTTCTATAAGGCCGGATGTCGCAGCATCTTCTCTGAAATCTGTACCAATGCTTTACTAACCTATGGGATAAAAATTAAGTCGATCAATTATGATACCACCTCGTTTGTGATGTGGGGTAACTATGAAACGGTGGAAGGAAAGCTGGGCGTCATTAGTATTGATTTTGGCCATAGTAAAGCGCGGCGACCTGATAAAAAGCAGATTAAATTTGGCATGGGTACGGCGGACGGAACCATTGTGGATGCTAAAGTGTTA
>JBAQMG010000034.1:0-15411 GCA_049302575.1 Desulfitobacteriaceae bacterium | reverse complement strand
GAAGACTTTCACGAGGGTACTTTGGCATTTCTGGAAAAAAGAAAACCCGTTTGGCAAGGGCGTTAAGCTGGGAGAACCCATTTTTAAAACACGCCGAAAACTTTAACGAAAGAACTCCAAAAGAGATACCACTCCCAAAGAAATCACGTTCGAACAAAACCAGCTAATAACTAAGAACGTCCCTCGACAACTGAGCCGTTAACTCGCCGTCGGGGGACGTTCTTGTTTAGGAGGAAACATGTGGGCTAGGGCTACAAACATATATCGAGCTCATTGACTCTCTGTGGGTCTGAATTTAGCCAAAAAAACGTCACAGACTAAATAGGCCCAATAATTAGCCAAGTATTCACTGGAGAGCTCTCCATCACCACGATACCAGTTCATTAGCCAGTTGCACATGCCAAAGATCGCAAAGGTGGTCAGCTTGTAATCAACCCGAACAAAGACCCCTTGCTCAACGCATTCCTTAATAATATCGCGCAAAAATCCTTCATAACGATCCCGTTTCTCCACGTACTTAACCCGATGTTCAGGATTAAGGTTCTGGCTTTCCCGGGTAAAAATTCGTAGTGTATCCGTTAACTGTCCTTGGCTACTAATTAGGGTTTTATAAGCATGGGTGTAAACCATCAGGCGGCATTTTTCCATTGGTGGCAGGTCTAATTTATAAATTGGCTCGCCATCCCGCAATAAATCATTAATACCTTTGTCCAGCACTTCGTACAGGATTTCCTCCTTGCTGGAGAAATAGTAGTATAATCCAGCTTGCATCATGCCTACCTCGGAGGCGATATTTCTCATCGAAGTCCCGTTGTAACCTTTCCCCCAAAAAAACATGGTAGCCACGTCGATTATTTGCTCACGCTTGTTGATACTTGCTGAGCTTTCTAGTATAGTCATAGAACCTCTTACATATCTTTTATTTTACCATTTTAGTTTATTACTAAAAAATCTACCTGTCAAGCTCTTAAAAAAACCTTCAGAGATGAGGCATGATTTTTTTAGTTATCAATTAATATTCAATATGAAAATTTAATCTATTATTGGTTGGTAACTTATGAAAAATTATGCCTTATATAGGTTTATTTAAGTGTAGGCTTATATAATAAATAGTATTTACAATTATGTTTCGTTTTTACCAAATTGACATTTGGTAATTAATTGGTATATCAAATTGATGATATTGTCTGCTAGTTCCCATTAAAGGTTTTAGCCCGAAGGCTTTCCCCATTATCAGTCTTGTCCTAGCGCAATTCAGAGGTGTTGCTCTGACATCTTACCAAAGGTAGTTGACAACAGAAAGCAAAGAAAATATAATTAGAATTAAGAAATTTCAGATTATAAGCATCATTCTGATAAATCACCCGCAGGACTTCCAAGAATAAAATTGATTTTAATTTTCCTCAAGCTTAGTGGCTGTTTAGTACAACCAACTTAACGGTCGCTCAGTAAGAGGATAGATCTTGCCTTCTACTTAGTGGTCGTTCAATAACTACCATAGAATTGGGGGGGATGGGAAAAGGGATTAAGGTTTTGGGCCAGGGTATCGGGTCATTTAGTAAACTATAAAAGGGTTGGAAGAAGGAGGTGCAGCACTGTGAACTATTTTAAATCATCTTGTTTAGAAGGAATAACCGTAATTGATATGTCTCGTATGCTGGCTGGACCGTACTGTGCTAAAATGCTTGCAGATATGGGCGCTAGAGTTATTAAAGTTGAACCGTTAGAAGGCGAAGACAGCCGTCGGATGGGTGTTTTATCAGAATTGGCAGGTGAAAGTTTTCTTTACCTGTGCGCCAATACCGGCAAAGAAGACATTGCTATTGAATTAAATACAAAGGGGGGGCGAGAAATTCTCCAGCAACTAATTAATCAGGCGGATGTCCTGATTGAAAATTTTCTCCCTCGCAGTAAAAAAAGCTTGGACTTGATCCCCGATAAATGCTTAGAACTAAATCCACGGTTGGTGTATTGTAGTTTGACATCATTTGGGCAGACAGGCCCGTGGGCCGATAATCCAGGTGTCGATGTCATTTTTCAGGCAGCCAGCGGCATGATGAGCATTACTGGAGAACCTGAGGGCGAACCGATGAAGGCCGGGGTACCTGTGGCTGATATGAGCGCCGCTTTCCAGGCGGTAGCAGGGATACTGGCGGCTCTTTATGAACGTGAGAAAACCGGCAAAGGTAAGGTCGTTGAAGTTTCCTTACTAGATGCCATCCTCTCCGTTCAGGCCTCCATGATCACCATGTACTTTGCTACAGGAAAAGAACTGACAAGGCTTGGAACAGGTAGTCCAGTGCTGGTACCTTCACAGATGTTTCAAACCATCGATGGGTATATTGTAGTATCAATCTTTAACGAACGGTCATGGCAACAACTTTGCCAAATATTAGGTCGTACTGATCTGGCACAGGATTTTTGCTATGACTCCAATGAAAAAAGAGTTGCTCATCGCGAAAAACTGGTTGCCGACCTGGCCCAAGATTTCTTTAAATTTAAAACTGCTGAAATCATTGAAGTTTTGGAACAAAACCGCATTCCCGTTAGTAAGGTCTTGAGTTACGATGAAGTGTTTTCTAGTCCACAAGTCAGACAAAACGCTATTACTAAGACTTGGGTACATCCGGTGGCTGGACAGGTTACAACACTCGGTAACACCATCAAGCTTCGAAATGCGGGTGAGCAGCGGACTAATTCTAATGTGTCCCCTGTAGCGGCTCCACTTTTAGGCCAGCATACCCATGAAATACTGGCAGAATTCGGATATTCTCCTCTGGAGATTAATACCTTGATAGAGCAAAAGGTCATAGCTTAACAAGAAAAAAATATCCCCCAATTAATCGAAAGGACAGGTGAAAAGTGATGGCTAAAGTAAGAGGCATTGATATGCATGTGCATCCACCAGCAGAGAAGTTTGATATAAATGAGTATGAATATTTAGTGGGGAAAGAATTTTTAGGGCCGGTGCCGATGATGAAATCAGAGTTTGGCGGGCACAAAGGCGTGGAAAAGATGGTTAAAGAGTTTGAGGATCTTCAATTGGCCGGACTGCTGCTTGGTTGGGACGCTGAAACTGCAACTGGCGTTCCTCCGCTTCCCAACGAATACGTTGCCGAACTCTGCCGTCGTTACCCAGACAACTTTGTCGGCTTCGGCAGTGTGGATCCGTGGAAGGGCAAAATGGCAATTGACGAAGTCGATCGTTGCATAAATGAGCTGGGGCTTTGTGGGATTAAGTTTCACCAGATAGCTCAGCGCTTTTATCCGAATGACAAGCGTTTTTATCCTTTATGGGAAAAGTGTGCCGAATTAAAGGTACCAGTTATCTTCCATATGGGACAGACTGGCTGGCGGGCCGGTATCAGAGGAGGCGGTGGTAGTTATTTGGATTATTCCAAACCGATACCGTATGTTGACGAAATGGCAGCTGATTTTCCGGAAATCGATATAATCATCGCCCATCCGGCCTTTCCCTGGGAGGACGAGGCACTTTCCATGGCTCAATGCAAAACAAACATTTATCGTGACCTTTCGGGGTGGCTACCCAAATACTTCTCCCCCAACCTGCTCCAATATGCTAGGACTTTACTTCAGGACAGGATCACCTTTGGCAGCGACTACCCAGTTATGTCGCCTGGGAAGTGGTTAGATGACTTTGAAAAACAAAACTTCCCCGAAGAAGTTAAAAAGAAAATTATGCTCACCAATGCCACGAAGATCCTTAAACATCCCAATGCGCAGTCTTTTGTGCAGCGAGTCTTGTGCGATTAGACGCAGCTCCTATCAGATCAATTTTAGGTCTGGAGTCCACTAATTACGAGCTGGAGTTGAAGAACTCAAAATGCTTAAGGGGGTGCCTTAATGACAATAGAACTGGAAATTTATGTTAAGCGCAAGCAGAACTTCCCGAAATTGAATTCGAGGCGGTGCGTTGAACGAGCTCGGGTAATTTAATTACTAACCGACATATTTAGAGGGAGGATATTAAACTATGGAAATAAAAAAAATAGTTGTCGTTGGGAGCGGGCAAATGGGCATTGGAATTGCCCAAGTCTGCCTGATGCCAGGGTTTAGCGTTACTGCCATTGATGTGCAAGCTGCAGCGCTGGAAAGGGTGGTCAAGCAAATTGGCAGTAGCTTGGGCAGAAGTGTGGAGAAAGGGAAATTAAGTGAGACAGATAGAGATAACATGCTGACCAGACTGAATACCAGCAGTGATTTCGCGACAGCTGCCGATGCTGATTTTGTGATCGAGGCGGTGAACGAGGATATCGACCTGAAAATGCAGGTGTTTGCTCAGCTGGATAAAATAGTGAAGTCGGAGGCGATATTTGCTTCCAATACTTCGGCCCTATCCATTACTACCATGGCTACAGCTACTGCTCGCAGGGATAGGTTTGTCGGTATGCATTTCTTCCTACCAGTCCAGGTAATGAGACTGGTAGAAATAATCCGCGGACAGGAAACCTCTGAGGAAACCATTAATGTGGTTCGTGACCTTGCCTTGAAGCAGGGCAAGGAACCTGTGGTTGCCAAGGACTATCCTGGCTTTCTCTCAACTAGGTTGGGTATGCCTTACATGAATGAGGCGTTCTATGCCGTCTATGAAGGCAGGGGTTCAGTGGAAGACATTGATAAGTGCGCCAAGCTAGGGTTAAACCATCCTCTTGGTCCGTTGGAACTGGCTGATTTTATCGGGCTGGATACCGTGCTATCGATCCTCGAAAATCTTTACCAGAACTTTGGGGAAAGCAAGTATTTTCCATGCCCGCAGTTGCGTAACCTGGTCAACGCTGGGTATTTGGGCCGGAAAAGCGGCCGGGGGTTCTATAATTACGCTTAGAAAACTGGTGGCTTAACCTACAAGGCTGAGGTCATTTGGAAATGGCCTCAGCCACCAATATTATTTCTCTTTGTGACCATACTTGAGAGTGATAAGTTCTAACAACAAAATCGCACATCATGATTCATACAGATACGGTAAGCTGCATGTCAAAAAGGCTATAAATTAAATATCTCAACGGTATTGAATAAATACAACTCTAAATGAAAGAATTATGAAATTACGAGGGAGGGTATGAAATGCGTTTGCAGGATCGTGTGGCTATTGTTACAGGTGGTGGACAAGGAATTGGTAAGGGTATCGTGATGGTCATGGTTCGTGAAGGAGCCAAAGTAGTTGTGGTGGATATCAATCTGGACTCGGCGCAACAAGTGGTTGAAGAAATTAAACAACGGGGCGGCGAGGCCTTGGCTCTGCGCGTAGACATTTCGGTTAAGGCCGAAGTAGAGCAGATGGTGAAGGATACCGTTGACAAGTTTGGGAGACTAGATATTTTGGTCAATAACGCTGGAATTAACAAGGATGCTTTATTGGAAAAGATGACCGAAGAAGATTGGGACGCGGTGATCAATGTAAACCTTAAAGGTACTTTCTTATGCAGTCAGGCAGTGGCTCCAGTAATGCGCAACAATAAATATGGTCGGGTAATCAACTTCTCTTCTAAAGGTGGGGTCGCGGGAAATATTGGACAGATCAGTTATTCGGCTTCGAAAATGGGAGTCATCGGGCTCACCCGTTCAATGGCTAAGGAATTTGGACGATATGCCGCTAAAGAAGGCGCAGATATGACCGTCAATGCGATCATGCCTGGATTTATTGAAACACCGATGAGTGATAAGATTCCGGAGAAAATTAAGGAAGCCTTTAAGTTGCAAATTCCTTTGGGAAGATCGGCCAAACCTGAGGAACTGGCAGAAGTAGTGGCATTTCTAGCATCACCAGCCGCCAGTTATGTAACGGGTGTCGCTCTGGGTGTTGATGGAGGATTCTTCATGGGAGTACAAAACTAATTGTACTTAAAAGTTAACAACAAGGGAGGGAAATTAATGGCAGAACGCAGTTCTCGGGTAATCGACATCGATAAAGCAGTTAGCCTGATCAAGGATGGCGATACCGTTGGCTTATCCGGTTTTATTCTTTTTCATGAGCCAATGGCTCTAATTCGCGCTCTAATTCGCCGGGGCGTAAAAGATCTAACGGTGGTAAGCCTCGGTGGTGGCGTTGGTCTGGACATGTTAATTGGAGCTGGCTGTGTTAAGAAAGTGGTAACAACTTATTTGGGGCTCCAGCATTATGCGCCCATTGCGCCAAATTACCGTCGCGCCATGGAACAAAAGTTGGGTTTAACTTTTTGGGAGTGTGACTTTCAGCACTGGCATTGCGCGATGAAAGCTGCTGGCTGGCATCAGCCTTATATGCTGACTAAGCAGGGTGTGGGTACCGATCTTCCCAAGTATAATAAAGACCTGCGTGAAATTGAAGTAGAAGGAAAAAAATGGATAGCAGTGTCTCCTATTCCGATAGATGTCGCCTTATTACATGCTTCTCAAGCCGATCCTTATGGAAATGTAATCTATAAGGCAACCGTGTTCGGGGAGAGAATTATTGCACGGGCGACCAAAGGACCGATTATTGTCAGTTGTGAGGAACTGGTACCCAATAAAGTGATGAATCAAGAACCGAGGTTGGTAATTCTCTCGGGACTGGTTGCGGCAGATTATGTGGTTGAAGCTCAGTATGGGGCGCATCCGGAAGAGGCGCAAGGTTATTATATGCATGACCGTGAAGCAGTACGGGAATACGTTGCAGCTGCAGAAGCGGCTCGCACTGGAGAAGATCAGGATGCCTTTAAAAGATATTTGGATAAATATGTTTATGGAACGGTAAATGAAACTGAATATCAAGAATTAGTAGGCGGTATTAGCAAGCTGTCTAAATTACGGCAGAGTATGATTTAACTTGATAAAAACATGGAGGTGAAATAATGGCAAATGTTAATGATGAATGCTTCAGAGACCTTTCCAGGGAAGAGGAGTATCGGGGGGAATATAGTAGCAGTGAGTATTTAGCAGTTTTGGTTTCACGTCAGGTAAGGCCCGATGACGGTGCGGCTGGGGGTGGAGTTTATTCTGATGTAATTTATAACGGCGTAATTTTGGCGGCAACGCTCCACGCACCAGATCTTACCTATATTACAGGTGGCTATTATATGAGTTTGGCAAACAACAAGTTGCCTAAATCCACACCTACATTTTTACCATGGGAATATCGTTTCATTGAAATTGCGGATGGTATGATGTACGACCATGACTGTCAGCTCTACAATCCGGGCGTTCGGAAACTAGCAAATGTTTTTTTTGTAGGCGGTTTGCAGATTGATAAATACGGTAATATCAACAATACCTTGATTGGGAAGGACTGGGATAATCCTGAATTAAAGGGACCTGGTTTGATGGGAATTCTTAATTTCAATGATAATATGAAACGTATTTATCATTTTGTGCGTAAACATGATCGGAGAACTTTTGTGGATGAGGTAGATTTTATTACCTCAATGGGACACCGCAACAAATATGGTTGGAAAAAAGATTTTGAATTTGAAAACTCTGGACCGACTCTCTGTTTTACCCCCTTGTGCGTGATGGATTACGAAGAGCAGAGCAAACATATGCGCTTGAAATCTGTTCATCCAGGACATAGTGTGGAAGAGGTCTTAGACAACACCGCTTTCGACCTGATTGTTCCGAAAAATGTTGCAATGACGAAACCGCCAACAATTTTTGAAATGGATACGTTGCGCACTCAGGTTGACACACTCGGTGTTTTACGGGAAGCCTTTTAAATTTTAGATTAGCAAGAAGTGAACATTAGCGCCTTGCCAGCCGGTGGAGGCACAGTAAAACTGCCACGGATGATGGGACGCTTGAAGGCTACGGAGCTGCTGCTATTTGGTGAACCGATTCCGGGTAGAATGGCTGCCGAATTGCCAATATTAATAAAAGTTTCGCCATGGACATAGCTGGAGCCCTGGATCTTGAGGCGAGGGGATTAGGCATGTTAGTGGGAACGGAAGACTTTCACGAGGGTACTTTGGCATTTCTGGAAAAAAGAAAACCCGTTTGTAAAGGGTGTTAAGCTGGAGGGGAGGATAAATCATTGGCACTGGGAATGTTTTTTGAAGATTTTCAGGTAAACGATGAGTTTATCAGTGGGCGCCGAACGGTTACTGAGACTGATATCGTATTATTTGCCGGACTTTCCGGTGACTATAACCCGTTGCACACAGATGAAACTTTTGCTCAGAGCACTCCGTTTAAGACACGGATTGCCCATGGCGTATTAGGGACAGCAATTGCGACTGGCCTTCAGAATCAAATGGGTATTTTCGAAGGAACAACAATAGCGCTCATGGAAATTGGGCTCAAATTTACCGGGGCGATCATCCCCGGAGATACAATTTATATCAAACTGGTAATTAAGGATAAAAAAGAGACCAGCAAGTCGGATCGGGGAATTATTAATTTGGTAATTTATGTTACCAACCAGAATGAAAAAGTAGTTCAGGAACTGACCCAAGCCGTTATGCTGAAAAGAAAAGCTAAGTAAAATAGGAAACCTTCACACTAAAAGGAGGGGTAAATAATGCGGAAAGTAGCAGTTGTTGCCGCTGGGGTAACTAAGTTCGGGGTACGCCAGGCTACCTTTAGAGATTTGGCTGCTGAAGCCGGTAAAGCGGTTTTTGATAACTTGGGAGGAGCATTAAAACCCAAAGATATCGATGGGATTATTGTCAGCACAGTAATGCCTGAGCGTAACGCATTTCAAAGCCATATATCTTCTTTGGTTGCGGAGCAGATTGGCATCAAGCCTACCAGTCTGTCTGTCAGGGTAGAACATATGTGTGCCAGTGGTAATGTTGCCATGAGGATGGCCTATGCAGCAATTGCCATGGGCATGGCAGAAATAGTGATGGTTTTAGGGGTAGAAAAACTAAACACACCTGTACAAGCGGAAACTTTTCTTAACATGATGTGTGGTATTGACAGGGAATGGGAGGGAGCATTTGGTTTAACGGCTCCGCCCGTGTTTGCTCTGGCGGCTCAGGCTCATATGAGAAAATATGGTACTACAGAGGAGCAGCTGGCCGCTGTTTCCATGAAAAACAGAAGACACGCCTGTAATAACCCTAATGCTCAGTGGCAGACACCCATTGATTTGGCAAAATACGCTGCAGCCAAGCAAATAAGTTCGCCCTTTAAACTTTTTGACTGCAGTTCAGTTGCCGATGGCGCTGCGGCTGTAATTGTGACTAGTGAAGAAAGAGCAAGGGCTATAACAAATAAGCCAATGTGGATTTTGGGTTCTGGGCAGGCAATTACTAATTTTGACGTAGCAAATGCCCCTAACGGTGATTACAGCCATTGGCCTGCACTCAAAATGGCAGCGCAAACGGCCTATCGGACTGCAGGTATTACAGCAAAGGATGTTGATTTCGCTGAAGTCCATGACTGTTTTACCATTGCCGAGGTCATAGCTACAGAAGAATTAGGATTTGTTGAAAAAGGCAATGGCGGTGAATTTGTGGCTTCAGGGAGATCGGACTACGGTGGCGACATTGTAATTAATCCCAGAGGAGGACTTATTGGCTGTGGTCATCCATTAGGTGCGACAGGAGTTGCTCAGGCAGTGGAGTGCTTTCAGCAGCTTCGGGGAGAAGCAGGACTTCGACAGGTGAAAAACGCTAGAATAGGCTTGGCGCATACTAATAGTGGGATGGCGGAACATACAATCGTTGTTTACGGGAGGGACTAATAATGAGTGATTATATTTTTACTATAGATCCATTTCCGTTGCAGACCAAAGAACATAACAAGCTTTACCCCTTCTTTGATGCCTTGAAAGAGGGTAGGCTGGTAAATTCAGAGTGTCCTAAATGCAACGAAATGTTTTGGCCGCCTCGCAGTGTTTGTCCTAATTGCATGGAAGATAACCTAGAATGGAAAGAATTGTCACACGAAGGAACAATTGTAGCTTTTTCAGTTCAGGAATCTGGAGTGCCACTAGGGTTTAAGGCACCGTTGATATTTGCCGTGGTAGAAATTGAAAATCGGGTGCGCCTATTCACGCATCTGTTAGATTCCAACCTTCAGGATGTAAAGCTCGGAACCAAAGTCAAACTGGTTGTTGAAAATGTAGCCAATGACCGGGTTCTACCGGCCTTTACGGTAATAATTTAAGACCGACTTATTAGCCCAACTATAACCTCGCCGTGAAAGATTAAAAACATTTTTTAAACTCAGACAGCCAAAGTTACTTATAGGAGATATAATTTGGTTATTAGATTAGGAACAAGAAGCAGGATAGCGGAGTGAAAAAATCTTAAATCAAGATCT
Organism: Desulfitobacteriaceae bacterium; assembly: GCA_049302575.1. Classification (GTDB taxonomy): domain Bacteria; phylum Bacillota; class Desulfitobacteriia; order Desulfitobacteriales; family Desulfitobacteriaceae; genus JBAQMG01. The sequence continues at coordinate 5,172 of JBAQMG010000034.1, read as the reverse complement.
TTACTTCAGTGATCTCCTGCTTTTTGTTAATAGGTAAAGCTTTTACTTGTGATTATGAGAAGAAGGCGAGGGTTGTCGCTTGAGAGCAGTAGATCTGGACTTAAATGATGAACAACGGCAGTTAAGGGATATGATCAGAAGAATGGCAAAAGAAAAACTTGAACCACGAGCCGAAGAAATAGATCAAACTGGAGAATTTCCAGCGGATATAGTAGCATTGTTCAGGGAAAGCGACCTTTTTGCCATCCACTTTCCAGTAGAATATGGCGGAGTAGGCGGAGGGGTTTTTGATCTATGTCTCGCTGTGGAGGAAATTGCGCACGCCAGTTCTGACGCTGCTGTAATTTTGGCCGGACAGGCATTAGGTTCGAAACTAATCCTGCTTTCCGGTAATGAGGAGCAGAAAAACAAATATTTACCCAAAATAATATCTGGAGAATGGATACCAGCTTTTGCTCTGACTGAAGCGGGAGCTGGCTCAGACAATTCCGCAATGAAAACCTCGGCCAAACGTGAGGGAGATAACTACGTAATCAATGGGAGCAAATGTTTTATTACCCATGCCGATGTAGCAGATGTATTAACGGTATTTGCCAAGACTGACCTTAGCAAAGGAACTGATGGCATCAGTTGCTTTATAGTAGAAAGAGATACACTTGGGCTGTCAATTGGTAAGATTGAACATAAAATGGCCAATAGAGGGAACCATGCCTGCGAGGTCATCTTTGAAAATTGCAAAGTACCAGTGGCGAACCGAGTTGGCAAAGAGGGAGAAGGCTTCTTGAACGCTATGCGGATACTCACTACTTCTAGGCCGGTAACAGCGGCTCGAGCAGTGGGCTTAGCCCAAGCGGCGTTAGATCACGCTCTTAAATATGTTAAAGAAAGAGTACAGTTTGGTGGTCCGATCAGTAAGTTCCAGGGAGTTAAATTCATGTTAGCCGATATGGGCATGAAAATTGAATCGGCCAGAAATATGGTTTATCAAGCAGCGCGACTTTCCGACCTTAAACATGAGCAGGCCGTATTCTATGCCTCAATGGCTAAGTGCCTGGCTAGTGATGCCGCCATGGAAGTAACAATTAATGCAGTTCAGCTTTTTGGTGGCTATGGTTATATGCGGGAGTATCCAGTAGAACGGCTGATGCGGGAAGCAAAATTGACTCAAATAGTTGAAGGCGCCAATCAGATTCAAAGAATCGTCATAGCACGAGAACTGTTGAAAGATTAAGAAAGAGCCCGCTTCTGTTCTAACAACAGCCAGTTATAATTAGCTAAAGGAGCGGACAAAGCAATGATAGAGGGATTAAGTAAGGGAATACTTGAACGTTTAAAACAGGAAATCGACCCTTTCGATACCATTTTGGGTCAAAGTAACGAAAAAGAAAAAGTTTTGGCCTCATTATTAGCCGACCATCACTTAATTTTGGAGGGTCCTCCTGGGATAGGCAAAACAACCATGGCCAAGCAGGTAGCCTCAATGTTACCGGCGATCGAGGTTGTCCAAGGTTGTGCGTTCCGTTGTCACCCTGAGCATCCAGTCTGCCCTTCTTGTCGGGTAGAATTTGATAAGGGGGTTAAACTACCTTCGGAGATGCTTCCAGGGAGTAAAAGGTTCCTGCGAATTCAAGGTTCGCCAGACCTAACCACCGAGGATCTTCTAGGTGATATCGATCCGACGATGGCTTTCAAATTTGGACCACAGGACTACCGTGCCTTTACTCCTGGGAAATTGCTCAGGGGTAATCGAGGAATTATTTTCTTTGATGAACTGAATCGCGTGACTGAGAAGTTGCAAAATGCCCTGCTGCAAGTACTTGAAGAAGGAACGGCAACAATCGGTGCTTACGAAGTGGATTACCAAGCCAAATTTATCATGATCGCCACAATGAACCCCACAGAATCAACGGGGGCGGAAGAATTATCCGAAGTTCTGATGGATCGTTTCGATGTCGTATTTCTTAACTATCCGGAGAATGACGAAATTGAAAAAGAAATCATCGTAAAATATGGCAACAAATTTGAAGAAATAACAGTTCCAGAAAATATCTTAGATAAGATTGTCAGAATTGTTCGAGCAACCAGACGTAAGCCGTGGAGCGATGAATTGGAAAGAGGTTTAAGTGTGCGGGCAGGGATATCTCTCTACGAAAAAGTGCAAGCACTGACCTTAATGCGAGGCGAATCAGAAGTAACGCAGACGGATATCAAACGCATGGCTATTTCCTCGATGGTTGGTCGTTTGAAGGTTGGGCCGGATTCAAAATACTACAATAACGAGTCCAAGTTTTTAAACGAGTTGCTCAAGATTGAAATTGGGGTGTAACTAAGGTGAGCATTCGGCAAGAGTTGCGGCAAAGCCTGGCGGAAAAGCTTAAAACAAAGAGATTTAACCAAGATTTAATGATTGGAAATTTTTACGTATCGGCCAAGAACAGATGGGATTTAGTGACATCCATTCTCACCGGACACCATATTTTAATTGTCGGACCTACAGGTTGCGGCAAGACCACCTTGGCCTTGGGGATAGCAGAGTTGCTAGGTTCACACACGGTCGCTGAAGATTGTCCGATGAGTTGTGCTCCGACACATAATGACTGCCCCTGGTGTCAAGTCAAGAGTAATTCAGGTAAAAAAGTAAAGATCGGTTTGGAAAGGGCAGTTCGGATCCAAGCCAGTTATCAGTTATCAGCGGAAGAATTAATGGGTGGCCCTGATCCGGAGATGGTTTTAAAGTATGGTTTAAAGGATATTCGTGCTTTTTTACCAGGGAAAATCTTACATGCTCAACATGGAATCCTGATCATTGACGGGCTCGATCAATTATCGGGGAGTACGCAGTCAATTTTACGTTATTTTCTGGAAGGAGAGCTAGTCCTGCCGGAATATGATGAAATAATCCCGATGGATACCGTAGTGGTGGCTACAGTTACGCCAGAAGGACTTACCAGGTTGGATGGCAGTATGCGGGATCATTTTGATGTTGTTAAACTAGATTATCTGGAAAGCTATAGCGAGGAAATGAAGCTCCTCCCGGCGATCAATCAAGATTTGGCCAAAAAAGCAATTGAAATAGTAAGACAAACTAGGCAGGATCTTCGGCTGGAACGTGGCGCGAGTTCACGGGCGTTAATCCAATTGGCGAATGTTATAAATTCCTTCGAGCTGATGGGCGGAAATAGTTCAGTCGTTGAAAGATTCTCCAAGGCAGTTCAGTTGGCGTTACCGCATCGTATCAGGTTGGATGCCTCAGTGAAGGGAACTATCTCCAGAGAGCAAGTTGTGGAAGAACATCTACGTCAATTATGGGGGAATATTAAACAGGTAAGGAATGATGTAGCCCCTTATTTACCGCCAGAAGCTTTGGCTAACTTGGCTGAACAAATTGCCATGAATGAAGAATTCAGGAAGGCGTTAAGTAAAGGCCATTTAAGAACGTTCTTGCAGTTAGTTAAAAACAACCCGACCTCAGAAATTGCTAAACTGTACCACCAGATTATGCAAGAGCTGATTTCAAGGGGAGATTTCCAAGAAGCTGGTGAAACTGCAATCAAAAAGCTTGAACTAGAAGCTGTAAAACTTTCGATCGAAAAGCTGGAAGAAGAACACATTTTTGAACGTGATGCTGATGGCTGGCGGTTGGCTGAACAGGGAGTGGCCCTCCTAATCAAAAGGCTAACCCCGCAATTTAGTCTAAGCCAAGAGGGTGGAGATGCCGAGGGTAATCACAAGGTGCGGCGCATTACGGCACGCGTTGATGGTAAGGTAATCGGTGTACGACCTTTCGTCCTAGGGGACTGCTATCGTGATCTAGCGTTAAGGGAGACATTAAGACAGGCGATCAAACACCAGCACAGGGAAGTGCACCGCAAGGATATTCAAATTCAGCAAAGGGAAAAACGGGTTAGAGTCGATGTTATTCTGTGCATTGATGTCTCTGGTACGATGGCTCAACTGGGAAAGTATTGGCTATCCAAAAGAATTGCCATGCAGTTAGGATTAACATATTTAAACCATGGTGATCAAGTGGGTGTGGTGGCCTTTGCTAATGATGCGGTAAGAATATCGAAATTAACCAATAACAAACACCACCTGACGAAAAACATATTAGGTTTGGAGATTAGCTCGAATTCCTTTACCAATATTGGTGCTGGATTGGAAATGGCCGGCAGGACACTAGCCTATAGCGGCGGGAAGAGCGGGGGAAGTCAGGTCATCGTAATCTCGGATGGTGAGGCCACTGCCCCTAGAGATAATCCAGAGCAGTTTGTCATCAAGCAGGCTTCAAGTTTGCGCCGCCAAGGTATTTTGGTTACAACAGTTTGCTTGAATGAGAAAAATGCTAATCCCCTATTGATGAGGAAAGTTGCCAAAGTTGCCGGTGGCAGATTTTATCTGCTCGATGGCGAAGGTTTTAGTCTAGGAAATGATCGAATAATTGATAGATAAACAGCAAACAAGCCCTTTATTCTTTTGCCACCTTTTAATAATTAACCGGTGTTCATTCTTAGGGGTACTCTGTACCCCTGTTTTGGTTGCTCAAATTTAGCGGTTCTGAGTAGTTACTATCTTTGAAATATTTATGTAATTGGTGTCATGTTGATCAAACTCAAGGACTGAGCAAACTCGACCGAAAAAAGGAAGGCAAACTACTTGTTAAAGCTATTTATCTTTATCCTCACAGAAAAAACTTACGCGAAATTTTAACCCGACTAGACTAGTTGGTTTTTTTGGGGGGGTCAGTGCGTTAATGAAAAGTTTACTGACTATTCACTAAACTTTTACGACCGCTCGCTATCATTTTTTGACTATTCAGACAATAAGGATAGACAAATTCAACATTTTAGATAGTATTTAATATGAGACAAGAAGGTGATGGAAAGCGAAATCGGGCAATCGGGGGGAAACAGTGCATTAAACAAAGTGAATCAGAAGTATGTTAAAGAGGGGGTATTAAAAGTGGCGATGTGTAAAGAATGTGAATGTTTTCATTCCATCCCGGAAACGGAGGGGGACTTCGAACGAGGAACAGGTGACTGTGTAATGGCGATGAAGGACAATAAAGGTAGATACTGGCATGATAAGAAAGTGAAAGAAGAGTCAAATTGTGCCGAATTTAAACCGAAACAAAATTAGTTAGTTAAATAATAAAAATCAGAGGGGGAAGAAACG
>JBAQMG010000033.1:0-7702 GCA_049302575.1 Desulfitobacteriaceae bacterium | reverse complement strand
GTTATGAGTCGGTGAGAATCCAGGATGCATAATTCATAATGCATAATGCATAATTAAGCATTGAAAGAAGAGGAGTAATAGAGATGGAGAGTGATATCCGAGTTCGAACATCGAACATCGAACCACGAACATCGAACTTGGTGTGCGGGGTGGATTTGGGAAGTCGGAGCGTGAAAATAGCCCTCATGCAGTTTAACGATGAGGGCGAAATTCCTCGAATTATGCGTTTAGAAAGTATAGATACTATTTGCTTTTATCGGGAGTATGGACGTAAGCAGGCGGGAAAACTGGCGATAGATTTTACTGCTTTAGGTTTGCCGAAGTCGGAACGACTAATTTCCACAGGCTATGGACGGAATAGCTTAGAGTTAGCCGGAGGGGAAGCAATTCCAGAGCTTAAAGCGCATGTTCAGGGAGCTATCTTCCAAACTGGCTTACAAGACTTTACCTTGGTAGACCTTGGTGGACAAGATAGTAAGATTATCCAGGTTGCTGGTGGGCGGATGGTGGATTTTCAGACAAATGATAAATGTGCAGCCTCTTCTGGACGTTATATTGAAAATATGGCCGTCGTTTTGGGAATGAGTCTGGCGGAAATTGGTGAAAATTCTCAGACCCCAGTAGAATTGAATTCAACTTGTGCCGTGTTTGGGGAAAGCGAAATCATTGGTAAAATTGTGGAAGGATTACCCTTGACACAGTTAGCTGCCGGTGTAAATGCTACAGTGATTAGACGTATTTTGCCACTATTGCGTACTTTCGGAGGAGAAATAATTGTTTTTACCGGAGGTGTTGCTTACAATAAAGCTGTGTGTCAATTGTTAATCTCTGGTAGTAGAAGGCAAGTAATAGTTCCGCCAGAACCTCAATTTAATGGGGCTATTGGTTGTTGTATTCATGGATTTCAGGGAAAGACAAATTAGAAGGAGCCAGATGAGTTGGCTACCGTACAGTTGCGATTGCTGGAGTCAGTGAAAAACGCACTACCTCACGAACTTGGTATAATTATTGAAGCTGTGGCGGAAACTCAGGAACAGGCTAATACAATTTGTAGCTTTGCCCGATCGACCATGCTTCATTACGGTTTTGCGGCTCTTTATTCAATGACTCCTGATAAAGTAATTTCCTTTGTGGAATTCGCCTCAGCGAAGCTTATTAAGATTACCCTAGAACGTCCAAGAGTATGTGGAGATGTGGGGGATAATGATGTTTATAAATCTTGGACAAAGCAGAAGTCTTGTCAACTTTAACGATCGGGTATATAATATTGAGGTTACTAAGATAATTTTTTGCTGGTTATTCTACTTGAAGTAATTAAGTTTTTATTTATTTCCATCAACGAAATATTTTATGGGGATATTTGCAAAATATATCTCGTTGTTTGTGTAGAATTTGCAATTAATAAGTTATAAATGTAATCAAAATGCAGGAAAAATAGTTATAGGAAAAGAGGAGGATGAACCCATGAAAGTAATTCACACAGATGAAATCATAGCAGCTGTGGAGAGGCTTTGTACTGAGGCCAATTATTTTCTAGGGGAAGATGTACTCAAAGCCTTTGATAGATGTAGGGCAAGTGAGGAAAGTCCGCTGGGGAAGGATACCTTTACGCGCTTGATTGAAAACGCTGCGATTGCCAGAAAAGAACGAGTACCTATTTGCCAAGATACAGGTATGGCGGTTATCTTCGTGGAGTTGGGTCAAGGGATGCATGTAGAGGGTATGGATCTTACTGAGGCAATTAACCAAGGTGTACGTCAGGGTTATATTAATGGTTTCTTACGCAAATCGATTGTCAAGGATCCTGCTTTTGGTCGGATTAATACGAAGGACAATACACCCGCCGTAATTCATTATGACATCGTACCAGGTGATCTGTTAAAGATAACCGTAGTCCCTAAGGGTTTTGGTAGTGAAAACATGGGTAATATCAAGATGTTTAAACCTTCTGAGGGTCTTGAGGGGATAATTAAATTTGTGGTTGATACAGTGGATCGTGCTGGGGGGAATCCTTGTCCGCCTATTATTGTAGGAGTGGGAGTAGGGGGCAATATGGAGAAGGCAGCCATACTTGCTAAAAAATCACTGCTGAGAACCATTGGAGAACATAATCTTGATCCGAATTGGAGTAAAGTCGAAGATGAAATTCTTGAACGAGTAAACAAACTTGGAATTGGCCCCCAAGGTTTAGGCGGAACTCAAACAGCAATGGCAGTATTTATTGAAACCTATCCCACCCATATAGCCGGTATGCCTGTGGCAGTTAATATAAACTGCCATGCGACACGTCACAAATATATTGAAATGAGTGGGAGGGAAACCATTGTAACCAAGGGGATTCGAGTTATTCAGACTCCTTTGACTAAGGAAAAGGTAGCAGGTTTAAAGGCTGGAGATTCGGTTTTAATAAGCGGTACAATCTACACGGGAAGGGACGAGGCACATGAAAAGATAGTGGAGGCTATTGATCGTGGGGAGGAACTACCCTTCGATATTAAAAATCAAATTATTTATTATATGGGACCAAGCCCAGGAAAGCCGGGTCAGGTTATAGGTTCTGCAGGTCCAACTACGAGTTATCGGATGGATGCTTATGCGCCAAAACTGATTGCGCACGGTTTAACCGGGATGTTGGGGAAAGGACTTCGCTCTGCCGAGGTTATCAAGTCAATGAAGGAACATGGCGCAGTTTATTTTGTTACTACGGGTGGGGCAGGGGCCTTCTTGTCGAAGTGTATCAAATCGACGGAGGTTGTTGCTTATCCTGAACTTGGTCCGGAAAAGATAAGTAAACTTACTGTTGAGGATTTACCGGCAATCGTAGCCATAGATGCTAAGGGTAATAATATTTATGAAATGGGGAAAGCTAAGTACCGCAGATAGAATGGTACTTACTTACTTGTTCATCAGAAGTACAAGTTTTTACTCTAAGCTGTTAACAACGGTGTAAATTGTTGACAGCTTATTAATATTGAACTTTTATCCGCTTCCAAGACTTCTAACCCTGTCTCAATAAACTTGGTTGGATAGTGAAGGTTGGTCGCTATGTTTTCCGATTGATTCAGGAAAATGATGATAATATTAATAATATATAGTATAATGCTAATATTCAAACAAAAATGAAACTTATGAACATTGATTAATCATCTTGGCAGCGCCGTGTTTTAAACTTGAAGATCTTCATAACATCACATATAATGATAATGTTGATTAAATAACCATAGTCATGATTATCTGTTTTGTTTTGTTTTGATTTTGTAATTGAGATCGTGGAGAATGGTGTGGGCGAGGAAACGGTTTAGGCAATTTTCCAAGTGACAGAAGTGGTTTGATAATCGAGAGGGGTTATTTTTATTTCGAGCTATAAGTGGGTTTAACGGTATAAACTGCATGCTAAATCCGCAAGCTATAAATTGGTAAGACAGGTGGTGATGAAGAAACACAGGTTATCATTTCACCGAAGCAAGAACTATAGAAGAAAACGAAGTAATGGGGAGTTAAGTTAATTTTGAAAAGGAGAGTGTAATTATGGATTTTGCCTTGCCGGAAGAATACATGCAATTAAAACGGATGGTCAGAAAATTCACAGAAAAAGAGTTGTTTCCGTTAGAGAAAATCGTGATTGAGAGAGAGGCTAGTCGTGGCTTAACTGATCTATCTGTTATACCGCCTGAAGAAGAGTTAAAATTATTGCAAAAAAGCAAGGAACTGGGTATTTGGGGGATTGATGTACCCGAAAAGTTCGGCGGGCAAGGCTTGGGAGCCTTGGCCAAAGTAGTAGTATCGGAAGAAATCAGAAGATCTATCGTACCGTTCTTTCTGCCGCCTGATGCTCCAAATTTGAGTTTTCTGATGGCTTGCTGTACGGAAGCGCAACATGAGAAATACCTTATTCCTTATGCGAAGGGGGAAAAACGTTCGGCGCTGGCTATGACGGAACCTGGTGCAGGATCTGATGCGGGTGGCATTCAGATGCGGGCTGACTTTAAAGATGGCAAGTGGATTTTAAACGGAGTTAAACACTTCATTAGCTTTGGCCCCAAAGCAGACTTTTTTATTACTTTAGCGGTCAATGATAGGGAGAAAGGTAAAAGAGGGGGTTTTACTGCATTCTTAGTGGACAAGGGTACTCCAGGCATGCGAATTGTACGTAATGTTAACTCCATTGGTGAGATGCTTACTTATGAGATGGTTTTTGAAGATGTCGAATTAGATCCCTTCCAAGTTCTGGGCGAGGTAGGACAGGCCTTTATTCCTCTCCAAAACAGGTTCGGGGTACGGCGGCTGGAGCTCGCTTCTTGGTGCTGTGGCTATTCTGATCGTCTGATCCAGCTGATGATTGAACAGGCGAATTTGCGAAAAACGTTTGGCAAACCCCTAGCTGATAGGCAGGCCGTCCAATGGTGGATCGCTGATTCAACCACTCAACTTCATGCCTGTCGTCTCATGTTGTATCATGCAGCTTGGAAAATGGATCAGGGTGTAAATGATATGCGTAAAGAGGCGGCTATGTTAAAAGTCTATGCCACTGAAATGCTGACCAAGATCGCGGACAGGGCTATCCAAGTTCATGGTGGTATGGGACTGAGCAAAGAAATGCCGATTGAATATATTTATCGTTTGGTTCGGATCTTTCGTATAGTTGAAGGTCCTTCTGAGATTCACCGCTGGGTTCTGGCCAGAGAAGTGTTAAAGGACGGCAAACCTTATGATGCGTTTGAGGTCTTTTGATTAGGCGTGAACAGTTATTTTAGGGTCATTTTCTAAACAGAGAAAGGGGAATTAATTATGGGAGTTTTATTTAAAAAAGAAAAGCATATCGCGTATGTCACACTCAATCGACCAGAAGCCATGAATGCGTTGGATCCAGAAGCTTGGGTCGAGTTGCATCAGGCTTGGCGGGAAATTAAAGCTGATCCGGAGATCAGAGTTTCGATATTGACGGGTGCAGGGGAACGTGCTTTTTGCACGGGTTCAGATTTGAAGAAAACTATGCCGTCTAAAGAAAACTTTGCTTCCACTTATTTTGAAGATGAACATTTCTTGGCTCCGATGGAGATGTGGAAACCGATTATTTGCGCAATTAACGGCTTTGCTATCGGAGGCGGTTTGGAAATGGCTTTAGCGTGTGACTTACGCATCGCCGCAAGCACTGCCACTATTGGCTTGTCAGAAGTGAAGGTGGGTAGCCTGCCTGGCTTAGGAGGAACTCAACGTTTGGTTAGGACTCTGCCCAAGGCTATTGCGATGAAAATGTTGTTAACTGGGGATAGGATTGATGCTCAGCAAGCCCTCCAATACGGGTTAGTGAGCGATGTGGTAGCCCCGGAAAGCTTGATGGATAAGGCGAAAGAGATAGCTGAAAAGATAGCCAATAACGCTCCTTTATCGGTAAAAGCTGCTAAACAAGCCGTGGTGATAGGATCCGATCTTCCAGTGAAACAAGCTTCAATGTACGAATACCTGTTGTGGGCAATATTACGGGATACTGAAGACAGGATAGAAGGACGCGTCGCTTTTGCAGAAAAGAGACCTCCAAAATATAAAGGAAAATAACACCGTTTTGTTTCTGACAAAAGAAATTAGCAGCTATGATCGGAGGGGCGTACCGTGCAAATTGTGGTCTTAGTAAAACAAACGTTCGATACTGAAGCCAAAATTACTCTTAACGCTGAAGGCCAAATTGAAAGCAAAGGTGTCAATTTGGTGGTGGATCCCTATAGTGAATTTGCTGTGGAAGAAGCTCTCAGAATTAAGGAAAGACTGGGCGTGGGAAAGGTCATCATTCTCTGCGTTGGTGACGAGAGCGCAGCAACGGCTGTTCGCCACTGTTTTTCCATGGGTGCGGATGAGGGATATCTGATTGCTGACCCAGCGATTAGTAATGGTGATCAATCAATAACGGCGTTAATTTTATCAAAAGCTTTGGATAAAATCCCCCATGATTTGATTTTGGGTGGGTATAAAACAGTGGACAATGCTGGAGCTCAAGTTTGTCAAAGGGTAGCTGAACAGCAGGGGATACCAGTAGTAAGCGTGATCACTAAAATTGATTTTGAAGAAGACAATAAGATTGCTGTCGCGAAACGGGAAATCGATGATGGATTTGAAATGATTGAGGTATCCTTACCCGCTATTTTCACCGCTCAACAGGGACTTGCCGAGCCACGTTATCCCAGCATGAAGGGGATCATGCAGGCTAAAAAGAAACCGCTCCAAAAGTGGACACTTGCGGATTTAGGATTAACACCTGATCAAGTGGGGAGCACTGGGTCAAAATTAAAAACCGTGGGCTACGAACTTCCAGTTCCACGCAAGAGTGGGAAAATAATTGAAGGTGAACTGCCAGATGCAGTGGCGGAAGTCTTAAAACTGTTGAGGAGCGAGGCCAAAGTAATCTGATGTATTTTTACTCCAGATTATGGTGACGGTTCGTTATTGCTTGAATTTCAAATGAACTGTTAAAATTTAATCAAAACCAGGAGGATGATTTATGCCAGGGATTTGGATCTTTGCCGAACAACATGATCAGAAGTTCCGTAAAGTCATATTTGAAATGCTGGGTGAAGGGCGTAAAATCGCCGATCATCTGGGGGAAAAATTATGTGCCGTTTTATTGGGTCATAATGTGGGTGATTTGACTGATGTTTTGGCTTCTTATGGCGCGGAAGAAATTATCGTGGCAGATAGTGAACATCTAGCTCAGTACAGCGTTGACGGATACGCCAAGGTGACTGCGGAATTAATTCGCGATCAGAAGCCTTCAGCTGTGCTGTTCGCTAACTCTGCCATTGGGTTGGAATTAGCGCCTATTGTGGCTCAAAAGATTGGCGCGGGCTTGGTAACTGACGCTATAGAAGTAATTTATGAGAAACCGCTTGTATTTCGACGTTCCATTTATGCAGGCAAGGCTTTTGCTAGGATGGTTTTTACTGGTGAGGGATCGATGCTGGTTAGCATGCGTTCTAAGGTCTTTCAGGCACTTGAGCCGCAGATTGATCGCCAGGCTCAGGTGATTAAAGTGGAAACAAATCTTGAAGCCAAGGACATCAGGCAAAAAGTAAGAGAAGTTATCCGTAAAGCTTCGGTCAGGGTGGAACTAACTGAGGCAGATATTGTGATCTCCGGTGGGCGGGGAATGAAAGGTGCCGAAAACTTCAAATTACTTGAAGAACTGGCCGACTTATTAGGGGCTGCGGTAGGCGCTTCCAGAGCGGCTGTTGATGAAGGCTGGCGTGAGCACCAGTATCAGGTGGGTCAAACTGGTAAGGTTGTCAGCCCTTCTTTATACATTGCTTGCGGTATTTCTGGTGCGATTCAGCATCTGGCCGGCATGGGATCTTCCAAGTGCATAGTCGCTATTAATAAGGATCCTGAAGCCGAGATTTTTAAAGTTGCTGACTATGGCATAGTGGAAGACCTTTTTAAAGCGGTACCTATTATGACTGAACAGGTAAGGAAAATGTTAGCAGATGTTTGAAGTTTTGGCTTAACTTTCCTTACTGAATCAGAAAATAAAAATCATTAATCCTATCCCGAAAAATTGTATCAAAGCCATTAAAGGTGTTGAGACACGGAAAGGAGAGTGAAGTCGTTCAAGTAAAATTGAACAGCGAATGAAAATTCACAGAAGGTAGTGGTTAGGAGCTATAAAAATTGGTTGGGTTATAAAATATATAGGATTAGGAGGTAGTTTAGTATG
>JBAQMG010000032.1:0-1794 GCA_049302575.1 Desulfitobacteriaceae bacterium | reverse complement strand
GTTAATTGGACTTCGTTTTGTTATGCAAACTCATCCCATAACCTATGCCTGATGATGTTCGTGTTCCTTGGGTCGGAACTTTGCCTCCAGCTTCCTTTGGATTCCCCTCGCGGTGGACACCCTTGCTCTTGGCTAATGGTTGGCAACTACAAGCCCCCATAGTGGACTTTCACCACCTAGTAAATCGCCATGCGTGGCGCACATCAAAAAGGCAAATTGATTGCTCAATTCACCTTCAAACCCTTATGTATGGTGCGGGAAACAGGACTTGAACCTGCACGGAGTTACCCGCTGGAACCTAAATCCAGTGCGTCTGCCAGTTCCGCCATTCCCGCAAAAATATCAGTAATTGTAAGGTTTTACGCTTAAAACGTCGCAAATTGCTCTTTGCACCTTACTGAACTTGATTTGTTCCACCAAACTGGACTAATGTGCAGCATGCTAGAATCGTTGAGCCGCAAGAATCATTCTACCGTACTTTACTCTAATTGACAAGTATATTTGTTCTGTTATTTTCTGTATAAAATTATTTTCATTTCAGAGTATTTAAATTTAACCAAAATCTTAAGAATTCTACCTCACACTATATACATGGGGTAGAATTCTTTAATTTCCATAAAAAATCAACTATTAAGGTTGTCCTTCCGTCTCAGCTGCAATTTCCGTCTCAGCCTTCGTACGTACACGTCTATACTCCCCAAAAAGTGTTTTAAGATCATCGACTAAACGTTTTCCTTCACGCAACATATCTTCACGAACGTCCTCCAGCGTGCCAACTTTTGCTTCAGTAACTTCCTGAAGCTCTTGAAAGGTTTGGCGCGCTTTGCTCCCAATATCTTGTCTTAGCTCCTGCCCACTTTTAGGTGACAGCATCAATCCAACTGCCGCCCCTGCTATTCCCCCGACTAGAGCAGCTATAACCACTGTGCTCAAACTACTTTCTTTGGATACTTCGTTAGCCATTTTTCAGTACCTCCTTTCTTACCCACCCTTATATTAATGAAGGTTAACTATTAGAACTGTCTTCGGCAAATATCCTCTTATTCCTGCCTAATTTACAGAAAATGAGAAACCAATCTCAATATCTTTGTCCTTTAAGGTTCATATTCTCGAAGAATCAGTTTTTAGGCAGGAATATGAACGTGATTTGGCGAATCAGAGTAATATCTCCAACGAATTAGAGAAGGAGATTTGCTCAATGAGTGATCATAAAGCCAACGAGAAGTTAATCCCCCTTAAAATTACTCTTTTTTATATTTTCCTAGGCGGATTATGGATTTTGCTTTCAGATCGCCTTCTGATTACTTTAGTCTCTAATCGGCAAACCTTTGGGCTACTCGAAATCCTTAAAGGGTGGTTGTTCATCCTTATCACTGCGAGTTTTTTATATTACCTGATCCAACGAGGAATCCAGGAAATAATCCAATCACAACAAAGCTTAAAAGAAAATTTAGTTACTTTAAAGAATTCGCATCAAGAACTAGCCGCGACTAAGGAGATTCTAAATCAACAATTGCTGGAAATTCAAACAAACGAAAATAAGCTTGCTCTGGCTGCCCTTCATGAAAAAGAACACTATCAATATATGTTTGAAAATATGATAAATGCTGTTGCAGTATATAGAGTAATAGGTGATGCAGAGGATTTTATCCTTACCAATTTTAATAGCAATGTCGTCAATCTAAGCATCCAATAATTCACAATGCAGATTTCTTATTCATAAAGAAGCGTTTCTTTCTAGGGATTTTGCGTTCAAATTGCCTGTCTGGTCGTATAGGCGTACGATTTCTGGAG
>JBAQMG010000031.1:0-3822 GCA_049302575.1 Desulfitobacteriaceae bacterium | reverse complement strand
GGCTTAGAGGATACAAGGGGAACTTTATTCTACGAATTTGCTAGATGTATTAAAGAAACAAAACCAATCTTGTTTCTTGCAGAAAATGTACGTGGATTGATAAGCCATGATGATGGTAGAACATTAGAAACAATTTTAAGTGTCTTCTCGGAGTTAGGTTACAACATACAATATAGATTACTTAAAGCTGTCAACTATGGCGTTCCTCAAAAAAGGGAAAGGGTAATAATCATTGGAACTCTATCGGGTGTTGATTTCGAATATCCTGAACCGAACGAAGAAATAAAGGTTCTTCGAGACGCTTTAAAAAATGTTCCTCAATCAGAAGGGACACAATACTCGACAAGTAAGAAAAAAGTATTAGAATTAGTTCCCCCTGGAGGTTATTGGCGAGACTTACCGATAGATATACAAAAGTCTTACATGGGGAAAAGTTTTTTTTCAAGTGGCGGTAGAACAGGTATGGCAAGGCGTATTTCATGGGATGAACCATGCCTAACACTAACGTGCTCACCATCTCAAAAACAAACAGAAAGGTGTCATCCTGAAGAAACCAGACCTTTTACAGTTAGAGAATATGCTAGAATACAAACATTTCCCGATGATTGGCAGTTCTCGGGTGGTATATGTGATAAATACGAGCAAATAGGAAATGCTGTACCTGTTAGGCTTGGGTTTTTACTAGGAAAACAAATTGTTAAAGCGATAGAAAACTATAAGTCTGTAGTAGGAGTAATAAAGGAAGAAGAAGCGGTGTCACGATAAGGGTAAAGCGAAAGAACCATGACGGTTAAGTTATGGTTCTTTCGTCATTATTGATTTAACTAAAACCGTTTTCATATATTTCATCTGCCAAGGTAGCAATTACATCTTCTAGTAGGACAACACTATTGGCTTCATTGGCTACTTCTCCAATGGCATCGATTAAGTAAAAGAAGAACTGTGAGTCGCCTGTTAATCTATGCCAGAATTCTTGTCCAGTAATAACAGGGTAATGTTGTTGAATACGACGATAGTGTTGGCTTAGGTCATCACTATTTCCGTAAAATACACCAACAATAAAGTCATCAATATCAACTCTTAAACCGTTAGTCCTGGCAATATTTTTTGCAGACGTAAAGTGGTTTAAAATAGTGTCTACATCGCCGGAGTTAATGGTGTTCGGACCGGATTTAATTTGGCAATACTTTTTACGCCCATCAATCTGGTCAATAAATTCAATATCGATTCCAGAAATCATACTAGCAAAACCACTAAGTGTATTGTTGCAGAACTGCTGAAAGTTAGTACCGAAAGAAGTGGTAATAGATGTTCCTAAAACTCTTGGATAAACTAAAGCCTTAGCAATACTTTCTGGACTTCCATCACCAGTGAGAAAGTTAGCCAGATAAATATTGAGGAAGGGATTTACATCAAACGCAGATAGATGTTGACATTTACGAGTGTTCTTAATGTGATTTTTGGCGATTATTTCCCTAAAAAATACCTTTGCTTGAGTTAAAATCTTTTCTCTTTCTTGCTTAGTAATTATATGTCACTCCCTCTTTTGGTTCGTTTTTCCATGGGTGTAATGTAATTATATTTTAATACTGAGAATTAATCTAGGCGTATATAAGATTAAAGATAAAATCAAAAAAATCAAGGCTTAATCGCTGAAAGCCTTGACGAAAACCGCATATAAATTAGTTGGGAATCTTATGACTGTTTCCTGTAAATTCACTTTGACAAGAAGTATAAAGTAATGATTGACAGATTAGCAATATATGGGTATTATTAGCTTGAAAACTAGGAAATGGTTGAAGGGTAGTTGAGGTTAATGAAAACAGAACTTATGTTGAAACAAATGGAACAAGCATACGAAAAACCTGTTAGCGAATGGACTAACGAAGATATGGATAAATTTCTTCTTGGTCTTGAAGTGACTTCATCTAATACAGCACAAACTTATGTACATATAATTCGTCAAGTACATAAACACGCTTGTGTTGAAGTTGGAAAAGAATATGTTGAACTTCAACCAATGCGTAGTTTAATAGACTATATTAACTATCAAAAGTTGAGGTCAGTAACAATTACAAAACAGGAGTTCAAACAAATTCGTGAAGAATTAAAATATGTTGACGTTTCTAGAAGTATTGAAGGAAATTTTCGTGACGTTGCACTCTTTGAACTTGCTTGGTGCGGTCTGACTAGCAAAGAGATTAAATTCCTTCAAAGGAGTGATATCAAGGTAGTTGAAACTGGTCTTTCGGTAGAGATTCACAAGGTTGTTAAAAACAATAATGGTGAAGAGGTGGTGACCGATGAATTGGTCAGAACTATCATAATAGATGATTCTCAAATAGTTGAAGACATTCTTAAAGCAGTTAAAGAGCAAACCTACTTCAAAATCAGATATTATACAGACAAAACATTGATTGACGAACTTTACTATGCTGAAAGTCCATATCTCATTCGAGGTATTGACAATGGGAATACAATTGAAGGCAAACCAATTAATCATATCGGAATGCTTATTTACAAACAATTAAAAAAAGTTATCGTTCCAGATTCTAAAATCGATTTTGAGCATCTATCAGTTGAAGACATTAGGCGTTCAATGCTAATAGATATGTTAGATAGGTCAGAAGTTAATATTGCCACCCTTAAAGCGTTTTTGAATAAGAAGCAACAGAATGACCTTCAATGGTTAAAGCCTGTTGCAATGCGGTTAAAAGAAATGATACAACAATTGTTTTAACAGGGTTAAAGGGGACGGTTCGTGAAAGCTAGCCTTTTTAACCCATAAGTAATATTGACAAGTGTAAAGTAATGTGTTAGTATCGTGATATTGGTAAGTAAGCAATCAATAATTTATGGAAGGGGAAAGAAGATGACTCAAAAAAATGTTTCACAAGTAGAAAGTAATGATAACTTAATAAAGGAGGTGAGTTCGGTATTAGCGATGGAAAAATGTTGATTTGACAAAAAAAGAATTGAAAGTTGTTGAAGCATTAAATTCAAGAACTAGGAACGAGAAGGAAATAAAGACAATCAACAGTGAAAGGACAATAAAATTAGAATCTGAAATTCTTGAATTGCTTTCTCAAAATAAACTTAGTACCTGCGTGGATGAAAATGATTTCGTGTTCAAGAGTGCAGATAATAAACCTCTTAGACATCAAGTTTTGTTTAAGGCAAGGAATAGGGTGTTAAAGAAGGCTAAATTTGACAATATTCGTATTCATGATTTAAGACATGGTGCAGGCACGATACTATTGGATAAGGGGTATCCTGTCATATATGTAGCAGGATTTCTTGGCCAAACTCCTGCAACAACAATGGGTGTATATAGTCACACTTCAAGAGTTGGAGATTCTTCAAAGATATTAGAATGACAGACAGATTGACAGACAAAAGATGTAAACCTGCTTGTATCAAGGCTTTTGGAATGGGTTAAGTCGCTTCGAGTCCTCTCAAACCCACCATTATACGTTGATGCGTAAGCAAGTAATAAACCATGAAAGCGTTGATATGAGCCAGTCTACAAGCAGAACTGAGGGTCTTACAAAAATCGGGGGGCTGACAATATACACCGTAAATACCTGTAAGAAACCCTAAGTTTCCGTAAGTAGTCGGTCAAAATTCGGTCAATTCGGTCAGAGTAATTTGGTTATCTAGTAATGTAAAATACTCAACTTTTGATAGGTTGAGTATTTTTTATGTGCGCCACGCATGACGATTAACTCGGTGGTGAAAGTCCACTATGGGGGCTTGTAGTTGCCAACCATTAGCCAAGAGCAAGGGTGTCCACCGCGAGGGGAATCCAAAGGAAGCTGGAGG
>JBAQMG010000030.1:0-43622 GCA_049302575.1 Desulfitobacteriaceae bacterium | reverse complement strand
CCTTAATACTGCTATTGCCGCCGCAAATGGTGCTGCTGGTGCCACTAAGCTAGGTGATGCTGGCTTTATTTCCGACGTGAAAGTAAATGCTACTGCAGATGGCCGTTTGGAAGTGGTTAGCCAAACTGGTCCAGTTACCTTCCAAGAGTTAGCGGGAAAAAATACCTATACTTCTGATTTGGGGCTCAGTAATGCTCAGACTTCTGCTGGTAGCAACGGTGGCATGACCTTCCAAATTGGTGCAAATTCCGGCCAAGTATTGACTTTTGGCGTCAATGACATGAGAACTGCCGCGCTGGGTCTCTCTAGTACGTCTGTCGATACTATGGCGTCCGCGTCCAACGCCATCACCTCGATTGACAAGGCTATTACCGAGGTTTCTGCAGAAAGAAGTAAGCTTGGTGCTATCCAGAACCGTCTAGAGCACACCATCAACAACCTTGGCACTTCGTCACAGAACATCACCAGTGCTGAGGCTAACATTCGTGACGTTGATATGGCCTCTGAGATGACCAAATTCCAGAAAAACAACATTCTCCAACAGGCCGCTCAAGCGATGCTGGCGCAAGCCAATCAACAGCCACAAGGCGTTCTACAGCTTCTCCGTTAATAAATCAGATCTTCTAAATAAATCAGATCTTCTAAATAAATGAGAGCCAGAAAATTTAATTTCTGGCTCTTGTTTAATATCAAAGTGAACGTGGGGGATACTAGCATGAAATCTATACTGAGTATCTGTATGATGGTCAAGAATGAAGAAAAGAATCTGGAACGTTGTTTACGTAGTTTACAGCCGCTGCTGCAAGTTATTCCCACAGAGTTGATTATTGTAGATACCGGTTCATCTGACCGTACGGTGGAAATTGCTAAACAATTCACGGATAAAGTGTTGTTTCAGATTTGGAATAATAACTTTTCCGAGATGCGCAATATTACCATTGGTTATGCTACCAGCCAATGGGTGTTGATTATTGATGCTGATGAAGAAATAGAAATGGCGGACACTTTGATTAGCTTCTTAAAGGCTCGTCCAGATAGCCGTATCGGCTGTGCAACAATGTTGATAAAAAATATTACCAACGGTCTTAGCGGGCATTATACTACATCTATATCGCCGCGGCTGTTTCGCCGTAATAAGCATTTTCATTACCGTGGTGCGGTGCATAATGAGCCGTTTTTCCAAGGCGGGATTGCCCGTCTTAACAGCAGCATTATTCATTATGGTTATATTGCCAGTGATAAGGAACTGATGGAGTCCAAATTTCAGCGTACCAGTATATTACTGCAGGCAGAACTGGAAAAGAATCCTGATAACATTTACTATCGTTATCAGTTATCGATCAGCTACTCTATGCATGGGGACTGGGCGGTAGCTTTGCAAGAACTGCAAAAAATTTATGAACGCTATAAGGATGAAGATGACGATTTTTGGGGTAGGCATTTATATGTTATAGGCGGTTTGCTGCATGCTTGTGCTGTGAACAGATGTTCTGATGAAGAAATTATTCAGTTCGGTTTGCATGGTATTAAATTGGAGCCAGAGTATGTTGACCTGTATTTTTTTCTGGCGCAACTTTATGAAATGCAGGACAATTTTGAGGAAGCCTATGAACATTACGTTAAACATGAAAAGTTAGTTAAAAATTTTTCAGAGTTAAATATTAGTCACAATATGTCCTTACAGCATTATACATTAGCACTTCTCACGACTGATTATTATAATATGGGTGTTATTTCCTTCCGTAATGGAGATTATGTCCAGGCTAGACGGCATTTGCAGCAGATGTTGGCGATTGCCGCTGAGGATGATCTATTTATCAGGCAAACCCGTACTGTTTTAATAGGGCTTGATTTTCTTGAGAAGAATTTTACTGATAGTCTTATGATTTATGAAACTTTATCGGAAAAGAAATTAGAACAGGAATTGGCAAAGATTGAATTGGAATGTGAAAAATTCTGGAATAATTTACCTAGAGAAGATCGGCAGTGTTTTTGCTTGCAGTTTCAAGATTTGCCTAATTTGTATGGCAAGCTCAATCGGTTACGTTTGTTTTACGGCGATATTGGCGAAGCGGAGTGGAAGTCACTTATCGCTGCTGTAACCGATACAGAGATGAATATGTTACCTGCTTATTATGCACCAGTATTCGCATATAGTATGAAATATCATCCGCAGGAGGCGTGGCAATTAAGCGCTAGCTTATCAGAGCAGACCATTGTGGGGTATATGGGTTATCTTGACGAAATTGATAAGCTGATATTTGTAGCAATTTGCCGGGATTTTATCAATGTTGTTACAGATGGCGCGCCTAATCTTTACCAAACGGCACGATTGCGGAAGAATATAGCTAAGTATTTATTATTTTCTGGGGAACTGGATGACACCGAATATCTTGGTGTTTTTACCCTCTATGTTGAAAACGGTCAATCCTATATGGAGTTGCTTTATAATGATCGTGTATTTGAGAGTGAGCTAATTCATGATCTGAAAAACAAAGAAGAAATATTTTTAATGTATGTAACACTTGGTAATCGAGCAAATGATCAAAAGATTTATATGCATTATTTGAAAAAAGCCTTAGGGGTATATCCGGAAATGTACAGAGGAATTGATGGGTTGTTACAGTCTTTACAAAATCAGACTGGTAATGGAGAAATGGAAAAATTAACGGGTCAGTTATTAGCCTCTTTGGACAAGCTGGTAGAGACGGAGCAATTTGAGGCAGCTCTTACTTTTATCGAAGAGTGTAAAAGTATTATTGGTAATGATGTACGTTTATTAGCAATTAAAACGGAAATTTTCAAGAAAAAGTACCAATAGGCTAATGTTGCGGAGAGACGGGTGATTTCCATTGGACAAGAACCTACTGAAGAAGCAAATATCCGACAATATTGTATGGCTTATTGAAAAGGGACTTATTGAGGAGGCAGAGCAATGCCTGCGCCAATTTCAACAGTTTTTTCCTGATGATGCCGAATATTACTCTATGGAGGCCGGATTATTTCTCGCAAAAGGTAATGCTAATGAGGCAATAACCTCTATCCAAAAGGGTTTGTTAAAAAATCCTTGGCATACTGATCTGTTGCAAAATCAATTGTTTATTTCTTCGGTAATTACTCAGGATAGCACAGAAGCTGTACGTGCGCACGCAATGCTGCAACTTCTGGGAAGAGGCGAGCAGGCACTCTTTCCCGCTGATTTTAAACTGCCGAAACCTGGGTTTCGTGTATTGCAGGGAACCATGGAAATAGCCAATCAGATGAATACTCTGACGGCGGCATTGAACAAGCAAGGCATTTCTGCCCAAGCGGTGAATTATCACAAAAGCTATCTCGGATATAATAGCGGCCAAGACGTATCTTTTGAAGATTGTCGGACGGAAGAGGAGCTAATCATTAAAAGCAAGATGTTTGCCGCAGAGGCTTTAAGTGAGTATGATATCTTCCACTTTCATTTTGGCACTTCCTTAACGTGGGATCATTCCGATCTGCCATTATTGAAATCATTGGAGAAAAAGGCAGTCATGCATTATTGGGGATCAGATGTGCGGCGTCTTTCTGTGGCACGGCAGCATAATCCGTATGTGCGAGTGAAAAATAACAATGAATCGCAGATAGTAAAAGAAATAGAAAATATTTCTGCTCATATTTCGGATTGTATTGTTGCCGACCAAGAATTGTATTTATATGTGAAAGACCTTTTTCCTCGAGTGCATTTTTTGCCTCAAGCCATTGATTTGGTGAAGTACGAGATTAAAGAACAGTTTTCTAAACGACGACCATTGTTGGTACACGCGCCTACTAGTCCGGAGATTAAAGGTACAAAACATATTCTGAAGGCTATTGATATATTGCACCAGGAGTATGAGTTTGATTTTCAACTTATTCAGGGCCTGAGTCACGAGCAAGCTCAAATTACTTATCAACAGGCAGATTTGATTATTGATCAGATTTTAGTTGGGTCATATGGGTTGCTGGCTGTGGAAGCCATGGCAATGGGCAAGCCTGTTGTCTGTTGGATTAGCGAATTCATGCGGAACAAATACCCTGCTGGCTTGCCGATAATTGTTGCTAATCCCGACACTATTACAGATGTACTGCGGTATTGGTTGAAAAATCAGGATATGCTTGCCGAACGGGGCAGGCAGGGGCGAAAATATACCGAAATACATCATGATGCCGATATTGTAGTCGAAAAATTGGTTGCTATTTATCAGAAACTGTAAGCATAGGCATAGAAAAAGAAATGAGGCTGGGGATATGATCAGAGGCAAACGTATTTTTATTACCGGCGGGGCAGGATTTATTGGCTCTACATTAATTGGCAGACTGATAGAGGATAACGAGATTGTGGTGTATGATAATTTTACTCGGGATTCGCTCCAAGGCAAACTATATGCCAGTCACGCCAATCTTCGGTTGGTTCGGGGCGATGTTTTGGATTGCGGGAAGTTGGCGCAGGCTATACAGGGCGCACAAATTGTTATTCACGCCGCTGCTATTGCTGGAATTGATAATACCCTAAAAAATCCCGTTAATACCATGCGGGTGAATATGCTGGGGACAGCCAATGTCTTAGAAGCTGCTTACACTTCTGGTAAGATTGAGCGGTTCATGGATTTTTCCACTTCGGAAGTATTTGGGTCTCATGCTTTTAAGGTCGACGAGGGGAGCCAGACTGTTACCGGCGCGGTAGGTGAAGCTCGCTGGACGTATGCGGTTAGCAAGCTGGCAGGTGAGCATTTAACTCATGCCTACCATCGTCAATATGGGTTGCCGACTGTGACAGTACGCCCATTTAATATTTACGGTCCAGGGCAGATTGGCGAAGGCGCTATCCAGATTTTTATTCGCAAAGCTTTAAAAAATGAAGAGATATATATATTTGGTGATGGCAATCAAATTCGGGCTTGGTGTTATGTTGATGACATGGTTGATGGAATCTTATTGGCATTAACTCATAAGAAGGCTATTGGGGAGTCGTTTAACATCGGGAATGCCCGCGCGATTACGACCATTTATGGTTTAGCACAAACAGTGTGTCGCGTGTTAGAATCAAAGTCGAAAATCGTTTTTCGCGAAGCATTATCTGCCGATATTGAGCTTCGTATACCAAGCGTTCAAAAGGCAACAGAATTAATTGGCTATCAGGCAAAGATGGATTTGGATGCGGGCATTGCCGAAACGGCAAAATGGTATTCACGGCACATCGAACAATTGCTTCCATTGCCTGCGATTTTCAATAAACTATGATTGCCGTAACCGGTATTAATGGATTTATCGGTAGTTCTTTACATAGATATTTGTGCAACATATTTTTTGATGTTTGCGGGTTGTCGACGAATCCTCGGCAGGACAATATCATTAAGTTGGTTGATGGAGTACCACAATCCTCAATTCAGGATCTGAAACAAGTAATCCATTGTGGCGGATTGATTGGAAATGGTTTTCATAAAGCGGATTATCTGTATGCCAATGTAGAGTGCACCCGCAATTTATTAAACTGGTGCGAGAAACAGCGAGTAGAGCACTTCCTTTTCTTTTCTACGGGAGCAGTGTACGAACCTCGGAAGGATTGGGTTGATGAAAATGCTGTCCTGAATCCTATTGGCGCTTATGCTGAGAGTAAATTAATTGCAGAGAGACTAGTCTTACAGTCCTCAATTCCAATAAAAACGATTATCCGCTTATATTTTCCGATAGGCGGGTTACAAGACAAGCATGTTTTTAGCAGAATGGCTCATAGCATACAAGATGGGAAGCCGGTTTTTGTAAATAACCAACAAGGACATCCGTATATTTCTCCTATTTATATTTACGATGTATGCCGTATCACGGAATTGATGATTTTAGGGAAGCTTAGTGATACCTATAATCTTTCAAACAATTTCGGGATAGCTATTGGCGAGATCATTGATCTGATAGCACGGTTTTACAAGGTTCAGCCTTTAAAAGATATCAAAGGCATAGACGGGGAATTTTACTTGGGAATTTCTGATAAAATTGTTGCAGCTACAGGTTATGAGAAATTCATTAGTACCCAATCTGCAATTAACAGTTTATTAGTTGGAGAGGATGCGATTGGCGATAAAGAAATGGAAAACGGAAGGTAACGGTAAACAGTTTGTGGGTAATCTGGCTGCTTGTGGAAATAATGTGGTGATTGAGGATGGCGTTAGAATATTTCACCCCGAAAATGTATACATAGGAGAGAACGTCTATATTGGACATGATACTATTCTAAAAGGATATTACGCAGCGAAACTGATTATTGGTAATAATGTTTGGATTGGTCAGCAATGTTTTATTCACGCCGGTGGAGGAATTATGATCGGCAATAACGTTGGTATTGGGCCGCAGGTAAAAATGCATGCGGCAAGACATAGGGTGCCGAAAGATGATCAGCCTATTTTGTTTTCACCTATAGAAATGCGGCCAATCTCGATTGAGGATGATGTAAATTTGGGTATAGGTTGCATGATTATGGGTGGCGTGACTATAGCGAAAGGGACTAGAGTTGGTGCAAATGCAGTTGTTACGAAAAGTTTTCCGGCGAACAGCGTTGTAGCTGGTGTGCCGGCGGTAGAAATCAGAACACCATGAAGAAAACTTTGGTACCGATCATGTCATGATGATTCTTTTTAGTGAATTTAAGGATGATTGGAAGTCTCAATATTTGTAGTAATGGTTGGTTATTTTTTATTTACCCCTAAAGGTTTGCGGCAATTTTTCCGATTATATAAGTAAATAAATTAATCAGAGGTGTTTGATTTGGATATAAGCGCAGGAAAGACCCTGGTAGATTTTGGTAGCTCTGCCTATGCGACGCAGAAAACTCCCAGTACGCAGGCTGTTGTCAGTGTTCCAACTGCGAATACGGGTGACATTGCTGATAAATTGGTGGTTGCTCCAACTAACGACAAAGTCAATAAAAAGCCAGTTGATTTGAAAGATTTAACTCATATGACTGACGCGATGAATCAGTTTGTAGAAGCAATGGATGCCAATATTCGCTTTACAGTCCACCAAAAAACTAACGAACTGATGGTGCAAGTGGTTGATCAAGCTAATAATAAAATTCTTAAAGAGTTTCCATCCCATGAATTTCTCGATACAATGGCCGCGATTCGGAGTTATGTTGGGATATTATTGGATAAAAAAATCTAGTAGTAAATTTTCGATAGGAGGGTTTGTTCATGACAGTTGGATCGATAGGAGGAACTTACGGACTGTCTGGTTCGGGCATGGATATTGACTCCATTGTCAAGAAGTTAATGGCTGGGCAGCAAGCCAAAGATGATGCTTTGGTGCAAAAGAAAACAGTCTTGCAATGGCAAAAGGCTGCTTATAATACGCTGTCTGATGATATCAGTAATTTCCGCACTACTGTTTTTAACTACAAACTCCAGGCAACTTTAAGTCCAAATAAAGTTTCCTCAAGCAACACCTCTGTGGCAACTGTGTCGGCAAACGCTGAGGCTGCGGATGTGAATCATTCCTTGGTCGTCGCACAGTTAGCCGGTGGCGTTAATTTGACAAGTGCGGCAGTTATTTCAGCCACATCTCCACCTGCATTGGGAACTCTGGCAGCACAAATTTATAATAATATTGGTGTACCAGCTGCTCCTTTCCAAATAACCATCACCAATGGTACGGCTGTAAGTCAGCCTATCACCATTGATCCTGCCAATAACACCATTAACGATGTTGTTAGTGCTATCAATAAAGCTGGTGTAAATGTGAAAGCAAGCTATGATAGTACTTTGGATCGTTTTTTCTTATCGACCACGAATACTGGAGCAGCTTCAGGAATTAGCTTTGCGGGTAGTGATCCAGCAGGGTTAAGTTTTATTGGCAAACATTTAAAGCTACCTGCGGTGACCACTGCCGATGGTGGCGTTACCTATTCAAACAACCCTGTGAATGGTCAAGATGCTATAATTCAACTTGATGGAGTAGGCTTGACAGAGGCAAGTAATTCATTCAGTATCACAGGTGTCACGTACAATTTGGCGGGCATCTCGGCAGGTACACAGCCAGGTGATGGTGTCGGAGCTCAAGGGTTCTCGGGACAAGCAACCACTGTGAGTGTGACGAATGATCTGGATACCGCGGTGTCCAGTATTAAATCCTTAGTGGATTCTTATAATAAGATTTTGGCTGAGATTAATGGCAAGGTGAATGAGACTCGCTATACAGATTACCCGCCTTTAACAGACGCACAGAAGGCTGCCATGAAGGATTCGGATATTACGCTTTGGAATACCAAGGCACAGAGCGGGATGCTCCATAATGATAGTACCTTGACAAGTCTTGTGAACACCATGCGCAATGCTTTATCCAACCCAGTTACAGGGATTATAGGCACTTATAATAGTGCGGCCTCAATCGGGATTACCACCGGCGATTATACTGAGGGTGGCAAGCTATACTTGAATATGGATAAATTAAGGACAGCGTTGCAGACCAATCCCAATGTGCTGAATCAACTATTTGGCGCTAGTGGGACAACGACAACGAATGGCATAACGACTACCGACATTAAAAGCCAGGGGATCGCTGGGCGGCTGTATGATGGTATTAAGACCACAATGGATAAATTGACGCAAATTGCTGGTGCAACGATGAATGCTCAATTTGATACTAAGAGCAACTTTGCTAAGAAAATTATAGTGTACAATAAGCAAATCCATGATGCGGCAGATAAGTTTAACACGATTCAGAGTGCCTATTATAAGCAATTTAACGCTATGGAATTAGCTTTGCAGAAGCTGAGTGCTCAGAGCAGTTGGTTATCAGCACAATTGGGTTCTAATAATGGTGGCTAATCAGAGCAATAATAAAGGAGGGTTTTCATGCTGAATTCCCAGATGACGAATTCCCAGATGGCGAATGCCTATAAAAATCAGCAGATTATGACGTCCTCACCGGAACAATTGACCTTATTGCTTTATAACGGAGCGTTGCGATTTTTGAATGAAAGTATTTTGGCGATGGAGCAGGGGGATATCCAAAAAGCGCATAACGCCAATCTGCGCGTGCAGGCCATTGTGCGCGAATTTGCACTGACGCTGGATATGAACTATGAAATATCGAAAACTTGGGCACGACTTTATGAATATACGGAACACTGCCTTATTCAGGGTAATATCAAACAAGATCTTGGACAGTTGCAACAAGCGAAAGATGTTCTGCAGGAACTGCGGGAGGCCTGGGTAGATGCCATGAAACAAACTCAGGTTGCCCGGGCAGTCAGCAAGTAATGCTAGGTAAGACAGCACAAGCTTTATGGCAGGATTATCAGTTTTTGACGAAAGAGATGTTGAAATTTTTGACTAAACAGGATATGAATCTCTTTTATGACCTGATGAATCAGCGGGAACAGTTGCAGACCATGATTGATCAGACTGACGATGAGGGCTTTAAAAGCTCACTGGCAGGCCGGAGTTTACTTAGCGAAATCCAGCAAGATAGCCAATCGATCAGCGATAATTTGCAGTTTCGAATTAACAGCAGTAAGCGACAGCAGCAGGTTGCAGAAGCCTATAGTGCTGCGGGCACTACGGCAGTCAGCCAGATGAATTGGGAACGATAAATAAAAACAGGATGCCTAAGAGCAGCCTGTTTTTATTTTTATTCAAGAGTTCTTTTACCCAATAGTCCTATTTATCACTAAGGGTATTTACATATTTTACTTTTTAGTGTTACGATATAAGAAACTTTGTAGAAATTCAAAGGAATTTCTACACATCGTGGCGAATATTGCAAAGCAGTAAGATGTGAGTCTGCTGTAAAAGACCTATTTTTGACATTCCAGAAAGTATAAGTTTGTGGGTGCATATGTGTAACTAAGCTAGCCACCTTCGCTAAGGCTTGGCGCCAGCTAAATTTTCTTTTTCAAGGACAGCATATTTAGTGCGAAAAATACTTCGTAACACTATATTTAGTATAAACTTTCTCAAATTCCATAGATCAGCTCGTAGTCGGTAGGGATATGGATCTAAAGATAGGGGTGAACGTTTAATGAGCCAAGACGAAAACAAAACTCAGGGTGTTGATTTGGGGGAATTTCTTGAGTTTTATTTGCTTGATTCTCAAGAACAGATTGATAAGCTGGGAGCGGGGCTTTTGCAATTGGAGAAGGAAGGGAGTAATGTTGGCCTAATTAACGAGCTTTTCCGTTCTGTGCATAGTTTAAAAGGCGCTTCCGGCACAATGGGGTTTACTCCAATAGTGGTCTTAACGCATGCAGCTGAGGATTTGCTTGATCGTTTACGACAAGGGAAGCTGGCTGTGTCTATGGATATGATTGATCTTCTTTTAGCAGTGACTGACCGTGTTAAGGCAATGCTTGCCCAGGTAGAGCGACGTCAAGACTTAACAACTGAGTATGAAGATGTAGTTAGCGGGATGAAAGAATTGATGAATTCCGAGCCAATTGCAGCAGGTTTAATCAATGCAGAAGATTCAGCAGGGGACTTAACCCTGGATTGTTTTAGCCCTTTGAATTTCGCTTTAACTGCTGAGGAGTGGAAAAAGGTTAATAATGCCCAGTCAAAGGGGCATGGCATATATCAAGTAGATGTCGCTTTAGCACCAAAAACTTTAATGAAAGCTGTACGCGCGGTTATGGTCATGCAAAAGATGGAAAATGTCGGGACTGTTGCTAAAATAATTCCTAGTATTGAGGACTTGGAAACGGCTAACGAGGAAGAATTTTCTATGTTGATAATTAGTGATGAGTCTCCAGAAGAAATATGTCAAGAGATTTTGGCTGTTTCGGAGATTATTGCTGCTGTACCCCATATTTACCCATTGAATGAGGAAGCAACCAGAGGAAGCGAGCTGGAAATAGTTCAAGCGCCCAAGGAAGTTGCCGCAACTTCAGTGGCTACAACTCAAACAAGTCCGGCAGTGGCAGCTCCTGAGGAAGGGAATACTCAAGTACATACGATTAGAGTCGAGACTTCGAGAATGGATAATCTGATTAATCTAGTGGGAGAAATGGTAATCACGAGGACGCGCTTGGTGCAAATTGGTTTAGATCTCAAAGGTCAACACAAAATGGATCCACTCGTTAGTAATTTGAATGAAACAAATGTGTATCTTGGCCGCTTAATGAATGATCTTCAAGAGAGTGTCATGCGTTTGCGTATGGTGCCTATTGGAACAGTATTTAGCCGATTTCCTCGTTTAGTTCGTGATCTTTCGCGCAAAACTGGAAAAGAGATGGAACTTGTCTTAAAAGGGGAAGATACAGAACTTGATAAAACAGTCGTTGAAGTTATTGGGGATCCGCTCATGCATCTGATTCGCAACTCGGTGGATCATGGGATAGAGGCGCCCCAAGTGCGGCGTGAGGCGGGAAAACCGGAACTGGGAAAAATCACGCTGGATGCCTATCATGAAGGAAATCATATCGCTATTTTAGTATCGGATGATGGGGCGGGTTTGCCCTTAGATAAGATACGTCAAAAGGCTATCGAAAAGGGTTTGATTGGAGAACGCGAGGAATTATCCGAGCGGGATACAGCGAATCTAATCTTTTTGCCAGGCTTTAGTACAGCAGAAAAAGTTACGGATATATCTGGGCGTGGCGTAGGTATGGATGTCGTTAAAAAGGCTCTTAATAATTTAGGGGGTATGGTTGACATAGATACACGCCAAGGACAAGGAACGACCTTTACTATCCGGCTGCCGTTGACATTAGCTATTATTCAAGCGTTGTTAGTTGAAGTTGGGGATGAAGTTTATGCGGTTCCCCTTTCATCTGTCTTAGAGACCTTATTAGTTAACCGTAAAGATATAAAATCAGTTGGCGGGCTTCCTATGGTTCAACTAAGGGGTAATACTCTTCCCCTGATTTCTTTACAAGAAAAATTTGAGCTTCCATCAGCAGAAAAACCTGTAGATGAGGTTTTTGTGGTGGTCGTCGGTCTGGGAGATAAGATTTTAGGGCTTATAGTAGAGGGGTTGCGTGGTCAACAAGAGATAGTTATCAAGTCACTCGGAGATGTCTTGAATAATCTACCTGGCATAGCCGGAGCGACAATCCTTGGCGACGGCAAAGTAACCCTAATTTTAGACATAGGATCTCTCATCCAAGATGTGTTGGTAACTCGCCAGAGTTAAATGCATAATGGACAATAAAATAACCTAAAAAATTTTATGTTTTTATTCAAATTCGAGCATCGAGCATCGAACTTCGAACATCGATAAAGGGGGTTTCTTTATGGCGCAAGAACAACTCGTAACCTTTGGCCTTGGGACCGAGGAATTCGGGGTAGACATCATGCTGGTTCAGGAAATTATTCGCATTCCTCCAATTACTCGGGTTCCAAAGGCGCCAAACTACGTTGAAGGTGTAATTAATCTTCGTGGTAATGTTATCCCTGTTGTAAGTTTGAGAACACGTTTTGGGATGGAAAAGATTTCCGAAACTGATCTAAGTCGAATAATTGTTCTGCAAGTTCAAAAAAAAGTTTTCGGGATTCGGGTGGATGCTGTTACTGAAGTCTTACGGTTGGATGATTCAGCGATAGAACCTCCTCCCCCAGTTGCCTTAGGAATGGATGCGCAATTTATCCGAGGGGTAGGTAAAAATGGTGAACGATTATTAATCCTTTTGAATCTCAATTATATTATGGGCGAGGAGATGCACCATGAGTTTGGCTCCTGATTCCGTAATTAGCGTTTTAGTAGTTGCTGATTCGCCCTTTAGGCGACTTACGATTCAAAAGGCTTTACAGCCACAAGAGGTGACTATGGGTGTTGAAATGCCCCTGATCAATGGCCTTCAGGAACGTACTTCTTCGTATTTTCCCAAACATTCTATCGAAATCGTGGCAATTGGTACATCTACGGGAGGGCCGTCAGCGTTACAAGCGGTTTTGCCGCAGTTGCCAGCCGATTTTTCAGTGCCGGTGATCGTTGCCCAACATATGCCACCAGGTTTTACTGGACCGTTAGCTCAACGTTTAAATGGGATTTGTCCTCTTCACGTTTGTGAAGGAACCACGGGTGAAGTATTAAAAGCGGGATCAATTTATATTGCTCCTGCTGGTAAACAAATGCAGGTTCACCGTAGGGCCGGACAACTTGTGCTTCAAATCGGAGATGATTCGCCGATTACTACCCTTTACCATCCTTCAGTCGATGTCATGTTTTTATCTTTGGCTAAAGAGGTGGGTAAAGGGACACTGGGGGTTGTAATGACTGGGATGGGAAATGACGGTGCAAGAGGTATGAAAGAGATTAAGGCCATGGAGGGTTTTGCAATAGCTGAGTCGCAAGAAACCTGTGTGGTTTATGGAATGCCTAGGGCTTTGGTCGATGCGGGCTTAGCCGATCGAGTGGTACCTTTAGGTGAGATCGGCCGCACAATAGTGGAATGTGTACAAAGGAGGTAGTTTAGATGGGTCTTTTTGGAGCAATTGATACGAGTGCTTCAGGTTTGACTGCTCAACGACTCAGATTGGATCTGATTGCGAATAATATCGCAAACATTAATTCGACTCGAACCGCTCAGACTACTCCAGGAGGAAATCCTGTTCCCTATCGGCGACAGGTAGCCCTTTTTGTTCCCCGACCACCAGAGACTAACTTTGGAACACTATTTGGAAAAACATTACAGGAACAGAGCTCAGGAAATGGTGTTCAGGTGAGCTCTGTGACACAGGATCAAACACCTTTTCGGCTAGAATATAATCCGGATTCCCCCGATGCTGCTAAAGTGGCGGAACAGGGAATACCAGTAGGCTATGTTCGACAACCAAATGTGAATATCATCACGGAAATGGTGGATATGATTTCAGCTTCCAGAGCTTATGAAGCTAATGTCACGGCCTTAAATGCCAGCAAGTCAATGGCGCTGAAGGCTCTTGAAATAGGAAGGGGGTAATCGGTAAATGGGCTTAATTTCTGGAATTACGCCACTCATGCCTTTAACACCTCTTAATCAAACTGTTAAACTTGATTCCATCTTAAACCAGACCAACCTTAAGACAATGGAGGGAGCTCAAAAAGCAGGCACGGATTTTGCGAATTTTTTGAAGGACGCAATGCATCAAGTTGATACTTTACAGAAAAACTCTGATGCAGCGAGTATCGGTATAGCAACCGGTCAGTCGCAGGATCTTCATACGGCGATGGTTGCTTTAGAAAAAGCCAACCTTTCCTTATCCTTAACAGTTGAAGTCCGTAATAAAGTGCTAGATGCGTATAATCAAATCATGCGCATGCAGATTTAGTGATCCACCATCTTAATCTAGAAAGTATTAAGCAACTATTGTAGAGAGAGCATGTAGCGTAATTTACGTCAATGAACGTAGACGATAAAACGTTAAGCACGACAATTGGCTTGTCCATGGATGGACTGATGCCGTTTTTGCCATGGACGGCTAAAAAACGGCGTCACTTACAGTAATACTTTTGGGTTTTGGAACGTTAGTCTCCAGTGGAGAGTAACGCCACGAGGTAAACTTAAAAGTAAAGCATATGCTGAGTGGATATAGCAAATGAAGCGTTTACGAACGGGCAATTGTTGCTTGACTTACCTACTAAGAAGGAGGAACATAATGAATTTTTCGTGGGTAGAGATTAAAAAATCTTTGCAAAAATTTTGGAACAAATTATCTCGCCCGCAGAAAATTATTATTGTGGCAGCCCCTCTTTTGATCGCTTCGACTCTGATTATTCTGATGGTTTGGGCTAGCCGCCCCCAATACGTGTCTATTTTCACAAATCTGAGTGATACTGATGCGGGGGCGATCACAACTAAATTAAAAGATTTGAAGTTGGATTACCGTCTTGCAGATAACGGGGGCAGCATTCAAGTGCCACAACAGCAAGCTGCTGCGGTTCGTCTTCAACTAGCTAATGCTGGTTTACCAGGGACCAGTAAATTTAGTTTTGATTATTTAGATCAGATGCATCTTGGTGAAACAGATGCTGATAAAAAATTGCGCTATGTTTTAGGATTACAAAATGAACTTGAAACTACGCTTAAAAGCTTGTCGAGTGTTGCAGATGCCAGGGTTCATATCGTGATGCCAGAGCCTTCTTTATTTGCCGAAAAGGAGAAATCAACAACTGCAGGAGTTACTCTAAAACTAGTTCCCGGAACAAAGATTGCCGAAGATCAAGTTAGAGCAATTGCCAAGCTGATGGCTTCCTCAATTGAAGGGTTAACAATGGAGAATGTGACGATTGTGGACACGAGTGGGAACACTTTATCAGACATTCTTAGTCAGAGTAGGATGCAAGAGCGTTTGTCTGGAACGCAGATCCAACTTCAACAAACGGTCGAAGAAAATATCCGGAAATCCATTCAAAGTATGTTGGATAGGGTTTTCCCAGGCAAAACAGTCGTGCGTGCTAATGTTGTGTTAGATTTTGATCAGATCAAAATAACAGAACAAAAGAATGGTCCGGGCGCAGTTTTAAGTAAACAGAGTACTTCTGAGAATGCTACAAACGCTACCCCGTCCGGCACTGTGCCCGGAACCACAAATAATGTACCTTCTTACCCGTCACCCACAAGTTCGGGAACAACATCTTCAACTAATAAAGCGACTAATACTGAAAATTACCAAGTGGATACTAGGCAAGAAGAGAGAGTTGTCAGTCCTGGTGCAATCAAACGACTCTCGATTTCAGTTATGGCTGATGTTACTCAGACCCAGGTTGATCAGATTCAGTCCATTGTTGCTTCGGCTGCGGGAATAGACCAAGCTCGGGGAGATCAAATTCAGGTTGCGGCTATTCCTTTTGATAAAACTGGTTTACAAGAGGAAAAAAATGCTTTTGCTCAGGCTGAACTTAGAAGACAAGTTCTGTTGTACGCCGAGTATGGAGCGGTGCTTCTTTTAGGACTTATTTTTCTGTTGATTTTTTGGCGTTCAAGAGTCAGACGCCGGAGGGCTGAGTTAGCTTTTGAAACGGAGCTGCGAGCCGTGCCACTTGCCGCCGAAGCGGAGGAAATTTTGCTTGCTCAAGAAGAGGACAATCTTAAACTCGAAAAACCTCTTAAAAGTGCTGATGAACAAGAACGGCAAAAAATCAGGCAAGCAGTGCAAGAATATGCTCGCAAAAGTCCTGATGAGGTAGCACGCTTACTTAAAGCTTGGTTGACGGAGGAACGATAAGATGGGGCAAACCTTAACGGGGTTTCAGAAGGCAGCAGTCCTGATGATTGCCTTGGGTTCAGAGCAATCTGCATTAATAGTACAACATTTAAGTGAAGCGGAGATCGATGCACTCACGATGGAAATGGCCAATTTTCGGAGGATTTCTCCAGAAGATCGTGACAGCGTGATGCTGGAGTTTCACCAGATGTGTATGGCGAATGATTATATTGCTCAAGGAGGAATTGAGTACGCCCGCGATGTTTTAGAGCGGGCACTTGGAGAACAACGAGCTTTTGAAATAATTACTAGACTTTCTGTATCACTAAAGATGCGCCCTTTTGATATTGTACGAAGAACTGACCCCAAACAACTCTTGTCTTTTATCCAAGGTGAACATCCCCAGACAATTGCTCTTATTATGACTCATTTAACGCCGGATAAGGCAGCAGTTTTAATTGCTAGTTTAACCCCAGAACGTCAAGCAGATGTAGCTAAACGGATGGCCCTTATGGGGCGTACCAGCCCGGATGTGCTGAAAGAAATTGAAAAAGTATTAGAACGCAAGATCTCTAGTTTATCACCTTCGGACTATTCAAGTTCTGGTGGGATCCAAAGTGTGGTAGATATGTTGAATAGGGCTGATCCAGGAACTACAAAAATTGTCATGGAAACCATGGAAATGGATGATCCTGATTTAGCAGAACAAATTAAGCGGCAAATGTTTGTCTTTGAGGATATTGTTATGCTGGATGACCGTGGAGTACAGTTAGTTTTGAGAGAAGTGGAAACCAAGGATTTGGCTTTGGCTTTAAAAGGAACCGAGCCGGAGGTCGCTGCCAAGATCCAATCAAATATGTCAGCAAGAGCTTCACAAATGCTCAAAGAAGATATGGAATTCATGGGACCTGTCAGGTTACGGGATGTTGAAGAAGCCCAACAACGAGTTGTAAAAGTCATTCGCAAACTTGAGGAAAGCGGAGCTATTGTTATTTCTAGAGGTGGTAGTGATGAAATTGTTTACTAAAGGATGCGTGTTTAAAAGCTATACAGTCGAAGTTTCAGCGCCACGTTTGCTGGAAGGTTATGCAGAGGGCTTTGAACGGTTTAACGTTAATTCTAACGTGGCTGTTATTAATGCCGATTCCAAAAACAATTACGATCACAATACTAATTTAAACAAGCAGGTTCAAGTACTCACAAATAAATATCCTAGTTTAACTGGTAATTCAGAGCAATCTGTTAGTTCGGAAATTATCTCTGATATTTTAGTCGAAGCTGAAAGGAAAGCTTCTGAAAAAATTAATCAAGCGGAAGCACACGCAAAGCGAATTCTCCAGGAGGCGCAAATTAAGGCGGGGGAAACGATTCGACAAGCTGAAATTGAGGCAAAAGAAATTATTCAACATGCTAAAGAAGAGGAAAACCTGGTGCGAGACATAGCCCATTCTGAAGGATATCAGAAGGGTATTCGGGAGTCAGAACGGGAGGGTCAAGGAATTATAGAACAAGCTAAATCATTTTTTAGCTTGGCACAACGAGCCTTGAATGAGGAATACTCAAAGGTTGATGAAGCCTTACTTAAATTAGCCATCCGAATTGCGGAACGCTTAGCGAGAACTTCCTTGGGGTTAAAACCGCAACAATTACTGGAGATAATGAGATCCCTGATGCTCTTGCCCCAGAACAGAGAAGGCTGGCGCCTGCATGTTGCACTTGAAGATGCGGCTTGGATTAATAAACTCCCTCGGGCTAATCAACCACCTTGCACCTGGGTGAAAAACGATACTCTTAGTCAAGGAGATTGTTTCTTAGAGTGCCAAGAAGGAATTTTTGATGCTAGGCTTGAAGTTCAGTTAGAAAGATTGGAAAAGGTGTTACGGGAGGAACTAAAACATGGGGGACTGGAATCGACTGGCACAGAAGGTTGACTTGATTGATCCTATCTCAGCTCAAGGTTTAGTGTCCAAAATAGTTGGGCTTTTGATAGAGGCAGCAGGACCACGTTCAAGCGTAGGGGAATTCTGCCATATTGTCGCACGTGATGGTCGAGAAATACCAGCAGAAGTCGTTGGTTTTCGTGATTCAACAACTTTGTTAATGCCTTTAGCAGAACTTGAAGGTATTTCCCCAGGGGATAGGGTCATTCCTCAACAACATAAGCTCATGGTAAATACAGGGCCTAAATTACTTGGGAGGATTTTGGATGGACTGGGTCATCCTCTAGATGGACGACCCTTGTTGACTGAGACGGTCAATTCATTACAAAATTCTCCACCTAATGCTTTCACGCGTCCAAGGATCTCGGAAAGCTTAAATGTTGGGATACGAGCTATAGATGGCCTATTATCGATAGGTCGCGGTCAAAGAATGGGGATATTTGCTGGTTCAGGGGTAGGTAAAAGCACGTTATTAGGGATGATGGCTCGGAATACTGATGCAGATGTAAATGTCATTGCCCTTGTAGGGGAGCGGGGCAGGGAACTTAGAGATTTTATTGATAAGGATTTAGGTCAAGCTGGTCTTGCCCGCTCAGTGATTATAGTGGCGACTTCAGATCAACCTGCCCTTATTCGTCTTAAAGCGGCTTTCACTGCTACCGCAATTGCTGAATATTTTCGTGATCGCGGTCTCAATGTTCTGTTAATGATGGATTCAGTGACTCGATTTGCGATGGCTCAACGTGAAATCGGCTTAACGGTAGGTGAACCACCGGCTACTCGAGGATATCCACCCTCAGTTTTTTCGCTTTTACCGAAACTTTTAGAACGGTCAGGTATGGCGGAGAAGGGCAGCATTACTGGAATTTACACTGTCTTAGTTGACGGTGATGATCATAATGAACCTATAGCGGATGCAGTTAGAGGTATCCTAGACGGACATGTTGTGTTAACCAGAGAACTGGCTATCAAGAATCATTATCCGGCGATAGATATCTTGCAATCAGTGAGCAGAGTCATGGGAGATGTAATTAAACCAGAACATAAAACTCTCGCCAATCAGGTTCGCGAGCACTTGGCAATTTATCATGACGCAAAGGATTTAATCGAGATTGGGGCCTATATACAGGGAAGCAATTCTCACATTGATGCCGCGATCAAACATAGGGAAAAAATTACTCGTTTTGTTTGTCAAGAGATTGATGAAAAGGTCAGTCAGGCTGTTATGCTTGATCAGTTAAAGTCAATCTTCACTGATCAGAAGGTATAGATTTGGGGGTTTGCTTGATTGGAGGTATACTCATGCCAAGATTTAACTTTAGGCTCAAAACAAGCCTGCGTCTGGCTGAACAAATACTTGATGAAATAAAAATCCAATTGGCCAAAGAAGTAACTAATCTGCAAGAGCGAACTAGGCTTCGTGACAAGCAAAATAGTCAGTGGAGGACAGCTGTGGAAGGTCAACGTGAGGCAGGATTAAGTTACCCTGAGGATTTAGGAAGCTGGCAAAGCTTCGCCTCTCAACAATTAAGTTTATTACGCCAAAGAGAGCAAGAGTTAGTTCTGCAAGAAGAACTGGTGGATAAGAGCCGTTTAGAGCTCATAGCGGCCAAGCGCGAGTGTGAAAAACTAATTAGATTAAGGGAAAAACAAGCAACAGCTTTCCGCTTAAAGGAAGAGCATCGTGAACAAGGGGCTTTAGATGAAGTTGGACAAATTCAATTCATAATGCACAAGTAGGCAATTTACAATGCATAATGCATAATTTTAAGCATGCATTTCGTGCATCGAGTATCGAACCTCGTGCATCGCATATGGGGGGGTTGTTAAATGATTAAGGTATCTCGTTTAAATGGCAAAGAGTTTGTGCTTAATGTAGATCTTATTGAAACGATGGAAGAAACCCCGGATACAGTAATAACCTTGACGGGTGGAAATAAATATGTGGTTAGTGAGCCTACTGAAATACTGATTAAGCGAATTATAGAATTTCGGCGACTTAGTCACTCACTATGTTCTGATTCTGAGGGGAGTGAAGGGAATGGATAAAAAGACAATATTTACAATGCTTATTGTGCTTGTTTTAGGCATGGGTGTAGGTGTTGGTGGTACTATAGTTGCTCAAACATTTATTTTCAAAAGTGTTCCAACCAAAAGTAAAGTGGTGACAAAGAAAACAGCTCAACCTACTGGATTAGTTGATAATGACGGGCCTTTAGTACCAATTGGTGATTTTACGTTAAATTTACAAGGGGGGTCATTTTTAAAGACTGCGATTACTGTTGAAGGAGCAGACGCCAAATCAGAGGAATTTTTAAAGTCTAAAGGTGCGTTCCTTAAGGATACGGTTAATGTAGTACTTTCTGACAAAACATTAGCGGATGTTCAAACGCCGGTGGCAAGAGAAAAGCTTCGAGAAGAATTAATGTCCAAACTTAATGAAATCGCCCAAAATAAGGTGGTTAATGTTCTGTTTGAATCTTTTGTTTATCAATAACAATGAATTATGCATTAAGAAAGGGGGTGTTGCTCGATGGGGGACGTTTTGTCTCAATCGGAAATCGATGCGTTACTTAGTGCATTATCCGATGGGCAAGTTGATGCGGAAGAGATCAGAACTACAAAATTGCAAAAAAAAATCCGGGTATATGACTTTAAACGCCCAAATAAGTTTTCCAAAGATCAAATTCACTCCCTACAGAATATTTTTGATAATTACTGTCGAGGACTAACATCGTATCTTTCAGGACATTTACATTCAGTGATCGATACAAAGGTGATATCTATTGAACAAATAACGTACGACGAATTTATTCGCTCACTTCCAAATCCTACAATTCTTGGTCTGTTCACTTTGAATCCTTTGGAAGGAACTGTTTTAATGGAGATGAGTCCAACCTTAGCTTTTTCGGTGGTTGAACGTCTTTTAGGTGGGCAAGGACAAGATACAGAAAAAAACCGTGATCTCACAGAGATCGAACGAACAATAATTGAGCATCGCTTAATCCAAATGATTGCGCTGATATCTGAAGCTTGGGAAGAAGTCTATCCAATAACTTCTCAGTTCTTAGCACTTGAGACTAACCCACAATTTACGCAAATTGTGGCTCCTAATGAGATGGTTGTACTAGTAACAGTAGAGGTCAAGGTGGGTGAGATGGTCGGAATGATTAATATCTGTTTACCTTATTTAGTCCTAGAACCCATTCTTGGTAAGTTGAGTACATTTTTTCTTTTCTCAACTCAGGCTAAGGTTAGTTCGCCAGAACAAGTTCAGGTGATACGGCGAAAAATAGAGTGGGCGAAAGTAGAAATGGTTGCTTTTCTTGGTCATGCCGAGATTTTTGTTAAAGATTTACTTGATCTTGCCCCGGGTGATGTAATTCCCCTGACTCAGAAGGTTCAAGAAACACTCCCGATTTATGTGGGGAATTTTATTAAGTTCAAAGGTGTGCCAGGTCTACACGGGGAACATCTAGCAGTGCAACTCATGGAAATTGTCGAGGATGGAGGGGATCAGAATGGGTAACGGGATGCTTTCCCAAGAGGAAATTGACGCCCTTCTCAGGGGTACACTAGAACCTGATCTGCCAATTGAGGAAATTCCAATGGAGTTATTTTCAGCTATGGAAAGAGATGCAATTGGAGAAATAGCCAATATTTCAATGGGAACAGCTGCAACAACTCTTTCCCAGCTCCTAAGTAAAAAAGTTGATATCACTACACCGAAGGTAGACGTTTGTGATTATCAACAAATCCGTCGGGATTACCCTATCCCTTCGGTAATTGTAGATGTAAAGTATAAAGCGGGTATTGAAGGATCGAATCTTCTAATCTTATCCCAACGAGATGGAGCTGTCATTGTCGACCTTATGATGGGTGGTGACGGAATAAATCCAAGTTCAGAGCTTTCAGAATTACAAATAAGTGGAATTTCTGAAGCTATGAATCAAATGATGGGTTCAGCTGCGACTTCTATGTCCACGATGTTTAAATCAATGGTGGATATTAGTCCGCCACAATTGGTACTGAATGATCTCTCTAAAGAGGGAGGACATGATTTTCTCGATCTTACTGAGACTTATGTGCGTATTTCTTTCCGGATGGTTGTAGAGTCGGTAATTGATAGCATTTTGGTTCAGGTGATTCCGCTTAACGTTGCAAAAGGGATGGTGAAAAAACTCTTGGGAGTGGTTGAAACAGCAACACCAGTGCAGGCTGCTCCATCAGCTCAGGACGCAATACCACAATCGATTCATCCACAGGATAGTCCTACCTATCCACCATATGGAGCACCACCACCATATGGAACACCGCCCTATGGTTCGAATGTTCCACCTCAACAACAAGGTGGTTATTATAATCCTTCGCCAAATTACGCTCCTGGTCAAACGACTCCCGTTCAACCTGCTCAATTCGCTCCTCTACATCCCGAACCGCAGATGATTCAACCAGATAATCTAGGCTTGATTCTAGACGTTCCTTTACAAGTTAGTGTAGAACTGGGCAAAGCACGTAAAACGATCAAGGAGATTTTGGAAATGGGACCTGGTTCTGTCATTGAGTTGGATCGTTTAGCAGGTGAACCAGTGGACATGATTGTCAACGGGAAGCTAATTGCCAAGTGTGAAGTTGTCGTAATAAATGAAACCTTTGGAATTCGGATTACAGATATCATTCACCCTATGGAACGGATGAAGACTTTAAATTAGATGAGGAGGAAAAATCGTGAGCGCAAATATCATGATTGTTGATGATGCAGCTTTTATGAGAATGATGTTAAAAGATATTTTAACTAAGAATGGGTTTACAGTTGTAGGTGAAGCTGAAAATGGGGTAGTGGCGGTAGAAATGTATGGAAACATTAGACCAAATTTAACAGTCATGGATATTACGATGCCCGAGATGGATGGTCTTCAGGCTGTGAAAGAAATTCGCAAAATTGACCCCCAGGCTCGAATTGTAATGTGTAGTGCTATGGGACAGCAGTCCATGGTTATTGAAGCAATCCAATCTGGGGCTAAGGATTTTGTGGTTAAACCCTTCCAGGCTGAAAGGGTAATTGAGGCTATTACAAAGGCGCTGAAATAACATGCCAAATATCGAGGAACAACCTTATGTGCCTAGTTTAGCTGGTACCAATGGAGGTTCTTCTTCTTTTCCGTGGGGGGGGCTAGTTGGAACTCTTTTGGTTTTTCTCTTAATATTATTTGTGACATTATGGGTTATAAGGCGTTTAAATCGCTCTACTATGAGGGGTATGAATGCTCCGTGGGCAAGAGTACTTGACCGCCAAGTTTTAGGAGGACAGCAGATCCTATATCTAGTTGAGATAGCTGGGAGGCTCCAAGTGCTTGGTGGGTCTGATCACTATTTAGTTAAGCTTAGTGAAATCGATAATCCTGATGTAGCTGCAGAAATATTAGATGAAATTGCTAATACTTCTACGGAAAAGATAGAAGGGTTTATAGCACGTTTCTTGCAAAAAATATTTCAACATAAGCGTAAGAGACAAGATGCTTTTTCAACTGAATTAGAGCGACTGCTCAAGGAGGTAGAAAAGTAATGAGGGTCTTCTCCGCTAAAATTAAAACTAAGAATTACAAGGGTATTTTGTTAGGCTGTTTAACAATTTTAGGTATTGTATCTAATTCCCAAGTAGTCATGGCTGCTGGGTTAACACTTGACTTAGGAACTGGAACAACCCAACAAGCGAGCACCTCAATCCAAATTTTACTTTTATTAACAGTGCTCTCGATTGCTCCGGCAATTTTAGTGTTAATGACTTCCTTTACTCGGATTATTATTGTTCTTTCATTTGTGCGTAATGCCTTAGGGACACAACAGATGCCTCCGAATCAAGTGCTGGTGGGGTTAGCTTTTTTTCTGACATTTTTTGTGATGGCTCCAACTTTTACTCAGATTAACACTCAAGCATTACAACCCTATATCCAAAATAATTTAAGCCAGACCGAAGCCTTGAATAAGGCGGAGGAACCTTTGAGAACGTTCATGTTTAGGCAAACCAGGGAAAAAGATTTGGCACTATTTGTTGGCCTAGCTAAAATGGAACGACCCCAAACCTATCATGATATTCCAACTTATGTCCTGATC
This sequence comes from Desulfitobacteriaceae bacterium, assembly GCA_049302575.1. Lineage (GTDB taxonomy): Bacteria > Bacillota > Desulfitobacteriia > Desulfitobacteriales > Desulfitobacteriaceae > JBAQMG01. The sequence continues at coordinate 19,444 of JBAQMG010000030.1, read as the reverse complement.
CCTTCTTTTGTAATAAGTGAGCTGAAAACAGCCTTCCAAATGGGGTTTGCCATTTTTATTCCTTTTATGGTGATTGATATGATTGTTTCAAGTACCTTAATGTCGATGGGCATGATGATGCTTCCACCAATGATGATTTCTTTACCATTCAAGCTTTTGCTGTTTGTTTTAGTCGATGGGTGGCACTTGGTGGCTCAGTCTCTAGTCAAGAGCTTCCACTGACACGTAATGCATTCTGCATTGGAAAGGTGCTTCATGAGTGAAAATCAGGTTCTTTATATGGCTAAAGAGGCGCTCGGTACCGCCCTAATTGTTGGAGGACCGGTCTTGGTTGTGAGTCTACTAGTAGGGCTTCTTGTAAGCATATTCCAAGCCATGACGCAGATTCAAGAACAGACGCTCTCCTTCATCCCTAAGATTTTGGCAATAGTAGCTGTATTGTTGCTTCTGGGACCATGGATGCTTTCTGTACTGACAACTTATACTGCAAATTTGCTTACTCAATTAACGACATTTGCCAGTTATTAAGGAGGAGGGGGATGAAACTTGAGTTTAGCACAGCTGCTCCAGTGGAACCTCTCTTTATTTTTACTGATTCTTTCACGTTGGACAGGGATGATTATGTTGGCTCCGGTTTTTGGAGCACGTGGGGTTCCAAGTATAGTTAAAATCGGCTTAGCAGGAAGCTTATCGTTCATTCTCTATCCAATTTTGTTGGCAATGAAGCCAGAGATCCCCGTAGAAGTTATGCCTTTTATGGGTTTGGTGATTAAAGAAAGTCTGGTCGGTTTAGTGATTGGGTTTATAATCTATGCCCTAACGGCTGTGTTACAAGGTGCTGGTCAGCTGATTGATTTTCAAATGGGTTTCACGATGGGAAATGCACTCGATCCAGTTTATGGTATGCAGAGTCCTTTGATGGGTAATTTTCAGCTGGTACTGGCCACGATCTTGTTATTAGCTACTAACTCCCACCATTATTTAATTATGGCAATGGTCAAAAGTTATACCTATATTCCGATGAATATCACGCCAATACCAGCAGGGATCACATTTTATGTGAATTTGGTCGTGCATATTTTTGCTTTATCAGTGCAAATAGCCATACCTGTGGTCGGGGCGATTTTATTAGCTGATCTAGGTATTGGGCTCTTAGGCCGAACGGTACCACAGCTTAATATTTTCTCTGTGGTTTTTCCAATAAAAATTATTTTTGGTTTTGTGTTACTTATCTTGATGATGCCATTCTTTGGCGGAACCATAGCACATCTTTTTAATACTAGTATGATTTGGTTACTGCAGTTTTATCAGGGGTGGAAACCATGAGTGAAAAGCAATTTCCAGCTACACCCCGACGAAAACAGGAAGCTCGAAAAAAGGGTCAAGTTTTCAAAAGTACGGAACTTAATTCGGCAATACTTCTGCTCGGCTTAGTTGCTGTTCTGAAATATTGGCTTCCGGAAATGCTTTTTAGGATGGAAAAACTGTTTGCTTATTGCTGGTCGCAGGCTACTGATTGGACCTATCAGTCGGTAGCAAGTTTGATGCTCAATCTTTTATGGCAAGGGTCGATAATTGTAGGTCCGATTTTTGGAGTAGGACTATTGTTGGCCATACTCAGTAATTATCTTCAAGTAGGAACTTTATTTACCTTGGAGTCTATAAAACCCCAACTTTCACGAATTAGTCTGATTAGTGGGGCAAAGCGGATGTTTGGTTTAAAGGCTTGGGTAGAAGTGTCTAAATCCTTGTTTAAAGTCATCTTAATCGGATATTTTCTTTATGCGAGTATTCGTGATAACCTACAAATTTTTCCTGCTCTACAGCAATTAGATTTAGGGCAAAGTACAATATTTCTTGGTCGGGCAATTCTTAATTTAGCTTGGAAAATTGCGCTCTCATTTTTAATATTAGCGATCTTTGATTTTCTTTATCAGTGGTGGGAGCATGAAAAGAATCTACGTATGTCCCATGAGGATATGAAAGAGGAATTTAAACAAACCGAGGGGAATCCTCAACTTCGTGCGGAGATCAAGCGAAAGCAACGGGCAATGGCTATGCAGCGCATGATGCAAGATCTGAAAAAGGCTGATGTAGTTGTCACAAATCCCACTCATTTTGCGGTGGCCTTGCGCTATGATTTAAAGGAAAATAAGGCTCCCTATGTCGTGGCTAAAGGTCAAGATGAAGTGGCTAAACGCATACGGGAATTTGCCAAAGAATATAACATTGTGATCATGGAGAATAAACCTTTGGCGCGCGCAATTTATGCTCAAGTGGAAATTGGTCAAGCAATACCAAATGACCTCTTCAAGGCGGTTGCGGAGGTTTTAGCCTTTGTGTATCGGCTTAAGAAGAGGAAATCTAACAGCGCCTGAAATAATGCAGAATAGAGAATGCAGAATGCAGAATCGAGAACACAATACATAACAATGCACAATAATTTGTAATTCATTACTGAAGTTTTGGATTAAGAAATGCATCATTTAATTATGCATTATGAATTGCGTAGAGGGGGGGTGAAAGCGTGGCAACAACCTTACAAAGTCGACTGAAATCTAATATAGATGTACTGGCAGCGTTTGGAATTGTAGGGATAGTTATCATGATGGTTATTCCTTTGCCCGCAATGTTGCTGGATATCCTAATTACTTTGAATATCACTGGATCGGTTTTGACGTTAATGTTAGCGGTTTTTACGAAGGATCCTCTGGATTTTTCGGTACTGCCTTCATTATTGTTGACCATGACTTTGTTTCGCTTGTCACTAAATATTTCCACTACCAGACTCGTTTTGCTTGATGGCTATGCTGGAGAGGTGATTCAACAGTTTGGTCAATTTGTGATCAGGGGGAATGCTGTTGTAGGATTTGTCGTCTTTACAATTCTTGTTTTAGTACAATTTATAGTCATAACCAAAGGCGCTGAGAGAGTCTCGGAAGTCGGTGCTAGGTTCACATTAGATGCTATGCCTGGAAAACAAATGAGTATTGATGCAGATTTGAATTCGGGGTTAATTAATGAACAACAAGCTCGCGAACGTCGTAAGAAGATTCAGGATGAAGCGGATTTTTATGGTGCGATGGATGGTGCTAGTAAATTCGTTAAAGGTGATGCCATCGCCGCAATCATTATTCTTTTTATTAATATTATTGGAGGATTTATTGCAGGTGTCGTAATGAGAGGTATGCCATTGTTGGATGCTCTGCATACATATACACTATTAACGATTGGAGACGGATTGGTGTCACAAATACCGGCTCTTTTAATTTCGACAGCCACAGGTCTAATCGTAACAGGGGCGGCCTCAGATAAGAATCTGGGTCAAGATATTGCTATACAGCTTTTTCAAACTCCAAAAGCCTTGTTCATTACAGCGACTGTGTTGGTTCTACTGGCCTTACTCGGGTTACCAAAGTTACCGCTGTTTCTGATTGCTACGCTAACTGCTGGAATGGGAATTTATGTCCAAAGGAGTACTAAGGTTACCGCTGTAGAGGAAACGGTAGCTGCGCGTGAGAATGCACTGGAAGAAAGTAAAAAACCCGAAAATGTACTTAATTTATTACAGGTTGACCATATGGAACTGGAACTTGGCTATGCTTTGGTTGCACTTGTAGATGTTCAACAGGGAGGGGATGTGTTAGATAGGATTGTCCTAATACGTCGTCAAGTAGCAAGTGAAATGGGTTTTATTGTTCCAGTAATTCGAGTGCGTGACAATATGAATTTATCCCCGAATCAGTATGTCATAAAAATGCGTGGTGCCGAAATTGCTTCAGGCGAGTTGTTGGCTGATCATTATATGGCTATGAGCAGTGGCTTAGAGGACGATTCAATACCAGGAAGTCCTACCAAGGAACCTGCTTTTGGTTTAGATGCCAAATGGATCAATGCAACTTACCGTGAACAGGCTGAACTTTCAGGTTATACAGTAGTTGATGCTCCTACAGTTTTGGCGACACATCTTACAGAAGTTATTAAAGTACAGGCTTGGGAAATTCTGAGTCGTCAGGATGTTAAGACACTTGTGGAAAATGCCAGACAACAGGCGCCAACGGTTGTGGATGATGTTTTTGAGGCTTTAACCTTAGGACAGATCCAAAAAGTTATGAGTAATTTATTGCGTGAACGTGTGTCTATTCGAGACATGGTAACTATTTTGGAAGTATTAGCGGATTCCGCTGCTACAACAAAAGACATTGATCGGTTGACAGAACATGTAAGGCAAGCCTTAGCACGTCAGATACTCCAACCTCTGATAGGCAAAGATAAGGTGCTGCCCGTTCTAACCTTGGATCCTCAAGTTGAACAACAAATTTTAGATAGTATTCAGCCTTCGGATTACGGTACCTATTTAGCGCTTGACCCACGTGTCTTACAAGATTTACTTCAAAGTTTAACCCGTGAAGCCGAGAAAATGATGCTTAAAGGCCTTAGTCCAATCGTAGTTTGTGCCCCTTTAGTGCGAATTAATCTGAAGCGTGTGACCGAACGACAACTTCCCCAACTCATTGTTCTGTCATATAATGAACTTGTACATGGAGTCCAAGTGCAAGCCGTAGGAATGGTGGTGTTAAGTCTTGCGAGTTAAACGATTTGTCGGAGAAAATGTTGCGGAAACAATGGCTAAGATTAAAAAGGAACTTGGTTCAGAAGCAGTAATCTTGCAAACGCGACAATTCCGAGAAGGTGGTTTTTTGGGGTTTTTTGGTAAACTTAAAGTGGAAATAACGGCTGCTATTGAAGATAGCCCTGCGGTTTTCAAAAAGACGGTAAGTTCTGAGCAGACTCCTTATCAGGGTCTTTTCGCTGATCCTACAGATTTAACTCAGAGTAGTGAAAAAAGTTCTATGCTTCAACTGGAAATTCAGGAAATGAAGAAAATGTTAGAGAAGATGGACAAACAAATGGCAGGGTTTGGAGAAGAACGGGCAACATGGCCTCCACCGCTTCAAACATGGGTAGGTATATTACGAGAACGTGGTTTGAGTGAAGGTCTTATTAATCGACTTTTACGTCAAATACAACAAACTCTTCGTGAAGAAGAATGGCAGGATCAGGTTCGCGTTCGACTTAGACTTGAAGAGCTTATTAGCCAGATATGTGTGAATACCTCAGCTATTAAACCTGGGCTTAATAAGCCTAGGATTGTTGCCTTAATAGGTCCAACAGGAGTGGGAAAAACGACAACTATTGGAAAACTTGCAGCTGGTTTTAGTATTGTGGATAAGAGAAAGATCGCCTTGATTACTGCTGATACCTATCGAGTGGCAGCGGTTGAACAGCTTAAAACCTTCGGAGAGATAATTGGAGTATCTGTGGAAGTTGCAATGACCCCCTCGGGGTTACGCGATGCCCTATATCAACATGCGGATAAAGAGTTGATCTTCATTGATACAGCTGGGCGTAGTCCGCATCACGATTTACACATGTCGGAATTAAGGGCCTTTCTGGATAAAGCTAAGCCTGATTTAACAATTTTAGTAATGAGTGCCACAACTCAAACTTCGGATCAACTTAGCGTGTTTAAGCGTTTTGAACCTTTTACTACACATTTAATTTTTACTAAGCTAGATGAGACAGCCAGTGCCGGATCGATTTTAAATCTTTTAGAAAATACCACACTTCCAACAGCTTATGTAACTAATGGACAAGGCGTACCAGATGATATTGAGGTTGCAACGCCCCAATGTTTGGCTGCTTATATTTTGGGGGAGGAGAATTTGTATGCGTGATCAAGCGACTGTTTTACGCGAATTGGTCTCTGGCATACCAACTCCTAAAAGCAAAATGCGCGTTATTTCTGTAACTAGCGGTAAAGGGGGAGTTGGGAAAACAAATTTTACGGTTAATTTAGCCCTTGCCCTTGTCGAATTAAGTTATAGAGTCATAATACTTGATGGAGATTTAGGTTTAGCTAATGTAGATATTGCCTTTGGAATTACTGCTCGTTATACGATAGAACATCTTATTGCGGGCGAGAAAACAATTGAAGAGATACTGTTGGCCGGACCTAGAGGAATTGGGATTTTACCTGGAGGATCCGGTGTGCAGGAAATGGCCAATCTAGGGCGCCCGCAACTTTTGAATCTAGTTTCTAATTTTGGAAGATTAGAAAAACATGCCGATATCTTAATTATCGATACTGGTGCTGGGCTAAGTCATACGGTGCTTAACTTTCTTCGAGCTTCAGATGATATAATCCTAGTTACGACCCCAGAACCGACATCTATCACTGACGCTTATGGACTTCTTAAGGCCTTAGGTATGGGGAGTGGAGATTTTAGGGTAGGAGTTGTAGTAAACCGAGTTCATCTAGAAGCTGAAGCAAGAGATACTTATGAGCGACTTGAAGTAGCTGTACGAAAATTTTTACATGGCTCACTTGACTTGCTAGGTTGGGTTTATGATGATCCCTTGGTTGGTCGAGCAGTCATGAGTCAGGAACCTTTAGGAATATGTTATCCAGAGAGTTCTGCTTATCGTTGCATACAATGGATTGCAGGAACGATGGCTGGCCTATACCTTCGAGTACCACGCTCCCGTGGGATAAGGGGTTTTTTGAATTCACTACTGAAGAAACAACGCTAAGTCAATGCATAATGCTTAAAGTTCAATTCATAATTCATAATGCATTATGAATTATTAGTAAGGGTGGTGATCTTTTGTCACGTAAGAAAAAACTATTCCCAGGAACAACTATCGAGCTTGTTATACCTGATGGGGATTATAAAGGGAATTATCATACCCGAGTCGATGAAGTAGGGGAACGAATAATCTCCGTCACGGCTCCTTATCACCAAGGTGAAGTTGTCCCTTTGCGTGTAGGAACTGTCTTAGAGGTAATCTATTACGATGAAGTTTCAGCCTATAGTTTTGATACTAGGATTAAACAGAGAATTGCGGTACCCATACCGATTTTTGTCTTGGATTTTCCAGAAGAAATCCGTAAGGTACAACGCCGTAACTATGTAAGGATCCCAGCGATTTATCCGCTAACTTTTCGGATGGTGACAAAAGAGGGTTTGAGTGATCTCAAAGCTGGGAATATGCTTGATATAAGTGGTGGTGGTATACGTTTTAGAACTGTTGAAAAACTAGAAAACAATTCTTTGCTTTATGCCCAATTAAAGTTACCTAGTGGCGAATTAAATACTCCCGTTCGTGTACGGCGCGTTCTAAAAATTGAAGATACAAAGGCTTATAGTATTTCGGCTGAGTTCTATGAAATTTCCGAACGTGATCGGGATCGTGTCATTCGCTGTGTCTTTGAACTGCAAAGGACTATGCGAAAGAAAGGATTGTTCTGATATGGAACTTAATCAAATCCAACGAGATGCTTTGAAGGAAATTGGGAATATCGGGTCTGGAAACGCTGCTACGGCTTTATCTACGCTATTGCAACGCAGAATTGATATGTCGGTCCCGGAAGTTTGGATGCTTGATTTTGAAGAGGTTTCCAAAATCATTGGTCTGTTGGATGCTGCTCAGGCGGTAGTGTATGTTAAGGTTGAGGGGGAGGCTCCAGGAAAAGCGGTTTTTTTCCTTCCACTAGAAAGTGCGGAAATAATTGTTCAAAGCTTATTTAGTTCTAGCGAGCACACCGATCTTTTTACAAGTGAAATAGCACAGTCGGCCCTTAAAGAAGTTGGCAATATTATGGTTAGTTCGTTTATCATTGCTCTAACTCAATTTTCCGGGATCCCCTTGCAACCTTCCGTTCCGGCTTTGGCTGTTGATATGGCTGGAGCGATCTTAGACGCCATTCTGCTTGAAGAAGGGGTCTTGGACGAACAGGTATTGTTTATTGATACTCAGATGTCGGGGATCCCTCAAATCGAAGGACAGTTTATTTTTCTCCCAGATCAAGGCTCTTTAAAGAAGTTGTTGGGAGCACTAGGCGTATGAGTACAGTAATTAATGTCGGAATGGCCGATTTCAAGACAGCAAAAAACCCGGATCTCTTAATGACCGCTGGCTTGGGTTCGTGCATAGGAATATGTGTTAATGATCCGATGCAGAAGGTTGGTGGAATGGCACACATAATGTTGCCAACAGCCAATGGCAGTACTGGAGGTAACTTGGCGAAATACGCAGATACCGCTTTAGAACTACTTTTACAGGATATCGTACGTCTCGGTGGAAACAGGTCTCGTTTACGGGCCAAGATGGCTGGAGGGGCGCAAATGTTTTCTTTCCCTGGAAAGCCGAATATCCTTAAAATAGGTGACCGAAATGCGGAGGCAGTGGAAAGAGAACTGAAAAAATTAGGTATTCCGATCTTGGCAATCGATGTTGGGGGAAACTTTGGCCGTACGATTCATTTTGATGTAGGTACAGGGGATTTGCGCGTGCGCACAATTAACCATGGTGAAAAGGTGATATAATGGATTTTCCTAAAGACGAACAACTACGTCTTTGGTCAAAGTATCTAGCGCTAGTTACGGCGAGTTTGATTTGTTTATTAAGTTGGAAAAATGGGGTAACTTTAGGTTGGACTCTTGTTAGGGCTGCGTCAGCCTTTTTAGTCATCTATTCCTTAACTCTAGGAAGTATATTGTTGTTTATGAAAACTGCTTATCCAGATTCAGATGAAGAGGTTTTGGAGCAGAAGCTTAATCAAGGAACACTCATAGATATTTCCTTGGGGGATGATAGTGTTGAACGTGTCGAAAATACTTATTCGATCGATCAAAAACCAGATTTTAATGAGAATGAATCTGTTTTAGAAGCAGATAAAATAGGAGTAGGAACTTACGCTGGGCAAGTAGATCCTGCTTTAGTCAGTGGAGTAGGACATCAACAGCAGGCTGATATCGTTCGACGAATGGGATGGGACGAATAATCTACCATCGAACATCGTACCTAGAATTTCGAGTAGGGAGGTCAGGACTTGCCACAGAATACCTATGAAGCGGTAACCAAGGTTCCCTGGACAGCAAACCAAATAGAGCAATATCTCCCCTTGGTAAGACGTATTGCAGGACGGTTAGCCATGTCGCTGCCTGCACATGTTGATGAAGATGATCTCATCGGCTATGGGGTTTTTGGCTTGCTTGATGCTATCGAACGTTTTGATGCTGCGCGGGGGGCAAAATTAGAGACTTACGCCTCTTTACGGATACGTGGCGCTATGATCGATGGATTACGGGCGATGGACTGGGTACCTCATTCCGCTAGACAAAAGGTTAAACGTGTTCAAGACGCTTTTGTGATACTCGAAAATCAACTTGGGCAGGCTGCGTCCGCGGAGAAAGTTGCTGAATTCCTTAAAATAGAGCGTCGCGAGTTAGAGACTATTTTAATCCAAGGTCAAATGTTGATGCTCACGTCACTTGATGAATCGGGAATAAGAGATGACGGGGATAATAGCAGTACACAACTAGATCTGCTTATGGATCATGATGCACAAGCAGCTTTTTCTGCTGTGGAAAAGGGAGAACAAAATCGCATTCTTAGTGAAGCTTTGGACAAATTGCCTGAAAAAGAGAAGCTAGTACTTGCCTTTTATTATCAAGAGGAATTGACTTTGAAAGAGATCGCTGCAATTTTAAAATTATCTGAATCTCGAATATCACAGTTACACTCGCAAGCAATTTTGCGTCTGAGAGGTCGATTAAGTAGGCAAAAGAAGAATTTGTTTTGATTTAAAATATGGAAAATTATTTTCTCCTAAAGTTAAGGGAGGATTTTGACGATATAATAAATGTAGTCTAACCTAAAGGTAGGTGAGGTAATGACAGGTCTAAATGTCCTTTCGAGTACAGGACTCAAAGTGGCCGCTGTTTCGGACAGTAGTTCATCGCCTAAGAAGGGAACGGGTTCTACGGATGATAGTGTAGCTGCGGAATTCGCGGCAATTCTTGGAGGATGGATGTTTCCCGTTTATGTGACGAAAGGACAGAATTCTGAAGAGAAGAAGTCAGGAGATGAAACACAACAAAACCCGCAGGATACGTTGGGGATCATGACTGTGTCAAATGATCTCGGTGTTCAAAAATTAGGGTTACAAAAAGTTTTAGCGGGTCTATTAGGATTATCACAGGCGGAATCAATTATTCAGAGCGATTTTCCGGCAGGCAAGGAGGCCAATTCCGGAGGTGCAGTAAACCAAGGGAATAGAATACCACTAGAGTTAATTAACGTGTTAGTCGGTAATAAACCCTTGGAATCAGCGATGACTTTGCAGCGGACAGGGATGCTGCCGCAAATGTCAGTGGGGGGTTCTTCCTCTATATTATCGGAGTTGGATGAATATAAAAGTATTGTTTCTGAACTTCTAAAAGAACTTTCTGGTGAGGTTCGTGTGGAATCACCTAGTTCTAATGAAGATGGATTAAAAGCTAATGGATCTGATTTGAATGGAACATTATCAAAAAATACGCTCGATTGGTTAAGAACGAAGATGTCTCTGGTTACTGAGACCCTATCTGAAATGGATCAACAGTCTTTCAAGAACACGATTAAGCAGACGATAGGGGCAAACCCAACCCAAGTGCAAGAGACATCAATAGCTAAGGGGTTAGCTACGAGAGCCCAAGAGACTCCTACAATACAGGGATTAAATGTCGAAGTGAAGAGTACCTTAACTAAACCGCCAGTACAAGTGAATCCAGTTGAACAATTTCCCATTACTCCTACTCCTACTCCTACTTCTACTTCTACTTCAAATCGAGAGGGAGAAAAATCTGTAGTAACGCAAGTGAAAACTAATGCTGTAGACACAGATGAAGCGATGCTAGTTTCTCCACTGCAAAATGATAAATTAGTCTTAGTGGGACAGAACGAAAATACAAGTCGAAATCAAAACACAAGTAAGCGGCCAATAGAGGTAACCCCAACCCAAGTGCAAGAGACACCAATAACTAAGGGGTTAGCTACGGTAGCCCAAGAGACTCCTACAATACAGGGATTAAATGCCGAAGTGAAGAGTACCTTAACTAAACCGCTGGTACAAGTGAACCCAGTTGAACAATTAAAAGCAGAGAAAGAGGTTTTAAGTCTCCCAACAACCTCAATTAAGAGAGACTTAGATACCAATTCAACTGAACTTAATAAAAGTTCTCAAATAATAGAAGTGAATAAGCGTAATCAATTTGCTAAGGGTGTCCAAAATCAGGAGTTGTCTCAGAATACTACTGATCTATCAAAATCTGTGAATCGCATAATTATTGAGGGACAGCAGAGTTTAGCTATAGGTGCAGATTTATCAAAGGGTAGTTTTGCAGGAAACAATAGGGACAAGGAAACGTCGAATTCACCTGTTTCGAGTGATGAGACGGTTATAAATGATGAACAAGTAGTAAACTCAAAATTTGATCTTAATAATTTAAGTTCTTTGATTGCAAAGGAAAAGACTCAAACTATGTCGAGTATGACTGATAGTAAATCGGATATTTCACCTGTTTGGGAACAAATTTCTACGGCAATGCGACGACATTCTATCGTTCAACATCCAGAGGTTAAGGAATTAGAAATTCAGCTTCATCCTGCTGATTTAGGAAAAATTCAACTAGCAATCCGTTGGGAAAATGGACAAGTTCATCTTCAGTGCCAGGCGTCAGAAACTGCGACGACAAGTATGCTACAGCAAAACCTAGCCCAGTTGCGGGAAACTTTACAAAATAGCGGCATCTCCTGTGGTATGTTACAAATGGGTCTAGGCGGACAACATCAACAAAAGCCTAAAAACGAATTTAACGTCTACATACAATTGAGTGAAAAGGAAGCAGAAGAGAAAAATGCTCAACTTAAGGGAATTTCATATTCAGCCAATGGTCAGTTGACAGATCATCTTATTAATGTAACGGCATAGTGGAAAGTTTGGAGGATAATATAATTATGACTGTTAGCGTAATAAATTCTGCAACTTCAATTAGTAACAATAATAATGCTTTATCTAAAGCAGTGGATAAGACTATGGGTAAAGACGACTTTCTTAAATTGCTGACAACTGAACTGAAAAATCAAGATCCAATGTCTCCGATGGATAATAAGGATTTTATCGCCCAAATGGCTTCGTTTAGCTCATTAGAACAAATGAATAATGTAGCTGTATCTGTCAATGATTTGCATGATACCTTTGCCTCATTAACCCAACAGTTATTAGTTTCTCAAGGTGCAGCTTTAATTGGAAAACAAGTAACCGGTTCGGCTGCAGATGGAAAATCCATTTTAGGAGTTGTAGACAGTGTAAACTTTCCTCTTAATGGATCTATCACGTTGCAGATAGGCGGTTTAAATTTAAATTTGAATAGCGTAACTAAAGTTGAGACGGTTCCCAATAATGTGGGTTCAGGTACATCGGCAGATCTAGTAACTCCATAAAAAATTACCTTCGGAAATTTCTACAGTCTTAGATAATGAGTCTGAAATTATAAAAGGGGGATAAACGCTTGATACGTTCATTATATTCAGCTATCACAGGATTAAAAAACCACCAAATAAAGATGGATGTAATTGGAAATAACATAGCTAATGTTAATACTACGGGATTTAAACGCAGCAGAGCTAGTTTTTCAAGCCTATATAACCAAACGCTAAAGAATGCAACTAATCCAAATACTGATCCAACAGCACCTTCGGATCCTAATAGAGGAACGACCAATCCGGTTCAGATAGGGCTTGGAGTTGGGTTAGGTTCAATTGACCAAATTATCACGCAGGGACCATCTCAAAGCACAGGTAAAAGTACAGATATGATGATCCAAGGGAATGGAATGTTTGTTCTTAGTAATGGTTCGAGAAGTGATCCTGCTAATCCTGGCACATTTATACAAAATTTAGTTTATACTCGGTCAGGGGGGTTTGACCTTGATAAAGATGGAAACTTACAAGACCCTGGAAGTGGTGCTTTGGTTCAGGGAGTAAATTTTGCAGATGATACGAACCCAATTGCCTGGGGCGGTGCGCAGGTACCTCCGGTTACCCAAACAACGGTACCGGTTAACATAAAATTAGGTTCCACTTGTGCTTGGTCGACTTCAACTTCACCTCTAGGTTTAACTAGTTATAGTATTGACCAAAAAGGGATAGTTACAGGTGTCTATAGTGATGGAACTACATCGGAAACACATAAGATTGCCCAAATCGCCGTAGCGAAGTTCGGTAATTATGGTGGCCTTAATAGTATTGGGGGAAGCTTCTTTGTTCCTTCAAGTAGTTCTGGTGATGTACAAACGATGGGAGCAGGTGATGAGGATCTCGGGGCGGTTGTTGCTGGAGCACTAGAAATGTCCAATGTTGATCTTTCTCAAGAATTTACGGATATGATTGTCACTCAACGTGGTTTTCAGGCTAACTCGCGGGTTATCACAGTGTCAGATTCATTGCTTCAAGAGCTGATTGACCTAAAGAGGCAATAAGATAATTGTAGTTACTTGGAGGAAATAGTATGCATTTAATTGGTACAGCCGCCTCGGGTATTCGCGCTCAGCAACTAGCGATGGATACAGTAGCCGATAATATTGCCAATACTAATACTATTGGCTTCAAAGCTAGCCAGGTTAGTTTTGCTGAGACCTTAAAAAACGTAGTTCGTCCAGAAAAGGCCACTCTGCCGATTGGAGTTTCTATTCCAGATGCGCTCAGTGTTGGTGCAGGGGTCATATTAAATGGCGTAGGGACGGACTTTAGCCAAGGACCTATAAGTACCACCGAAAACATTTGGGATTTAAATATTGAAGGTGAAGGATTTTTCCAAGTCATCAGACCAAACGGAGAAACAGCCTATACTAGGGCTGGATCATTTAGAACTAATGCCAATGGACAATTACAAGATAGTCAAGGAAATTTATTGGCAGGAGGTATTCCTTCAACAGCTATTTTAGTTCCTAAAGAAGCTACCGAGGTTAGTGTTAGCACGGATGGTGAATTAAAAGGTGTTGTCCAAGGAATAACACAAGCTTTTGGACAAATTACACTGGCAGGGTTTGCTAATCAGGAGGGGTTATTTAAAGTCGGAGATAATCTTTATACATCTTCAGCTAATTCGGGAGATGCCGTAATTGGATTCCCTGGCCAAAATCTTGGGATCGTGCACTCAAAGGCTTTGGAACAATCCAATGTGAACTTAGGTTCAGCGATGACGGATTTAATTCAGGTTCAACGGGTCTATCAACTAAACTCTCGAATGGTTCAAGATGGAGATCGCATGTGGGATATAGCTAATACTATAAGGAGGTAGAGTAGATGTCCGGATGGTTGAATGGACCAGTGTTGTCAACCTTGGAAAAAGGACTTGATGCTTCAAGTCTCCGACAAAAAGTTTTGGCTAATAATGTAGCGAATGTCGATACCCCCGACTTTAAACGCTCGGATGTTAATTTCCAAGCGGTATTGGGTGCTGCATTAGGAGAACAGGTGCAAAATTTACCACTTAAAATGACTTCTCCTAAACACTTACCAGGTGTGAATAATGGTGAACTAGAGCTGGTTTCAACAGATAATACAACCACATTACGAAATGATGGTAACAATGTGGATATCGATCATGAAATGGCCAATGTTGCTGAAAATGGGATCTATTTCAATACTTTAACAAGAACGATTTCTTCACAACTCGGTCTTTTGCGCATGGTAATTCAAGAAAAACCATAACGTCGATCGAGGAAATAGGGGGTAACAAAGCACATGATACGAGGGCTATATACCGCAGGTTCAGGTATGTTGGCCGCCCAGGCTCAAAGTGATATTATCGGCGATAATGTTGCTAATCTTAAAACTCCCGGTTATAAAGCAGAACAAGGGAGTGCTCAAGCTTTTCCGTCACAGCTTATTGAACGTTTGGGGATAACGGCGAACGGAAACGCGGAGGCTACCCTACTCGGTTCGATTGGTACGGGAGTAATAGTCGATCGTATCTCTAAATTCAACATTCAGGGTGTTATTCAAACTACAGATAAGGTAACTGATTTGGCGTTGAATACGCCTGGTTATTTTGTTGTGCAAACGGGGCAGGGCGAGCGTTACACTCGCAATGGTCAGTTTCAGTTAAATGCCTTAGGTGCCCTTCAAACAGCAGATGGCTACGCGGTCTTAGGCGAAAATGGCCCAATCGGGGTTTCTAATCATCTCAGCCAACAGTTTAAGGTTGCTTCTGATGGGACAGTTACAGATGGTGGCAAGGTAATTGATCATTTGCGGGTTGTCGATATTCCGGAATCAGCTTTGGAACGTGAGGGACAATCGTTATATTCAGCAAACCAAACCTCAGCTGCTACTTTGGTTCAAATTCGCCAAGGTGCTTTCGAAGCTTCGAATGTGGATGCAGCCTCTCAAATGGTTCAGATGATTACGGTCATGCGTGCCTATGAGGCTAATCAAAAGGTTATTCAAACTCAAGATGCAACCTTGGAAAAGGCTGTAAATGAGGTGGGAAAGATTTAGTAAAAATAGGAATAGGAAGAGGAAGAAAAGTTTATGGCTGAGCAAGTAGTTATCTTTACCTTGGGGCAAGAAGAATACGGCATGCCGATAGAAGTCGTACAGGAAATTATGCGTCTCGGAGAAGTGCGTTCTATTCCCCAAGCTCCTCCTTTTGTGCAAGGATTGATAAATTTACGCGGTCAGGCGATTCCCCTAATCGATTTACATGTGCGTTTTGGTATTTCTAAAGAAAATTGTGCCGTTTCAGAAGAAGGGATGAAAGAGGAAAACACTTTTGCTCTCATCACTGAAGTACAGGATAAATTAGTTGGATTTGCAGTAGATCAAGTTCGAGAAGTACGGATCTTAGATAATGTAGTTTCACCACCGCCTTTAGTAACAGCTGCTTTTATTGGGGGACTTATTAACTTGCCAGATAGAATTATTATGCTGTTGGTACCTGAACGGATTTTGGATAATGATGAATTGCGGGGATTGAACGAGTTGTGTTAGGAAAACATTGAGCATATTGTATTAAGATTAATCTCGTTCGATGCGAAGGTAGTGTCACTAATGTATTTTTGCACTAAATTTCAGGTAGAGAGAGGGAGCTGAATTAAAAATGTTTCAAAGTTCAAAGTTACTAACTAAACCCATAATGTTCATTATGGCTTTTTGCTTTTTCCTATGGCTGGCACCAGTTACGCAGGTATTTGCACAGCAAGTTACTGTTACTACAGACCCAGCAGTGCCGGCTACTGTCTATGGAAAATGTGTAGATGTTCCTGTAAATCAAGTGTTCAAAGTAACTTTCGGTGTTCCCATTCTGGCTGATTTAAGTAATGTTAATACGGCGAAGATTACGTTAAAGGCTGGAGGGACTAATCTAAATTTAAATTATTTTTTAGGAAGTGACAAAAAGAGTATTACGTTCGCCCCCGGAACTACGTTAGCGTATGATTCAGATTATACACTAACTGTTCTTGCAGACGTAATGACAGACACAACATTATATACTAATACTCAGGTTACCGTTGATTTTCATACGGCTTATCTGTTGGATACGTTAATAAGTGATGAAGCCGCTTTTAATGCTCTTTTACAATTCGATTCTCCTCGAACCTTGAAGGTTATTGTACCGAAGAAATATATGACTAAATTTGATATTGCAACTACGACAACCCCGATGACCCTAACAAATGTAGATATTAAGGCGGAAGTTGAAGTTGCTAGTATGACTGTAGAATTTGGTTCAGGAGGTCCTATACATCAGGCAGTTAAATCGGGCGCAGTTTGGAGCAGCGGATTTTCTGGTTCGATAGGGGCTGGTGACGATATAACTTTTGAGGCCAAGGATAAATATGGGAGAGTTCTGGAAACTAAAGTTATTCTTTATAATCCCTTAGGGTCAACTGAAGATTTATCCAGCCTTAAAACACTTTCAGGTACGAAGACGCTAGCAGACCTTATTCTAAATAACGGAAAGCTCTTTATCGATATCCTTGCGAAATTCAATACTTCGGAGTTATCGATCATTAGGCCAGCTAAGTAAATAGGTAGGCGTTTTTACAGAAAGGATGGTATTGTGGTTAAGAAAACTTGGTGGGTTGCGGTACTCTTCGTAAGTATAATGTTACTAAGCTCTGTATCATCGGTGGTTGCGGCGACTTCGAATCTAGACTTCACGACATGGCCGGCAAAAACAACGACAGATGTTAATAAGGTTTGGACGATTTCGTTTACTGTCCCTTTATTGAGCACGAGTGTAAATAACAATACCATTTACGTGCTGGATAGTAAACTAGCGAAGATCGCAACAACGGTTAAATTGTCTGCTGATGCCCTCTCCGCTGTCGTTATTCCTGCTGTGGCTTATACGGCTGGAGATTACTCCTTATATATCACGAACGGGATAACGTCTCAAACAAGGGTAAAACTTGTTGAGCAAATTATGGTTCCATTCACCGTAGTTGTCACTCCTCCAACGACAGTGAATTATATCTTGGATGTCCAAAGCACGTTTAATTCCTTGATTACGAGTTTTAAAGTAAAGACAGCCCCTAACGTCTATCGGGTTGATGTAAATAAAACAAAGATGCAGTACATTGGTAAGAATACCTATAGTGCTGGAGTCTATGGCGCAAAACAGGGAAACACAATTACGTTTGAAGCGTATGATCAAAATAATAAGCTGATACAAACATATAAGTATCAACTCTAGGTTTGCATAAAAGATACTCATGTCTGACAGGATACTGCTACAATCAACAATGACAATAGCTTTGTGCAAGATTGCTAAGAATCACACTATTATACAGGGTTATGATTGAAATAATGTTACTATAATTTTGTCAATTAGATTTATTTTTTTTAAGTAAGGCGGTGCTTTAGTGAATATTTCTGAGCTGATGTTGCTAATACAACTTCAACAAGCTAGTTCGGCTTGGCGGGTTGGGAATATAGACGAAAAGGCAGGAAATGATTCTTCTGATTCATTTCTATTTACTAGTATGTTACAAGCTGCCCTTCAAAATAAGGGTGCAACGAATCTTAGCCCTCAGGTTAATACTTCCACCGGAGATCAGGCTAAAGCTCCAATCATTGGGACTAACTTTCCTAAATCTGATGGAGAGAAATCTCTAGAAGGAATAATCGGGGCAATGGGTCAAAAATACGGGGTCGATCCTAATCTGATTAAAGAAGTAGTCAAGGCTGAGTCGGGGTTTGATTCCCATGCGGTGTCCTCGGTTGGTGCGGAGGGTCTTATGCAATTAATGCCTGGTACAGCTTCAGCATATGGGGTTAAAGACCCCCTTGATAGTGTACAGAACCTGGAGGGTGGAACCCACTTTCTAAAGGATTTACTAAAGCGTTATCAGGGTAAGGTTCCTTTAGCGTTAGCTGCCTATAATGCTGGCTCTGGAGCTATTGAGAAATACGACGGAATTCCCCCGTATCCCGAAACCCAAAATTATGTTAAGCAGATAATGGCAAGTTTAAACGGAATTGATCATAAAATCTAAAGCTTGTCCAAATTGCGGCTCTGCAAAAGAATAAATCGTTAAAGTGGAATGAATAAGAGAATCAAGAGAGGCATTACAATGCACTGCTTGATTCTCTTAAAATATTATTTCCCTCGTTAAAGATTTATGGATAAATTTACGATATATAAATAAGAATAAAATTTAAGGTTTTTCAAAAAAGGATAATTAGACAAGTATGTAGAATATGTAAATATTAGTGAACAATGCATATCACAACGCAACATAGATATTAATCTTGGTTAGTAGTTTAGAAAGTAAGCAGCAAGTTAATACTGTTTGTGGGGGTGGATTTGATGTTAAATAAACTTGGTTCCTATAATTTGAGGGCTAGGCTTAAATTCTGGTTACTTGGGATTACAGTCGTAGTCTTGATGCAAGGAATTTCTGGTTTTTGGTTGAGAACGGGTGGAGTAACTGTTGTTGTTTTAGGATTTTTCCTTTTAACTGAACAATTATTGGCTGATCGTCGTCGACTTTTGAAGGTGGTAACCCAAGATGAATTAACTGGGCTGGGGAATTTTCGGGCTTATCAGGAAAGGATGAGGATAGAGACGCAACGATTTTTACGGAAAGATTCTGAACTTACTTTAATATTAATAGACCTAGATCAGTTTAAAAAGTACAATGATTCGTTCGGGCATCGACGGGGGAATGAACTTTTGCATTTGTGCGGAATTACTTTTCGCGAGGCAGTCCGTTTAGGTGACGAGGTCTATCGTTTTGGTGGAGATGAGTTTGCTGTACTTCTTCCGGAGACGGATTTGGAGGATGCGCGGAAAGTAGCCGTTAGGATACGTCAAGCTTTTCAACGGTTGGATATTCGTGAATGCGTAACGATTAGTATGGGGATGGCTGCCTATCGGGGTGAGTCGTTAGAAGAGTTTTTTGATAGAGTTGATAATCTTTTCTTACGAAAATCGAGCTTCCTCGGCGTTCCTCCTCGGCGTTGCCTCCACGTTCGGGACTTACCTCTAAAAGTCTTAATGCCAATAGGATGCCCGAGAAGCACTTTAGCCTCTCTTTAACCAACC
>JBAQMG010000029.1:0-69436 GCA_049302575.1 Desulfitobacteriaceae bacterium | reverse complement strand
CAGTTAAACTGGCCTTTTACTAAATTACGTTGTAAATTAACGACTCTTTCCGAAACTTTCAAATGTCCGACGGACCATTTCTCCACCAACGGAACCATTTTGACGTGATGTAAGATCTGCACCAAGGGCAACCCCCATTTGTGATGCAATTTGATTTTTGTTAACTGGTAAATTGTACTTCGCCATTAGCTTTTACCTCCTTTTGATGTTTTTTAGCAGGTTGTTTATTGAGGCATTTTTGATGCTTAAGCTTGAGCACTAATTCTAATTTATCCAAATTTATCGCTGATATTCAAGGAAACTTTTGGGCATTAACATGCATGTGCATTTGAATACCAAGGAGTAACCCCTGAGGTGTCGTCCGTTTGTTGATAGCCACTAGGTTGATCCATCAGTTAATGATAAAGTATCCGATCCTGTAGGATTGCTTTGAAATAACAAAGTTGTTGGTAGCTCAATTAGCAACTGAAAACCTTACCGTAACCGTTGTTCCTGCTGAATTAGATTCGAAATTAATTGTTGCTTTATGGCGAGCAGCTATACTATGGCAGATGGCTAGACCTAACCCTGTGCCCTGTTCTTTAGTTGTTAAGAACGGAGTGCCTAACTTGTCAAGAATAACAGGGTCAATGCCTCCACCTTGGTCGCAAACCCTAAGTAGCACGTCATTTTCTAACATTAAAGTTTGAAGCTTAAGTGTGGTACAACTGGGCATGGCCTCAAAGCCATTTTTTGCTAGGTTAAGGATTAACTGGCGAAGTTCATTTTCGTTTCCTTGAATGTCACGAACTCGCCCAAGCTCTAGGTTTATATCCTTATCTTGATTTAGAGCATCAGCTGATAAAAGAGGCGAGAGAGACTTTACAACTTTTGAGATATTTGTTAATCTAAAATCCGTGGTTTTATCCGTAGCCAGACTTAAGAAATCGGTCATGATTGAATTCGCACGATCTAGTTCCTCAATCATTAATTCATAGAATTCACCATTATGTTTTGCATCGACCTTAGTGGAGAGCATTTGTAGAAAACCACGAACCGTAGTTAGCGGATTCCTTACCTCGTGGGCAATTCCCGCTGCCATCGCTCCCACCATATTAAGTCTATCTAAACGCGCGTATTCACGTTCAGCGTTCTTTTTCTCAGTTATATCAATTAGTACCTTGACCACCAGATTCGAGCCATCGGCATCAGTAAAGGGTTGAATGTAGACCTCATAAACCTGATTTTCAAGAAGTTGCTCTTCTCTAAGTGCTGAATTTCTCCCAAAAACAGATGAGGTTATGCAATCCTGACATGGGTGGTTCGACTTAGTCATGACCTCAAAACAGGGTTTTCCTTCGTAGGAACCAAACTTAGCTTGAAAACTACTGTTAGCATAACGTATCTTATGATCTTTTTCTTGCACAAGAATTAGACCAGGAAAGTTATCAAATAAGGAATAGAGGCGATGATGTTCTTCTTCTATCACCTTCTGAAGTATTTTTTCGTCTTGAATACGTGCTAAAGCTGCTTCCAAGTGGAGGATTCTTCCTTCTAATGAATTTATTGCTTCGTTAGTAGACATCTTTTAACCACTTTTCTCGATAAGATTTTGTGCTGCTTTCAGAACATTCTACGAATTAATTCCAAATCCTTCTTCTTAATTAAGCTTTTCACAAGTAATTTTTTAAAAATCGCTGCGTCCCACGGAGAATTGTTCAGCAAATTGATAGTAATTTATTTATTTCTTCAGATGGAGTATAATTACATAGCTCTTAATAAGAAATATATTCGATTAAAATGTATAGGAAAGATTTATGCAGATATGCCAAAGTGTTTATTGCTGATTTTAGTGCCTTAATAAATCAAAAGGGAAGTGAAAAAGTCGGTGTTTAAGTTAAAAAAATCACTTAGTGAAAGAAGCAAGGGTGTATTTATTGACCAGCTTGAATATCAAAAACTATACGAGTGTTTAGAAAATTGGGATGCTAGACAACAGCTGGAGCCTGATATCGCGACTACAGACCCTCTTCACAAGCTTATTGAAATAATTAATCGTAAAATTCATGAACGGGAAGCTACTGCTAAAACGGCAATGTTAGATTTTAATAGCGTAGTGCGACAATTAACAAGTTTGACTTCTATTCGACAAATGTTACAACGTATAGGAGAACAGACTCCACAGATTGCCAATTTGTCTGCCCAATTGGAGGAGCTTGCTGCTTCGGCTAGTGAAGTTGCAACTTCCGCAATAAATTCTAATTCGTTTGTAGACCAATCAGCAACCACTGCCAACGCTGGTGGGGAGAAAATTAAGCAAGCCATTTCGTTTGTGGAACATTCTTTTGATGAGTTTGAAAAGGTTAGTTTTAAGGTGCAGGAAATTCTTGGCTTAATGAAGGGGATCGAGGAGATTGTAGGTGTCATAGCCAGTGTGGCAGATCAAACCAATTTGTTAGCCTTGAATGCGGCTATTGAAGCAGCGAGAGCAGGAGAAAACGGACGAGGATTTGCCGTTGTTGCTGATGAAGTGCGTAAATTGGCTGAAAACACAAAGACATCTGTGACAGATATTCGTCAAAAAATTGGTGATTTGGGTGAGAACTCGTTACAAACTGGAGAAAATATTTCGTCTTTGATCCAAAAGATGCAAAATGGCAGAAATCTAATGCGCGAGTCTGCACAATCTATCCAACAAATCATCGAGAACTTCGATCATATTAATCATGATATTGGTTTAATCGCTTCAGGAAGTGAAGAGCAAAGTGCTGTTATTCAAGAATCAGCTAGTAATATATCGGTCATCGCCCATGCTGCTGAAAATTTAGAAAATATTGCTCGGGATTCTGGACAAGGAATTTATGCGATTAGCCAACAACTTGAAAAAATGCGTCTTGAGGCAATCAAGGAAAATCCCAAGCTTGATACATACCAAGCCTTGGAATTATGCAAAACAGATCATTTATTATGGATTTGGCGGATTTATAACATGATATTAGGTAATGCACAAGTAGACCCAACCAGTATCGGTAATCATCAGGAGTGCCGATTGGGTCGTTGGTTAAATAGTTCAAATGCTGTAAAGTTGCATTCTGAAGCTGTTTTTCAAAAGCTTGAAATTCCTCATAAAGCTGTTCATGAATTAGCACGACAAGCAGCTTCAGCTTACCAAAAGGGTGATATTGTTAAAGTTGAACAAATATTAGAACAAATGACTCAAGCATCCAGTGAGGTTATGAGTTTTCTTGAACAATTACAAAAGAAGCTTTAACTGATGCTAGATAAGTATATCTTTAGTTGAACGAGTTCACTTTTATATATACCTCACTTATTGGTCAAACTATGGCTAGCTAGAGTAAACTTGGTTGTGCGCAGTTTTCTTATTTTCCTAAAAGGGTTATAATGGGGGGGATATACGTTCAGTAAATAAAACTTAAAAACAGTGAGTCCTTACAGGGTAATAAGGAGACGTGATTAAATTATGTCTGCCATAGTCGTATTAAAATATTGCCCGGAATATACTAATGAGGTAGAAATTCTTTTGCGAGAAGGGTTGAGCGAACTGGGAGGAATGTCGGCCTTTGTTCAGCCTGGTCAAAGAGTTTTGCTTAAAGTCAACTTGTTGATGAAAAAACGGCCCGAGGAAGCAGTAACAACTCACCCCAGTGTGGTAGAGGCTGTAGTTCGACTTGTTCAAGAAGCCGGTGGAATTCCAGTGATTGGGGATAGTCCAGGGGGACCGTATACTAAGAATGCTTTACAGAGTATTTACAGTCGTTCTGGTTTACAGGAAGTCGCTAATCAGACGGGATCAGAACTTAATCAGGATTTTGGGCAGACAGCACGGTCTTTTCCAGAGGGACGAGTTGCTAAAAACCTGACCATAACTAATTGTGTCTTAGAAGCAGATGTCATAATTACACTTTCAAAATTGAAAACTCACGGAATGATGACTTTTACAGGTGCTGTTAAAATCCTCTTTGGGGTAATTCCTGGATTACTTAAGGCGGAATATCATCTAAAAATGCCTGAGATTATGGATTTTGCAGGTTTACTGGTCGACATTGCTCAGTACGTCAAACCAGCGTTGAGTATCATGGATGGGATCGTTGGGATGGAAGGGAATGGGCCTTCTGCTGGGCAACCTCGTAATATTGGAGCGTTGCTCTTAAGTACAGATCCGTTTGCTCTTGATGTAGTAGCTGCAGATCTGATTGGTCTTAAAGCGGAAAAAGTGCCAACGATCAGGGTAGCTAGGGAAAGGGGTCTGACCGCCAGTCTTGAAGAAATAGACCTTAAAGGCGACGCACGTTCTCTTTGGAAAATTCAGGATTTTATTGTGCCTAAAACGGTTTCTTCAAATTCCTTGGATAGGGTTCCACTGCCCAAGAGTGTTAGTCGCTTTCTGCTTAATAGGGTTCGTCCACGTCCCGTTTTTTCGCATGATCAATGTAAGAGCTGTAGTGATTGTGTTAATAATTGTCCACCTAGGGCTTTAGTTATGAACGACCAAAAGCGTCCAGTGGTGGATTTGGAAGCTTGTATTCGTTGTTTCTGTTGTCAGGAGTTATGCCCGCATCAAGCGGTTGAGATTTTTCGGCCTTGGTTAGGGAGGAAGATTTGGGGGTAAAATTTGGGGAATTATGGATCTGAACATTAATAACGTAATGTTTCTGGGCTGGGTGAGAGATTAGAATTGAGGGATGATTATGGGTGATGAGAGTATCTTAGTTGTTGATGTGGGGTCGGGAACCCAAGATATATTAATTTACCAACCTGGCAAGAACTTAGAAAACTGTCCTAAGATGGTTATGCCTAGTCGAACTCAGATTGTTGCTGCGGTAATTAGACAGGCTACAGCTAAAGGCAAGGATATCTTTCTCCATGGACAGCTTATGGGTGGCGGATCAAATGCTGTAGCCTTAAAAAAACATCTGATCGCTGGCTTAAAGGTTTATACCACAGAAAAGGTTGCCTTAACGTTTCATGATAGTTTGGAGTTAGTAAAGCAAATGGGAGTTCTGATTTGCGAGGAGGCTCCTGCAGGTGCGGAAACGATTTGGCTAGGGGACATTGATGAGGCTTCCATTAAACAAGCCTTAGCTGCGTTCGGTCAGGAAATGCCTATGAAATTTGCTGTGGCTGTCCAAGATCATGGTTTTAATGCGACAGGGAGTAATCGTAGTTTGCGCTTCCAGCTGTGGGAAGAGTTTGTGCTTGGCGGAGGTTTATTAAAAACGTTAGTTTTTAATAGGGAGATACCTAAAGTGTATACTCGCATGCAAGCAGTACGTGATAATTTAGAGAATTCGGTTTTGGCCGATACAGGAACTGCAGCCTTGCTGGGAATTATAGCCGATCCGAAAGTCCAGGCTCGTTTAGACGCAGGGATTGTGGCTGTAAATATGGGTAATTCGCATACCCTCGCCGCGGCTATTCGTGGACAACGAGTGTATGGTATATTTGAACAACATACAGGATTTTTGGATTTAGGTGCTTTGAAAAACTTGATCCAGAAATTTCAGGCGACAGAGCTCACCAATGAGGAAGTTTTCAACCAAGGTGGGCATGGGGCAACGTTACACCCTGAGATGTCAGCAGGGTGGGAGTTTGTTGTGGTTACTGGTCCAAGGAGGGCAATGGCTAAACCTCTAGGCTGGTACGAAGCTGCACCCTATGGAGATATGATGTTAACCGGCTGTTTTGGTCTGCTAGGCGCGATTACAATGCATTAGGTAAAAGAAACTGGAGAGGAGGACAGCCGTGACGGAATTTTTATCACAATTTCGTTTTTTTGATTGGCTTAGCGCACTTGATATTATGGTTGTAGCGATTGTGCTTTATCAGGTGCTTATGCTCATTAAAGGAACACGGGCAGTCCAACTTTTAAAGGGGCTTTTCGTGCTTATTGTAGTATCTTATTTTTCTCGTTATTTACACTTTAATACGATTAGTTGGATACTTGATCGAGTCTGGGAAATGTTGGTTGTAGCTCTCCCAGTGGTTTTTCAGCCGGAATTGCGTCGGGCTTTAGAACAATTAGGGCGGGGTAGATTCTTTACTAGACATCCCTTAACCCTAGGAGCTGAGGCTTTTGTTATTTTGATTGAGGAGTTAGTGCGCTGTACCCAGGTTTTGTCGAAGAACCGGATCGGGGCTTTAATCGTCTTGGAACGAGATACAGGAATTCAAGATTACATAGAAACGGGTATTAAGATTGATGGAATGGTTTCTTCTGAGTTTCTGGTTAACATCTTTATCCCCAATACTCCCTTGCATGATGGTGCTGTAATTTTGCGCGGAGATCGAGTAGCTGCAGCTGGCTGTTTTTTGCCACTTTCACAAAATTTTAATATTGGGAAAGAATTGGGTACTAGGCATAGGGCGGCAATTGGGTTGACCGAGGTATCAGATGCATTGGTCATCGTTATTTCTGAAGAAACAGGAGCGATATCGCTGGCAATTAATGGTGATTTAATTCGTTTTCTAGACGACAAAATGTTGCGGGAATTGTTGATGAGGGAATTACAAGTGAAGGCTATGTTTTCTTCTGCCAGCCCGTTTTGGAGGTGGTAGTGCATGAGTAGAAGTGACGATCTAAGTCAAATGCTTAAGCGTAATCTCGGTTATAAAATAGTATCAGTGTTCTTTGCTTTACTTCTTTGGCTCTGGGTGAGTAATCATGGTGCTACTGAACAGGTGAGTGTGGATCAGACGTTAACGGTACCACTGGTAACCAAAGGATTGTCTTCCAATCTAATTGTGATGTCTAAATTGCCCTCTGTAAAGGTACGCTTGCAGGGTTATTCAGGCTTTAATGTCAAGGATTTATCAGCTTATGTTGATCTGTCAGGGGGGACTTCTGGGGAAAAGAATTACCCCGTGGCTATGGATACTTTACCGACAGGGATAAAGGTTTTAGAAGTGCAACCGGAAAATCTCTCGCTTAACCTTGACGTTATCCAAGAAAAGGTTTTACCGGTAGTAGTCAATATTTCTGGTAGTTCAGGATCAGGATTTGTGGCCAGTGATCCGCTGGCTAAGCCTTCAGCGGTTAATGTGCGCGGACCTGCAACACTTTTGAATATGCTGGAAAAAGTAACGGTAGATTTAAGTGTAACAGGGGCTACTGATACGTTGCAAATAACCCGTCCGGTTTTATTTAGAGATAAATTTGGCAAACCGGTTTTTGGGCCTGATCCCACGGTGGATATCTTGCTGGCCTCTCCGAATACTATCGAGGTCATTATTCCGATCCGACCAGTTGGGCTGGCTAGTAAGCTGATTCCCTTAAAGGTGACTAGCATCGGGACACCAGCTAAAGGAATGGTTTTACGTTCGTTATTACCTGTTCCGAACAGTGTTCAAATATGGGGATCGCTTGATTCTTTAAAAGGGCTTGATTCTATCTCGATAGGATCGGTAGATATTACCGATCTTAGAGCGGATAAGGCTTTTCAAATCTCAGTGGATAAGCTGTCGTTGCCAAAAGGAATTTCCTTGGTAGACGGCAAGAATCTCACAGTTGTGGCTCAGATTGGTTCTGGTATCATTCAAAAAACCTTTACAGGAGTCATAGTTACAGTTAAAAATGTTTCAAATGGTTTGGATCTCGACCCTGCTATTTCGCCTGTTGAGGTTAGTGTGCAGGGTATGCCTGAGGTTCTGAAGTTACTTACACCCGAGCAATTACAATTATGGGTTGATGCATCGGGTTTAGCCGCCGGTAATTATCCCAATAGCAAAGTTTTTTGGCAGCTTCCACCTGGGGTGGAAATGGTATCGGTTCCGCAGATCACTTTGAATTTGAAAGCTCATTCGACGTTGTAGGGTAGGGAGAATTGACTTGGAATTTATTTGGACGAATTTGCGCTTGCCAGTGGAGGAAGCTGAGTGTTCACTTGTTCCCATGATGGCTCGCAAAATTAAAGTTCCCGAACAGAGTATTTCAGGTTTTCGTGTGTTGCGTCGGGCTCTAGATGCTCGTAAGAAACCGCGCTTGTTCTTCGTTTATAGCGTACAGTTTTCATTAAACTTATCTCAGAGAGAGCTCCAAAAGGTCAGATCTCGAGTGACTGAGCTAAAAGAAGTTCCTTGGGAGGAACCAGTAAAAGATCTAAGACCGGAGAAAAAACTTAAACATCGTCCCGTCGTGGTTGGAAGTGGTCCCGCAGGCTATTTTGCAGCTTTAACTTTGGCTAGAGAAGGCTTCCGACCTTTGGTTATTGAACGAGGAGAGGCCATTGAAGAGCGGACCGGAAAGGTTCAGGATTTTTGGAAAACGGGTAACTTTGATCCAGAAAGTAATGTAGCGTTTGGAGAAGGGGGTGCTGGCACTTTCTCCGATGGGAAGCTAACTACACGGATTCAGGATCGGCGTATTGGATCGGTTCTAGAAACTTTTGTTAGGCACGGTGCTCCAGAACAAATTCTTTTTCAGGCGAAGCCACACGTGGGCACGGATATACTAAAGAGTGTGGTAAAGAAGATTCGGCGTGAAATCGAATCTTTAGGCGGAGAAATTTGGTTTAGGTCAAAAATGACCGGTTTAAGAAGTAATGCTGGACGTTTAGAGGGCTTACAAATTAATGATCAGAACACCGTGGTGGCAGAAGTCGTAATCTTGGCTGTTGGACATAGTGCTCGGGATGTTTATGAAATGCTTGCTAAAAATGGTATAACCTTGGAAGCTAAGGCTTTTGCCATAGGATTACGGATAGAACATCCGCAGAAACTAATTAATTTAGCTCAATATGGGGTAGAACAACACCCTATCCTTGGAGCGGCGGATTACCAATTGACTTATCAGGATTCTGTGACAGGTCGGGGGGCCTATGCTTTCTGCATGTGTCCGGGTGGACAAGTTGTAGCAGCCGCTTCAGAGGTCGGTGGGGTGGTGACCAATGGAATGAGTGAATACCAGCGGGATAGTGAGCTAGCGAATAGTGCGCTTGTGGTTACTGTAGGAACACAGGATTATAAGTCCAAGGATCCTTTAGCAGGGATCGAGTTTCAGCGTCTATGGGAGCGACGGGCTTTTCAAGCTGCAGGGAAAAATTACTCAGCACCAGCCCAGAGTGTGCCAGATTTTTTACTGCACCGAGTGACAGACAAGTTCCAATTGGAACCCAGTTATCAGCCAGGGATTGTTCCTTGTGACTTACATGCCTTACTACCGGAGGAGATCGGCGGGGTGTTAGAACGGACACTTTTGTGCTTTGACAGTAAAATTAAGGGTTTTGCTAGTCAAGAAGCTATTCTAACGGGGGTAGAGACTCGTACAAGTGCCCCGATCAGAATTTTGCGTAATGCACAGGGTGAATCTATCAATTTAGCAGGGCTTTTTCCCACGGGGGAAGGGGCAGGCTATGCCGGTGGAATAATGAGCGCTGCCGTGGATGGGATACGGGCAGCGGAGCGTTTGATGGCTCAATATGCCCCGCAAGATTAGTTAGTAAGAGTATTTCCATTGAAGTTCAGTCTTTTATGAGTTATGCTTTAAATTAATTCACTTAAATCAATCCATAATTCATAATCAAGACTAGCACGTAATAATGCATAATTAAGCAATTTTCAATTATGCATTATGCACTATGCATTAATTAATCGTCTTGGTAATAGTGAAAGGAGTCGAAAAATTTGGGCCGATTATTTGGAACCGATGGAGTACGTGGAGTGGCTAACTCGGAATTGACCCCGACTTTGGCCTTTCGTTTAGGGCAGGCGGGTGCTTATATATTAAGCAAAGAACATCCGCATCCACGTATTATCATTGGAAAAGATACGAGGATTTCGGGTGATATGTTAGAGGCAGCTTTAATTGCAGGTATTTGTTCTGTGGGAGCAGACGTCTTACAGGTAGGTGTATTGCCGACACCCGGAATAGCCTTGTTGACTCGTCACTTAGATGTTAGTGCTGGAGTGGTAATTTCAGCATCACATAATCCAGTTGAGGATAATGGAATCAAATTCTTCTCTTCAACCGGCTACAAATTGCCGGATTCTGTGGAAGATGAGATTGAAAATATAGTTTTGAGTGACGATAAGCCTTGGGACGTTGTCGTCGGTGTGGAGGTTGGCCGGGTAATCAAAGTTCCAGATGCTGAGCGTCGCTACATAGATTATCTAAAAAATACCTGTGGACGCTTCGAGGGGCTTAAAGTAGTTTTAGACTGTGCCAATGGGGCAGCCTCCTTGGTGGGTCCCCTTGTCTTAGCGGAACTTGGGATCGAAGTAATTCCGCTCTTTAACAACCCAGATGGTCTTAATATTAATGCCAATTGTGGCTCTACTCAGCCTCTGATTTTGCAACAAGCAGTATTAGACCATGGAGCTGATTTAGGCTTGGCCTGTGATGGGGATGCTGATCGCTTAATTGCGGTTGACGAAAAGGGACAGCTTGTCGATGGCGATTTCCTAATGCTTATCTGTGCTTTGAACATGAAGACCAAGGGCGATTTAGTAGGTAATGCTATTGTTGTCACAGTCATGAGTAACTTAGGTCTGCATATCGCTCTAAAAGAGGCTGGCATCAAAATACACGAGACTCAGGTCGGGGATCGTTACGTTATGGAAGAATTGTTAAACACCGGAGCAAAATTAGGCGGAGAACAGTCTGGACACATCATTTTTTTAGAGCATAATACTACGGGAGATGGATTACTAACGGCTCTTCAATTATTGACTGTAGTCAAAGAACGTAATTTAGCTCTTTCAGCTTTAGCTGCGCAGATGCAGAGGTTACCTCAAGTGCTTATCAATACCAGAGTGCTTGATAAGGACAAGATTATGGTCGATTGTGAAGTTTTGGCTAAGGTAGCAGAAGTAGAAAATATTTTAGGGCAGAGTGGTCGGATTTTGGTGCGTCCTTCGGGAACTGAGCCTTTGATAAGGGTTATGGTGGAGGGACCAGATGAGGCTCAGTTAAGAGAATTGGCTCAATCGGTAATCGATACAATTAAGTGTTGTGATACTGAGTGATAAGATAAGGTTTTTCGATTAGAGGTGTGGGTAGGGATGAAAACGAAGTGTAAAATTGGAGATTCCTCTCCTCTAGGCCTGATAAAAGAGTGATATGTAAAAAAGTTCTAGTAAATTTTCTGGAATAGAGTATAATTACCTAGTATCACGCAGTCTGGAAGCTTCATATAGTGAAGAGTATGAACGTTGGAAGAGTAGTTATTTATTAAGGGGGCATTGGAGAAAGAAAAAGAATAGCTAGAATAACGGTTAATTAATTTTAGGCAATTTAATGTAGCGCCAGGACCAAATTCGAACATCGAACATCGAACATCGAATTTGGTTGACGAGGAAGAGGGTTATCGAAAGATTCGGCGGATCCCTCTCGGTGTCTTGTCACCGAAAGACTTGTAACAAAACCGAGGAGAAATCTTTGGC
Organism: Desulfitobacteriaceae bacterium; assembly: GCA_049302575.1. Taxonomy (GTDB): domain Bacteria; phylum Bacillota; class Desulfitobacteriia; order Desulfitobacteriales; family Desulfitobacteriaceae; genus JBAQMG01. The sequence goes on along the minus strand of JBAQMG010000029.1, from coordinate 58,060 downwards.
ACAAAAGCAAGCTGCAAGACAAGGGGAAAGTATGTCTTTGGACTTTTAGCCCCTTGGTAAAGAGTGCCTAAAATATGATCGACCGGAGGAGCTTAGTCTACCGGGCGTTTTTTTTGTTCGTTCATTGGGGGGAGCGAGGTAAATCACTATGGCGCCTTCGGCCGTTAGTGTCCACCGAACACTAACGTGTTCACATGCACTACATTTGCTACTCGCTTGATGCTAAGGCTAATAGCCAATCGGCATTTGATTATCTCTCCGGTTTGTCTCGTGGCATTAGTCATCCTACGTCGGTAGTGTTCGTATTGGGTTAGCGACTTCGGCGATACTCATCCTACGGGCGAATGTCTTCTTCAGGTGGTTTGCCCTTCGGCATTAGTCTCCACTGGAGACTAATGTCACTGAAGACTATCGTCACTGGAGACTAATGTGCCAAAACCCCTGGGGATTTCTGCATGTGAACTAGTTGGCGTTCTTAACGCCTTATAGTCCGCACTCGCTTACGCAAATTACGCTAAACGTGCTCACTAAGTAATAGTGATTTACGGGCTTGAAACGAGGAGTTAGATCGCGATTATACTGTTGGGGGTTGGCTTTAACGACTTATCGTCAGCTCGCAGGGGTAAATTCCGCTAGATATCCTCTTTAAGTAATGAGATTACAGACTTTTTGCCGGATATAGTAATTAGCAGAAAAGGGCCGCGAGACGGTCCTTTTCTGCTAATTAAATAGGGGGAATTTGCCGCTGGTGAAGGTCTGGGCTATAATGAATTAATCGGAAAAGAAGGGGAGTAGCGGGTTGTATCAGAGGCTTTGCAGACAAGTTTTTCCAGAATTGATTGCCGATCATGCCAAAGTTTTAGTAGCTGTGTCAGGGGGACCTGATTCGGTAGCTTTAGGGCACATCCTGTGGCGATATTCTCGAGAGGAGAGGTCGAAAGGGCTAGCCTTAGTTTTTTCACATATTCATCATGGAGTCCGTCAAGCGTCCGATGGAGAGGCTGTGCTGGTGCAAAAGATGGCTGACGAGCTAGGGGTTCCTTGTCTTATTCACGAGTTTGATGCCAAAAAATATGCGAAATTATCAGGGCAGTCTTTCCAAGCGGCTGCACGGGAATGGCGCTATGCTCGTTGGCAAGAAGATCGGGAACGAGCAGGGTGTTCTCTTTTGGCCACTGCCCATCACTTAGGTGATCAGGCTGAAACGATCCTCTATCGCCTGTTTCGGGGGAGCGGGACCGCTGGTTTAGCTGGGATTTATCCGCTCAAAAATGGGATTATACGTCCTTTATTAGGAGTCACTAAGGAGGAATTAATCGAGTATTGCCATCGGGAAGGATTGGTCTATGCCTTAGATCGTTCTAATGAGGAGCCAGTTTATGTGCGTAATCGGATACGCTTGGAATTACTCCCCGAATTAGCCAGCGGTTATAATCCACAGATCTTACCAGCTTTAGGTCGTACCGGAGAATTAATGAGATGGGATGAGGATTTTTTGAGGACTAAGGCTCAAGAGGCTTGGGAAAGATATTATTTAGCAAAGGGTTCGGGGGAGGTTTCCTTAGATATTGCGGCTTTTCAAGAACCACCCGCGGTTTTATCAAGACTTATACGTCATGCGGCAACAGTAGTAACTGATGAACCACGAGGTCTTGGTTTCGGATTTGTGGAGAAAATAATGGGCTGTAAAGGTGTCGCGGGATGGATCCAAGATTTGCCGGGGTTGCGAGTTGAAGTTAAACATAAGGAGATTAGCTTTGCTAAATTTAAAAGAGCTGAGGGAGAATTGTTTGGACAAGAGCTTTCCTTTGAAATACCCTTACAACTCGATGAATGGGTAAAGGTTCCCAATTTAGGCATTAGTGTGGGCTTGTTTATATCCAAGACGGAGGGAACACTATTTTCAGATCGAGAAAAGATTGAGCAATGGGCTGCTTTCAATGTAGAAGAGATGGGTGGATTAGTACAGTCCTTAAGCTGTCGTTCAAGGCAGAGCGGGGATAAAATGTGGTTTTGGGGCCTAGGGCATAAGGTTCTTAAAAAAGTATTTCAGGAAGCCCGAGTAACTGCTGAAGAAAGGAAAAAACTACCTTTAATCGTTGGAGGCAATGAAGTGTTGTGGATTCCAGGGGTGAAAAAAAGTGATCGGTTTTTACCAAAGGCGGAAAGTGATAAACTTTTTTGTGCAGTAAAAAAAGTTTAAGGTTAAATCGAATTTCCTTTGTAAAAGGGGTTATACTGTGGTATAATATGTAATATTGCGCTGAAGCAAGTAGTACTAGTGAGGAGGATCTGGAGTTGAAGTTTTCCAAGAATGTAGCTATTTATTTGCTAATTATTCTTTTGGCCGTCATGCTGATAAAGTGGTCAAATCCTCCTGCAAGTAAAGACTTGGGGGTTGATTATAACAACTTTTACAAAGCCGTGCTTGAAGACAAAGTTCAAGAGGTTAAACGTGTTGAAGAAAAAAGTGGAACACAGTATTCCGTTACCCTGAAAGATAAAACAAAATACGATATATTAGGTCCTTCCAATGATCCGCAATTATTAGAGGCTTTAAGAACTCATGTCCCAGTTGTTAAGTCCGATACTCCAGCTGAGGCACCGTGGTGGATGGGACTAGCAACTACTTTGTTATTACCCCTTGTGATTGTTGGCTTGTTCTTCTTTATGATGCAACAGACTCAAGGTGGGGGTAACCGGGTTATGCAGTTTGGTAAGAGTAGAGCCAAACTTGTCGGGGATGATAAGAAAAAGGTTTCTTTTGAGGATGTTGCCGGGGCGGATGAGGTAAAAGAAGAACTTCAAGAAATAGTCGAATTTTTAAAATTCCCACGGAAGTTTAACGATTTAGGGGCGAAAATCCCTAAAGGGGTTTTATTGTTTGGTCCGCCAGGAACAGGGAAAACCTTATTAGCCAGGGCTGTAGCAGGAGAGGCTGGAGTTCCTTTCTTTAGTATCAGTGGGTCGGATTTTGTTGAGATGTTTGTCGGCGTCGGAGCTTCGCGGGTTCGTGATTTATTTGAGCAAGCCAAAAAAAGCTCACCTTGTATTGTTTTTATTGATGAAATCGATGCAGTAGGGCGTCAACGGGGTGCTGGCTTAGGTGGAGGACATGATGAACGGGAACAGACACTCAACCAACTCTTGGTAGAGATGGATGGGTTTAATGGTAATGAAGGAGTAATTGTTATTGCGGCCACCAACCGTTCGGATATTCTTGATCCGGCACTTCTCCGACCGGGTCGTTTCGACCGACAAGTGATTGTCGATGTTCCTGATGTTAGAGGACGTGCAGAAATCCTCAAAGTACATTCCAAAGATAAACCTATTAGAGAGGGTGTCGATCTGAGCGTTTTGGCTCGGCGTACACCTGGCTTTACTGGTGCAGATTTGGCTAACCTGATTAATGAGGCAGCTTTGCTCTCTGCTCGTCGTGGTGAAAAGGATATTGGTATGCTTGCTCTGGAGGATTCTGTTGAGCGGGTAATAGCAGGACCGGAGAAGAAAAGTCGAGTTATAAGTGAATTTGATAAAAAACTTGTTTCCTATCATGAAGCAGGGCATGCTTTAGTAGGAGAATTGTTAACCCATACAGATCCTCTTCATAAAGTGTCTATCATTCCTCGTGGACGAGCTGGCGGTTATACGCTGCTTTTGCCAAAAGAAGATCGAAACTATATGACCAAGTCCCAGTTGCTTGATCAGGTGACTATGCTCATGGGTGGAAGGGTTTCAGAGGCTTTAGTTCTTCAAGAGATAAGTACTGGGGCATCAAATGATTTAGAGAGAGCCACCAGCTTAGTACGCAAGATGATTACAGAATTAGGAATGTCTGACGAGCTCGGTCCTCTGACTTTCGGACATAAGGAAGAACAAGTTTTTTTAGGACGGGATATTGCTCGGGATCGTAATTATAGTGAAGCGGTTGCTTATGCTATCGACAAAGAATCCAAGAGGATTATTGATGATTGTTATCAGAAAGCTCGAACTTTACTTAGTCAAAACATTGAAAAACTACATGCTATCGCCGAAGCCCTGATGGAAAAAGAGACCTTAGCGGCTAAGGAATTTGCCGACTTGATAGCTACATTTGACGCTCCCGCGTTTGGTGATCAGGAAAAGCACGATTCCGAGGGGTCAAAGAAGATTGAATTAGCTAAAATCTCCGTAGAAGATAAACTCTAGGGGTCAGGGTAAGTTACAACACTAGGGCAAAAAGTCGGAACAGAAAATCACAAAATTGATTGAGGAGTGACTAGTTTGGAAAGAACTTTTCTAATGCTTAAGCCTGATGCTGTACAACGCGGGCTTGTTGGCAAAATTATCGCTAAGTTTGAAGTAAAAGGTTGTAAATTAGTTGGCTTAAAATTAATTCAGGTAGATCGTGCTTTAGCGGAAGAACATTATGCTGAACACAAAGGGAAAGGCTTCTTTGAACCAACAGTAAATTACATTCTGTCTTCCCCTGTAGTAGCTATGGTCTGGGAGGGGAAGAACATTGTAGCCTTGGCTCGGGAACTTATGGGGGCTACTAATCCTGCCAATGCCAATCCTGGTTCGATACGTGGAACCTTTGCTATGGATATTAGCCGTAATATAATTCATGGTTCGGATTCTACTACCAGTGCTGAGCGGGAAATCAACCTCTATTTTAAACCGGGGGAACTCCTCGACTATAATAAAGTTGGCGAGGAATGGTTGAGCGAATAGTGGCAAGGACACCCGAACGGGTGTCCTTTTTAGGTGCTAGACTTTAATCAATTCGTAATTCATAGTTAAGCATCGTGTTATCGATCTTCGGACCTCGGATTTCGAACATCGAACATCGCGTAAGGGGGTGGTTATGATGGTATGGCATAAGGACGGACGGTATCTTTTAACATTGGCCTCGGTTGTCATAGGTCTATCATTTGTACTGCTCCTTAAGGCTAATGGTGATCTAGGTGGTTCAGTAATTCGCACTGAAGCAGCAGCTCTACCTAGTCTTGTGCAAACAGAACAAGAAAATCAACAATTAGCCAATGATAATGAAAAATTGCGGCAAGAACTCGCTAAATATGCTGAAGGTCAGAACGCTTCTACTTTAGCTGACCAACAGTTACAACAAGCCAAGAAAAATGCCGGTCTTAGTCTGATGAATGGTCCAGGCCTGCGGATTACACTCGATGACTCAAATCGTCAGGCCTCTGGGCTGGATAGTCAAAATTATGTGATACATGAAGCCTATATCCGGGCGTTAGTAAATATCCTTTGGAATGGCGGAGCGGAGGCTATTGCAGTGAATGATCAACGGGTATCTGGTAATACCGAGGTTTTCTGTAGTGGGTCATATATTCAAATTAATGGCACAAGACAAATGCCTCCCTATATTATTACGGCGCTCGGAGATACTCATAATTTACAGTCCGCGCTAAATTTTTATGTTTGGGATCAACTTGGGGATTTTCAAAAACAGTATGGGATAACCAGAAAGTTGGAGATTTTTAATCGAGTAACTGTTCCCGCTGGTAAGCTCAAGACCTTTCAATACTCAGAACCCGTAAAGGAGGGGCTATAATGTGGCGTTGGAAGCGGAAGTTGGCTTTGCCTGTCACGCTGGTCTTCATAGCGCTGGGGTTCCTTATTTCCTTACAAATTCAGACCCATAAAAATGTTTCTGCAGCAGACCAAATCAACCAACAAAGGTTAGCAATGATGAAATCAGTCTTAAGTAATTCAGTGGTCAAAAATACACAATTACAGACTGACCATCGTGATCTAAGCGATAAACTTGATCAAGCTCGTAAACAGGGAGGCACGGATCCTAAGGTGCTAGCTGAACTCTCTGAAATACGAATGATGGATGGAACCCAGTCAGTACAGGGTCCTGGGGTGGTAATTACCATTGATGATCGTAAACAAGGGCAAAAAGTGATATTTCCGTTAACGACGGATGATTTGGCTCGTCTGATTAACACTTTGAAATTTGCGGGAGCAGAAGCTATTAGTTTAAACGGTCAACGAATTGTGGGCTCCACAGCTCTTGTTTTAAGTGGCTCCTCTACTATTTTAGTAAATCAGGTACCGATTAATCGACCTCAGGGAATTCCCTATGAAGTAATGGCTATTGGGAACCAAGATACGTTAGAGGATTATGTTTCTAAGTTGGAGGCTGTTTCACTTAAACAAGGTGGGGTTATAGTCAGTATAACTCGTAAAACTGTGCAACTACCGTCCTATAAAGGGAGTTATACTTTTCGTTTAGCTACACCATGATTTTAGGTTTATAAATGAATTTCCCTTTTATTTTTTGGAATACTAGCAGGGAAAAAGAATTTTATATAGAATACTCTAAGGTGGATTTGGGGATATTTAGATTATAGAGGAGTGGAAAAATGAAAACTGATATTGAAATTGCTCAAGCGGCGGTAATGAAACCCATCACTGAGGTTGCCAAACAAATCGGACTTGGTGAGGATGATCTCGAACTTTATGGCAAGTATAAAGCCAAAATCAGTTTGGATGCTTTAAATCGTGTAAAGGACAAGCCGGATGGCAAACTTATCCTTGTAACTGCGATTAATCCTACGCCTGCTGGGGAAGGTAAAACTACCACCACTGTTGGTTTAGGGCAAGCCCTTGTTAAAATGGGTAAGAACGCCATGATTGCTTTACGTGAACCCTCTCTCGGACCTTGTTTCGGAGTTAAGGGTGGCGCAGCAGGCGGCGGTTATGCTCAAGTTGTACCAATGGATGATATCAACTTGCACTTTACAGGAGATTTTCATGCGATTACAACTGCCCATAATCTTTTGGCAGCTATGCTTGATAACTCTTTGCAGCAAGGTAACCTTTTAAACATTGACCCACGCCAAATCGTTTTTCGTCGGGTCATGGATATGAATGATCGTTCACTGCGTAAAATCGTGATTGGCTTAGGCGGACGTACTGAAGGTATTCCGCGTGAAAACGGTTTTGACATTACTGTTGCTTCGGAAGTTATGGCTATCCTTTGTTTAGCCAGTGATTTGATGGATTTGAAAGCTCGTTTTGGTAAGATTGTTGTTGCTTATACCTATGATAATAAACCAGTTACGGCTCATGATCTCGAGGCTGAAGGCGCTATGGCTTTGATCATGAAAGATGCTATCAAGCCGAACTTGGTTCAAACTTTGGAGAATACTCCGGTCTTTATCCATGGTGGTCCTTTTGCGAATATTGCTCACGGTTGTAATAGTATTGTTGCCACAAAACTCGGTTTAAAATTGGCGGATATTTTAGTAACAGAAGCTGGATTTGGAGCGGATCTCGGAGCTGAGAAATTCTATGACCTAAAATGCCGTTTTGGCGGATTGACACCAGCAGTAACTGTTATTGTTGCGACGGTAAGAGCTCTGAAGATGAATGGTGGTGTTCCCAAAACTGAGCTAGGATCCGAAAATCTTGAGGCTCTTGGTCGTGGGATAGTTAACTTGGAGAAACATATTGAGAATATGGGAAAATATGGTGTGCCGACGGTTGTCGCAATCAACCGTTTCCCAACAGATACTGAAGCAGAACTTAAGCTAATACGCGAACGTTGCAATCAACTTGGTGCCGAAGTTGCCCTCTCCGAAGTATTCACCAATGGTGGCGAAGGCGGTAGGGAACTGGCGGAGACCGTACTTTCCGTAATGGAGCGTAAAGAGTCTAAATTTAAAGTGCTTTATGAATTAGATACCACAGTTGAAGAGAAAATTGAAAAGATCTGTACAGAGATCTATGGTGCTGACGGTGTAGCCTTCGCTCCAGAAGCGAAGAAGTCTATCGATAAATATAGAGATATGGGCTTTGGTAAGCTCCCTGTATGTATGGCTAAAACCCAATACTCCTTATCTGATGATGCGACTCTCTTAGGCCGTCCGACCGGGTTCACTATTACTGTGCGGGAAGTGCGTCTTTCTGCCGGAGCAGGATTCTTAGTGGCCATTACTGGTGCAATTATGACTATGCCTGGCTTGCCAAAACGTCCAGCAGCTATGAACATGGATATTGATGTGAATGGGAAGATTACTGGCTTGTTCTAAGAAGTGGTATTTTTAAGCCCTGGATAGGTAACTATCCAGGGCTTAAAATTTTTTCTCCTGTAAAAATAAACAAGGAATTTATGGGGAAATTGACATCAAATGAAGGATGTGGAAATTGCACGTCGAATTAGATAAGCATTAAGAGGAGCAACTAATTTATATAATTTGCTTTCTAATAACGGATATTCAGCAAGGATTGTTCCCCTCAATGGATCCAATACCGATGAAGAGTCGGCAACGGCCTTTTCAGAACGGAAATTTAATAATTAAGAATGAAAGTTTAGGTAAGGGGAATTTATGGATAAAAAAATGCATGAAGGACACAGGAAGAGAGTTAAAGCCCGGTATTTGGCAGAGGGATTGGATGCTTTTGAGGATCATCAGGTGCTGGAACTGTTGCTATTTTACTGTATACCGCTGAAGGATACTAATGAACTTGCTCATAAACTGATTTCTGAATTTGGTTCTTTAGCGGGACTGTTTGAAGCCAATCCCCAAGAGATCTCCCAAAGGTGTGGAGTCAGAGAAAATACGGGATTGCTGGTTTCCTTGATCCCGTCTTTGGCACGACGATATTTTAAAGGCAAGTGGAGTAACAAGCCTACTCTAAACAGTTCCTCAAGTGCCGGTGAATATACGGTTTCCCTTTTCGTGGGTAGGACCTATGAGGCTTTTTTTGTGCTTTGTTTAGATGCTCAAAACAGATTGAATTATGCTGCTTTGGTCCATGAAGGAACGATCAACGAGGCTCCCGTCTATCCCCGGTTGATTGTTGAGGCAGCCTTGCGGCATCAAGCCAATAGCGTGATTTTAGCACATAACCATCCGGGAGGGACGCTTCGACCGTCCGATGCGGATTTGGAAGTGACCAAGAGGATAGTGATCGCCCTAGAAGGCATAGCTATTCAGGTAGCGGATCATATTATAGTGGCAGGTGAGAGATATTTTAGCTTTGCCGAGAAAGGTCTGCTTTAAGACTAGAGAGGGTGAATTAAATATTGAAAGGAAGGGTAAATTATATGGAAAATATAGACTTTAGATGGAAACAGCGATTCCAAAATTTTGATAGGGCATTTGTACTTTTGCGTTCTGCCTTTGAGGATAAAGAAATAAGCGACTTTTCGCCACTCGAACAGGAGGGTGTTATTCAGCGATTTGAATACACCTACGAACTGGCCTGGAAGACAATGAAGGATTATCTGCAAGATAGTGGAAATGTTATCCTTCCAGAAATAACAGCCCGAAGTGTCATTAAAGAAGCCTATGTCGCTAAACTAATAGATGATGGACAGGTATGGATTGATATGATGTTACATCTAAATATTTTAGCGCACTGTTATGATTTTACGAAATTTCAAGAGGTGCTAAAAGCAATTGATCAGCGTTACTTAGCCGCACTTTCAGCAGTTCATGAATGGTTATTAGAAAGGATAATAGATTAATGGGAGTTGCTGGGTTGGAAGGTCGAGTTACAGAGATGTTAAGGCGCGTGTTCAGTCGATATTCAGACATTGATAGCGTAGTGCTATTTGGATCTCGTGCCAAAGGAACAGCTAAACATAATTCTGATATAGACCTTGCAATAGTTGGGGTTGATAATGATTTACGGATAGAGAAAATTGCACTGGAACTGGATTCATTACCCTTACCGTATAAATTTGACGTACAGTCATTTAGTTCTATTCGCAATCCAGTTTTGCGTGACCATATTAATAGAGTTGGGGTTAAGATTTATGAAAAAAGAGATGAATTAAAGCTCGGAAATAATTATAAAGCTGAATGATTGTAATAGTTTGAAAGAGATCCTTCGTTAAGCGCAGGGCTCTTTTTTTTAGTTTAATTAATAAGTCATGTTTTCTTTTAATCTCTTTGGTAACAATAATAACAGGTTATCAAATAGTAATGGAAAATTAAATATTAACGGAAAACTAGAATGAGGTAAAACGTGAGTATAGTCTGGAACACACTTAGTTGGAAAAGTAAAAATTTACAGTTGTTAATTGGCGTTATGATACTTAACTTAATAATTTTAAGTTGGAGTAAGTCCGAATCTAATCCCGTATATGTTGGTTCTCCTTATCTAGGAACAATAACTGAGATGAACTCAAGTCCCTTTTTACTAGAGTATAACAACGTAGCCCAAGTAGCCGAAGTAAAGATAATAATTTGGTGTGAAAATGAGTATCAAATCGAGCAATTTCGAGAAATATTGCCTTCAGAAAAATGGCAGTGGGAAGAAAATGTTAAATATACCGCTCAAGGTCGAAAGGCAATTAGTCTGGTTGGTCAGACAAAGCTTGATAGATTAGGAGAACTCAGTCTGAAAAAATGGTATTTCGATTGGGCGGGGAGAATTAATAGTGCAGGGGGACAAGTATATCTTGATGAGAGAATTCTTGAAACTATAGATGTTGCAGCCTTTCTTAGTCAAGTTGGGGCAGAACCAAAACAATGGATGTTAGAAGGGTCTACATTATCTGTGGCAGCCTTAAGACATGGGTTGGGAGAAGGTGTATCTGCTGGTAAGGACCAAGTTAATCTGCAACTTCTAACGCGCTCTAGTGAGGGTCATCAAAAATCAGTCCTAGCCTTACCGACATTATTAGAGGAGTTTTAATTGGTAAAATTTAAGGCCATTACGCGATTGGTGTAATTTAAACAAACTTAGCAGGAGAAAAGTGTAGTAAAGTAGAATAATAGAAGGTCAAGGTAAGCGCCGCATAGGTCAGGGGGTGAATTCAATACTTGGGTAAAATAGTTGTGACTGGTGGTAAACAACTTAAGGGAACAATTACAGTTAGTGGAGCAAAGAATGCAATTCTACCTATCATAGCTGCTAGTTTACTTTCTTCGGAACCAGTGCTCCTTGAAGAAGCTCCGGATTTGTTAGATGTAAATGTCATGGGACAAGTGATCGAGTCTTTAGGGGCGAAGGTAGAGCGTGAGGGCTCTCAATTAAGAATTAATGCCAATAATATAAATAATATTGAAGCTCCACACGAATTAGTTTCACAGATGAGGGCTTCTATCGTTATTATGGGAGCATTGTTAGCCCGTAAAGGTCATGTTCGGATTTCATATCCGGGAGGGTGTGCTATAGGTTCCCGACCGATTAATTGGCACCTCAAAGGGCTCGAAGCCTTAGGTGCTGAAATAAAAATGGATCATGGTTTTCTTGACGTAACCACAAAGGGTCTCAGAGGAACACGTATTTATTTAGATTTTCCGAGTGTTGGGGCAACCGAGAATATTATGATGGCAGCATCGATGGCAGAGGGAACAACCATTCTTCAAAATGCTGCTCAAGAGCCAGAGATTGTTGATCTCGCCAATTTTCTAAATGAAATGGGTGGAAAGGTTCGTGGAGCTGGTACGAGTGTAATACATATTGAAGGTGTAAAAGAAATGCACGGTACTAGCCATTCCATAATCCCGGATCGAATTGAGGCGGGGAGTTATCTACTTATGGCAGCGGCTGCTGGTGGAAATGTTTTAGTACGGAATGTTATCACTGCCCATCTAAAACCGGTCTTAGCTAAGATGGAAGAAGCGGGGATTAACTTTACCGAAGAAGAAGAGGGAATTCGGGTTATTGGGGATGGGGTATATCAAGCAGTAGATCTGAAGACTCAAGTTCATCCTGGTTTTTCGACTGATCTACAAGCACCGTTCTTAGCCTTATTATGTAAGGCGCGTGGTTCGGCTATATTAACGGAAACGGTATTTGAAAACCGGTTTATGCATGTTGATGAATTAAAAAGAATGGGCGCCGAAATCAAAATCGAAGGTCGAAGTGCTCTTATTCGTGGGGTAGAACGTTTAACTGGTGCTCCTGTCAAGGCTACAGATTTAAGAGCTGGTGCAGCTTTAATCTTAGCTGCAATTGCCGCAGAAGGGACAACTGAAATTACTGATGTTCAGCATATTGATAGAGGGTACGAGCAAATAGTTGAAAAACTTACTAGTCTTGGGGCACAGATTGCAAGAGTGGGCTAAGCTCACGCTAATAGTAGCATAGTATTCTTTAATTTTATTTGGAATCATTTATAATAAGATGGTAATGAAAAAAACCGCTGAAAGTTCAGCGGTTTTTTTCTCGATTTAATATTGATAAGTTAAGCCTTGTTTAACGTTGGAAAAGCTCTTCTGTTTTATTGAGATACGGCATAAGTTAGAACAAAGCTTGTACGCTAGGAGGATGAAGTAAGTAATGAAGAAAGAGTGGTTGTGGTTTTTTCTCCTAGCGCTTATTATTATTATTTTACTTCCGTGGAGCATATTGCGTTGGCAAAATGATGGGAGATCTGCTGAGGATCTAGTTATTAGGGTACTAATGGAGGACGGAAAAACAGTAAAAATGCCCCTTGAGGAGTATTTAATAGGGGTGGTAGCAGCGGAGATGCCTGCAGAATTTAGACAGGAAGCGTTGGAAGCGCAAGCCGTGGCAGCCAGAACTTTTGCAGTAAAACGCTTGAGCAAAAGGCCGGTTAAAGATGAAGGGTATGATGTGGACACCACAGTCAAAACCCAAGTTTGGTTGTCAGATGAGCAAATGCATAAAAAATGGGGAATGTTTACATATTGGAATATGCGTAATAAAGTAAAAAAGGCTGTCGATAGTACTAGAGGGAGGGTCTTAGTATTTGAGGGAGATTATATTGAGGCATTTTATCATAGCAGTAGTGGTCGAAAGCTCACGGAGCGCTCAGAAGATGTTTGGGGTTCGTCACGAACCTATTTAGAAAACGTTAGCTCAGGTGAAGAAAACCCTTTGCGCTTTAAAAAGCAAGTTAGTTTTAGTCCCAAAGAGTTAGTTGGAAGGTTAGGTCAAACGGAGGGACCAAAGGCGTTTAAGCCTGATGATTTTAAACTTATCAGCAGAACAAAAGCGGGAAGGATAAAAAACATGTCAATATTAGGTAAAAATTATGCAGCAACCCAACTACGTACCTTATTAGGTTTGGCTTCAACAGATATAGAATGGGTTATCAAGCCTGATCAAGTTAACTTTACAACGTATGGCTATGGGCACGCAGTTGGGATGTCACAGTATGGGGCTAATGATCTAGCCCAAAAAAAACTAACGTATGACAAGATTTTAGAACATTATTATCCGGGAGCAAAAATAATGACGCTAGGTCACTCGACCCCTAAATAAAATAGAAGGGTAAAGCGGCGCAGTTTTATGGCAAAGTCTAACAGAATGATTCAAGCAAAAAGAGTGCTCAAAGTAATACACAGCATTTACCAATTGACGGACATCCTTTATGGATGTCTTTTTTTTATTGACATGCATAATATGTTACAAACACAGCACGAAAAGGAGGGTTCAACGTGCAGGAATATATTCGTAAACGGGTACTCGATATGGGGACTTACATAATGGAATCCAGTGCGACCGTGAGGCAAACGGCTGATGTTTTTGGGGTCAGTAAGTCCACAGTGCATAAAGATGTTACAGAACGACTAAAACTAGTGAATGAAACTTTGGCAATGGAAGTGAAACACATTCTCGAAAATAATAAAGCTGAACGTCATATTCGGGGTGGAGAGGCGACACGTAAAAAATATCAGGAAAATTAGATAAACTTGATTAAAAAAGAGAAAATCTAGCTAAGAATAAAGGAATTGGCGGTTTTATAACGAATAATAAAAATTGTATGATTCTAAACCTTAGCCTATAATCTCCCGACGGGAGATTATAGTTTTTACTATAACGGAACTTAAGGATGGACAAGCTAGGTAAGGGAAAGGGGTACTTCCACCAATGTTCGGAATAGATTTAGGAATAGATTTGGGGACGGCCAGTGTTCTTGTGTATGCCAAAGGAAAAGGAATAGTAATGCATGAGCCGTCTGTTGTCGCAATTAACAAAAATAATAATAAAAGGATTGCAGTTGGAGAGGAAGCCCGCATGATGCTAGGCCGAACTCCTGGTAATATTGTGGCAATCCGGCCTATGAGAGATGGTGTCATTGCTGATTATCAAACGACGGAGCTTATGTTGAAATATTTTCTGGAGAAAGCTGGTGCAAAACGTTGGCCATTCTTCAAGACTAGAGTAGTTGTTTGTATTCCTTCTGGGGTAACTGAAGTAGAGGAACGTGCTGTAAAACAAGCGGCTTATCAAGCTGGGGCGAAGAAAGTCAAAGTCATTGAAGAACCTTATGCTGCAGCTTTGGGGGCAGGGTTGGATATCTCCGGACCGACGGGTAATATGGTCGTAGATATCGGTGGCGGTACAACAGATATTGCAGTTTTGTCTTTAGAAGGTATTGTTTGTAAACGCAGTCTTCGGGTAGGTGGCGACAAGTTTGATGAATCAATTATTCGTTTTATTAGACGTGAACATAATCTAATGATTGGTGAGCGGACAGCCGAAGAAATTAAGATAGCTGTTGGTTCAGCAATCCGCGAAGGTCGCCCGAATAATGCCCGGATTGATGTACGTGGACGGGATCTTGTGACTGGACTACCTAAAACGGTCGTGGTAAACTCTCAAGAATGTTTTATAGCGTTAGAAGAATCTGTCGAGGCGATTGTTGGAGGAGTGAAAGAAGTTCTGGAAAGGACCCCGCCAGAATTGTCAGCGGATATCTTAAGTAAAGGGATTGTGATGACTGGAGGCGGTTCTCTGGTTCACGGGATAGATTTAAGGATTTCCAGAGAGACTGGACTCCCAGTTATTATAGCAGAAGATCCGATTTCTTGTGTAGCGTTAGGGACAGGTAAGGTACTTGAAGGAATATTTTAAGTTACTTAGTTTAAGGACGTGTTCTTATAAAAGTTGATGTTTTGGGGAGCTACATTGACAATTTAACGATGGCTGAGACTGTACGGCGTATTGGTGAGGCTGTCAAGGAAAAGAAGCCATTCAGAGTAATTACAGCCAACCCGGAGATGATTTATGCTGCAAACCAGGACGAGAGATTGAGGGATTTAATCAATTCTGCAAATTTGGTTACGGCAGATGGGATCGGGGTGATTTGGGCGGCGGGATTTTTGGGAACTCCGCTTCCTGAGAGGGTAACTGGCATTGATTTATTACATGCAATATTTCCTATAGCTGGGGAGAGAAAATGGCGAGTATTTTTCTTAGGGGGAAGACCGGGTGTTGCAGAAAGGGCAGCGAATCAGGTTCAACAAGATTTTCCAGGAATTATATGGCAATCCGAAAATGGTTTCTTTAGTTCAAACTGCGAAGGCGAATTGTGCGAGAAAATTAAGCTGTTTAAACCGGATTTGCTGCTTGTGGGGCTTGGTGCTCCACGTCAGGATTATTGGATCGCTGCAAATTCCGAACTTGCTTTTGTGTCAATCGGAGTGGGGGGGAGCTTTGATGCTTTAGCAGGAATTGTTCTTCGTGCTCCTCAGTTGATTCGTAAGCTTAAATTGGAATGGTTGTATAGATTATGGCAGGAACCTTGGAGATGGAGGCGGCAAATGGTTTTGCCACGTTTTGTGCTGAAAGTAATCAGAGAATTTGTTCATAAAAACTTTGGGTTTCTGAGAGCATTTTGGTAATAGAGAACTGGGGCCAACGAAGGTAAGCTGAATCGGTGAGACGCTTTGCTAGTTGTGGATTTTTTAGAATAGTTAAACAGGCCTCTGCTAGAGCATCGGGAACGGCCGCTTGAAGGAGAAGGCCATCAATGCCATCACGAATTAATTCGGGAATCCCTCCTACAGCACTGGCTACAATCGGAAGGTGAGCTTGCATGGCTTCGAGGAGAACTAAGCCCATACCTTCGCTAAGGGATGGTAGTACAAAAAGATCCATAGCTGGTAAAGCCTCATAAGCATGGGGCAGATAGCCTGTTAAAGTATAACCTAACCCCTCTTTTCTTAGTTCCAATTCAAGTTCTTTGGCTAAAGGGCCGTCTCCGATGAACAGAAGGTGTAAATTGGGCAGCTTGTTCTTTAAGCGAGCGGTAGCATGAATTAGATAATGGTGCCCTTTAGTAGGGTGTAAGCGTGCAATTGTGCCGATCACAGTAGCTTCCGAAGGGATATTCCAAGCTTGACGAAAATGTTGACGTTGCGTGCTAGGTTCAGAAAAGGTGAGCTGAGGATAGCCGTTATAAATTGTTTTCAGTCTTTGACCACCTCGTGCTTTGACCTCATGGTTTAAGTGTTCAGAGATCGTAATAATCCCTGCGCTCAAAGGCAAGGTGAGTTTATCTATAGTTAGGGCTAAACGTGCTGACCAAGGGGAGAGATAATCGTGGGCTAAAGAACTATGGTAGGTGCTAACACAAGGTATTCCTAAGAATTTAGCACTGAGTCGTCCTAAAAGATTGGCTCTTGAACCATGGGTGTGCAAAAGCGAAATGTGTTGTTCTCGTATCCATTTTATCAGACTAGGCAGAAGGGTTAAATCTAAAGGATGGCGCATAGGGAAGCTGGTGGTGAAGATTCCCTTCTCTTGAGCAAGACTGGCAAAGGATCCCTTTGTTAGACAAATGAGGACTGGTGAAAAACGCTTGACATCCAGACCGGTGAGTAAGTTCAAAACGTGTTGTTCTGCACCGCCAATCTCTTCACCACCAATAAGATGTAAAATTTTGTCGGTAGTCAAGGCTTTATCTTCCCTTCTGCGTAAATCTCCGCTATACTTAATGCGAGGCTCGAAGTTCGAGGTTCGAACTTTAAACTTAAGATCCGTATATCGCGCATCGTGCATCGCACATCGCGCTTCGCTTAATCATAGACAAAAGTAAGCAAGTCTGCAAGTTATGTTTAGGAGGTTTACATGGTGTTAGAAAATCACGAGATTTTGGAGATTCTTCCTCATCGATACCCTTTTATCTTTATTGATCGCATTATAGAAATAGAAGAGGGAAAACGGGCCGTGGGGATTAAGAATGTTTCCGCAAATGAACCCTTCTTTCAAGGACATTTCCCTGATTTTCCAATTATGCCTGGGGTTTTGATTATGGAAGCTTTAGCCCAAGTGGGGGCTGTGTTAGTTTTAAGAAAAGAAGAATTTAAGGGACGTATTGCCCTCTATGCCGGGCTAGATGAAGTGCGTTTTAAACGTCAGGTTATTCCTGGTGATCAACTTCGGTTAGAAGTGGAATTACTTAAAATGAAGGCCAATATTGGAGTAGCTTGGGGTGAGGCCTATGTAGGGGAAGAATTAGCGGCAAAAGGGAAGATAATGTTCGCCATCGGACCTAAGAACCCTAAATAGTATGGCTACAATTACAAAAACAATCAGCAAAGCCAGGAGCAGCAAAGAGCATATCCTGGCTTTTACTATCGTTTTCTGTCAATAGTCGTCGGCAATGGTGGGGTAGTTCCGATTTTCGTCCTACCCCACAGTTTAATTGCTTGCCGATTGTGCTCACCCAAGACAACTCACCAAACAGCTACCCTAAGCATAGGGTGTTGTAAGGTGGGTGAAGTTTTATGGGTTGGTATTGGGGAGTTTGGATTTGTTGCGGATTATTAGTCTGGAGATTTGTGGGGTACTGGGAGTGGTCGATGCCCTTAGACTGGCAAAAACGCCTAGCTTCGAGCGTTGGAAGAAATCATCCGGGGCCCCTGTCTTATGAATGCCTTTGTAAAGTTAACCCTGAGAACCCGATGGCTGAATGGTATATTTGGCGATTTCTCAAAATCATTCCTCGAATTGATAGTAAACTTTATGCTAATTGTTACATAGAACTAGGGCCTGATTTAAATGACTCATTAGCTAGGGATACTTATCTAGCCTGCTTACAACGGCGTTTTCCAGAAGTTGAAGTTAAGTTGAAAGTATAAAGCTTGAAGTATAAAGCTTGAAGTTTGAGAGTTGAAAGGAGATTTGGCGGATGCGTTTTTTCCTAACCGAGGTGGAGGAAATTGGGCTAAAGTTTTCGCCATTTCCGGAAATGGACAAGTTCTTTTTTAAAAGGGAAACAGAGTATTTATCCCCTGGACTTCCCCTAGCCTTTCTGGAAACCATAGTTTCTGAAACGATGTCCAAAGCTAAATTAAAGCTGAAACTGAGTAAAGAACTTAAGCGCCATGGGGATTTTTTGGGCTATAGTAGTTGTATATGGCAGAAAGCAGAGAGTTTGACGGGGCTAGAGACGTTCGAAGAGGTCTGGAATAACAAAACTAGGGAATTTGGTTTGTATATTCGTGGGCACCAACTCACTGAAAATGAACTGGGCAGACTGGCTGTACAAATTGGGCTAGATTTTGAAGATCTGATGCGTTTGGCACATCAAAGGGTTTTGAAGGGACAGGGCGAATGGGTTCCGGCCGTACGTCAGGAAGGTAAAAAGTGGCGCTGTCAACGTTGTGGAGAGACAGAATTGGAGGAATGGTCGGGAGTATGGGGGAGGATGGCAACTTGTCGTAGTTGCACAAGTTTGGGAGTAAGTAGTTCGCAACAAGTTCTGTATCGGGATAAAGAAACCTTAGAAAAAGCAACGGAAGCTGTGCGATTTATTTTGCAACCCAGTTTAACGTCTGCCCAAGAGCGAGCAAGCTCCCAAGTGTTAGAGTTTGTCCAACAAAGTGACGAAAAAGAGGCTTTGCTTTGGGCTGCTTGTGGAGCTGGTAAAACTGAGGTTTGTTTCCCCTCGGCTGCCTGGGCTTTGAAGCGTGGGATGTCTGTGCTTTTCGCGGCACCGCGTCAGGATGTGATTCATGATGTTGCCCCACGCCTTCAAAGAAATTTTCCGGAGCTCCAATTTCAAGTTCTTTCAGGTATGGTTCCGCTAAAATACCAGAAAGGAAGCATGGTTTTGGCCACGACACATCAAATATTGCGGTTTTATCGAGCCTTTGATCTTATTTTCTTAGATGAGATGGATGCCTTTCCTTATAAGGGCAGTAGGATGTTGGAGTGGGGTTTGAAGCAGGCCTTACGTTCTGAGGGTAAAATTCTTTATCTTACTGCTACTCCTTCAGAAGAGGGACTTAGGAAAAATAAAACAGAAGGCAAGAATTTAATCCGGCTACCTGCGCGTCATCACCGACACCCGTTGCCCGTCCCCAAATGGTTAAACTATAATTTCTCACCCGAAAAGCCAAATTTTGCAGAAGCAATGGAAGGACAGCTTCAAGCTCTGGTTTTCTTGGGGCCAACACTCATTTTTGTACCCAAAATAGCTTGGGTTGCGTCCTTAGTCCAAAGCTTAAGAATCAAGTTTCCTAGCTGGAATATTGAGGGAAGTTATAGCTCTGATCCGGGGAGGAAACGAAAAGTTGAAGGTTTAAGCAAGGGTGAATATCAGTTGTTCATTTGCACATCGATTCTAGAACGAGGGGTAACTATACCTAATGCTCAAGTTATCGTTTTAGCCGCAAATCATCCTGTCTTTGATGTTCGGTCTTTAGTTCAAATGGCTGGACGGGCGGGACGAACAAAGGATTACCCTGAGGGGCAGGTCTTGTTTATTTCTGAGCGAAAAGCATTAGGGGTTACTGAGGCAATAAGTTGGATCATAGAACAAAATACTTGCGCTGTTTCCCTGGGGCTACTTGATTAAGTGGGGGGTGGGATTGTGATCCTTGAAATATTTCGGTCACGAATCAAAGAAGGGATAAGGTCAATTTGGTTCGAAGATAAACCTTACTGTTTTGTATGTGGAGGAAACTCTGGGCCGATTTGCCTAAGCTGTGAAAAGGAATATTTTTATCCGGAATTGGGGCGCTGCTTTTCTTGTGGTAAATTAATTTCTGCTGAGACAACCCATTGTAGTGATTGTCTTGCCAATAAAGGACCTAAAAGCCTAACAAGGGTTTGGGCTTGGGGACATTATAGTGGTGATTGGAAGGGATTTATTTGGGAAGTCAAGTTTAAAGCCCAACCTAGGCGTTTGGGTGAAATCGGGCGTCCCCTATCCCAATGGGCACTGAGAAACCTTCCTCCGGTTGATGGTGTAGTTGCTGTTCCAATGCATTATAACCGGCTTGCTGAACGCGGTTTTAATCAGGCTGAGGTGATTGCTTCGTTACTACAATGGGAACTTAGGTTACCTTTGATTAAGGGGTTGGAACGTAGAGTGGAAACGGTACCTCAGGTTCAGCTTTCACGTAGGGAGCGTTTGCAGAACCTTGAGGGTGCTTTCGTGGTCAAAGAACCGCAGAAGTTTCTAGGTCTAAGTGTGTGGTTGGTTGATGACGTCACCACAACAGGCGCAACATTAGAAGCCTGTGCCCAGGCGTTGCTTGAAGGTGGGGCGAGGAAGGTTTATGGACTATGTCTAGCAGCTGGTGCTGAAAAAGGTCTTGTTCCACATCGAGAATAGCGTTATAATAAATGTGGATAGGTTTATTTCCTGTCACATTAGTTAGGTAAGGGGAATATCTTCATGGCGTTTCAAGACAAAGATCTCGTATGTAAGGACTGCGGAGCCACGTTTGTTTTCACAATTGGAGAACAAGAATTTTATGCTGAAAAGGGATTTGAAAATGAACCCCTGCGTTGTATTGATTGTCGTAAAGCACGCAAAGTAAATCGTGGTTCAGAAGGAAGACCGCGCGAAATGTATACTGTCGTTTGTGCGGACTGTGGAGTTGAGACGCAAGTTCCGTTTCAACCCACCTCTGACCGTCCGGTATATTGCCGCGAGTGCTACCAACATCACCGCCCAGCCAGGGACTAATATAACGGTATATTGCTCTAGAGTCAAAGGAGTCAGCGGGAAGGTCTTTGCTTTTAAGGATCTTCCCGCTTTAGTTATTTTATGAGTATTTTCTAGGGCTTTTAAAAACTAAACCAGGGGTATATATAATTTAGTTAAGAATGCAGCTATTGTTGAAATTATCCGACCGTGGCAGTGTAAAGTTTTATAAGTAATCTTAAAGAATCGACAATAATTTTAAGAGGTTGTCCACAGGGAAGGGGTGTTTGCCAGTCTGTATTTTGGAGTTATCCACACAATCCACAGGTGCATGTTATTAACTTTTCCCATTTTAAAATTATAAAATTAACGTTTTGTCGGAATTGTTAATTACTTTGGTTAGGTTCGGTATACCAAATAAAGGGTTTCACCTGAACTTGCCGAATATATTTATACGTAAATATGTGGAATCGAAAATGGGGGCTATATGCATAATAAAGGTTTAAGATTTATAGGGTTTGTCCTAATCGTGGTAATATTATTACTGGATTCAGGTGCTACCTCGGCTACGATGAATCAGAGTAATGCTGAGAAAGTGCTGATTTATGCCCTTGAGAGTGATCCGTTGAGTTTTGATCCTAGTGAAATAGAAGATCAGGAATCGGCTCAAGTAGTCATTAATATATTTGATACACTCGTACAGTATCAAGCAGGGTCAACTGAAGTTGAGACTGCTTTGGCTACTACTTGGACAACTTCTTTTGACGGTCTAGAATGGACTTTCAAACTTCGTCAGGGGGTGAAATTTCATGATGGTACTTTGTTTAATGCGCAAGCGGTAAAAAGTAGCTTTGAACGACAATTTAAAGATCTCGAAAAATCGGGCGCACTGCCTTATGCAGATTTTACGTTGGGTATGGTACAAAACATTAAAATAATTGATAATTATACAGTAACATTTAAGTTGAAATATCCCTACGCTCCTTTCCTGCGAAACTTAGCCATGCCTTATAGTGCACCGATCATTTCAGCGGAAGCTGTGAAAAAATATGGTAAGAACTTCGCAACACATCCAGTTGGTACGGGGCCTTTTATATTTGAAAGTTGGGAACCAGGTCGAAGAATTGTTTTAAAGGCTAACCCTGATTACTGGGATGGTAAACCAAAGTTGGATAAGGTTATTTTTCAGATAGTCAAGGGAGAAAATGTCCGATTAAACAAATTAGCCCAAGGAACGGTAGACATTGTTAATGGAATAGCTCCAGGTAGCAGTGTTGATGGGCTCTTAAAAGATGAGCATAAATTTAGAGTTTGGCTTTCAACCGGTTTAAATATCAATTATTTGGGCTTTAGGGTGGACAAGAAACCTTTTAATGACCTTAAAATTCGAGAGGCAGTTACGAGGGCAATTGATCGTGAGAAGTTGGTAAAAAGACTATATAAAGGGCAGGCAATAGTAGCTCAGGGACCGCTTCCGTCGATTGTTTTAGGCTATAAAGAGGATCTTAAAGCCTATAGTTATGACCCCGAAAGGGCCAAACAACTCCTTAGGGAAGCTGGCTATGTGGATAACTTGAGTTTTGAACTGCTCAGTTATTCGGAACAAAGACCTTATAATGAGGTCGGCGGTGATTGTTTAGCTGAGGCCATTAAAGACTATTTGAGTAAAGTGGGAATTAAGGTAAAAATTACCTCGGAGACTTGGCAAGAGCATAAAGAAAATTTGCGTTTGAGGAAGGGAGATGCTTTTCTTTATGGGTGGCTCGGAGATAATGGTGATCCGGATAATTTCTTGTATCCTCTTTTACACGGGAGTCAAATCAGTGTATCCAGTTTAAATTACTCTAATTATAATAACCCAACCTATAATGCTTTAATTGTAAAGGCCCAAGCAGCGACGGAGAGTAGCGAACGAATTAGGAAATATGCTTTGGCCCAAAAAATATTAGTTGCGGATGCACCCTGGATATTTATTAGTCACGCCTTAAATGTTGTTGTGACGCATCAAAATGTGGAGGGTTTATGTGTTTCGCCAACAGGCTTAGTTAACTTAGCGAAGGCGGAGAAAGTCGAGGCGCGAGGCACGAGGCGCGAAGCAGCATACACAATGCACAATGGAAAATGAAAAATGGAAAATGCTTAATTATGCATTTGTTTAAAGTATACTCTCCTTGGTTATCCTTCTAAGGTGAGGGCTAGTCAGGTAGTTTACCGAAAAAAATAGCCTATGATTCAAGGGGGTTGTTTCAAAGTGTTAGGGAAAGTTAAATGGTTTAGTAAGCAAAAAGGTTACGGCTTTATCGAAAAGGATAAGGGTGGAGATGTTTTTGTCCATTTTTCTTCTATTGTGGGTGAAGGTTTTCGCACACTAGAAGAGGGTCAAGTTGTCCAATTTGATTTGACAGAGGGTCAGCGAGGGGAACAAGCAGCCAATGTGATATTTTCTTAGGTTTTTTTAATCATATTCTTATAATCGTGCAGGATTTTTATCCTAAAGGGGGAATACTAACTCATACCACTAGAAGGGGGTTAAAAGCGATGAACATTATAATTCGTGGTAAGCATATTGAAGTAACCGATGCCTTAAAAAGTTATGTCACAAAAAGGGTAGGTAAATTGGAAAAGTTCTCTGATGAATTTCAGGATGTGCAAGTTACCTTGCTTGTTGAACGTGATCGGCATCGAGTGGAAGTAACAGCCCCAATACATGGTATAATTTTACGCGGAGAAGAAGAAACGGGGGACATGTATACTTCCATTGATCTAGTTTTAGAAAAATTAGAGCGCCAAATTGACAAATATCGAACTCGGATTAACAAGCGTATGCGCACTAAAACTTTTAAAGAGCATGTGACTGAACAGCCTGTAATTGAGGAAGAGCATGATTTAGTAAGAAGTAAAAAATTCCCAGCCAAACCGATGTCAGTTGATGAGGCACTGATGCAAATGAATCTTATAGGGCATAACTTTTTTGTTTTTAGGAATGATGAAACCCAGGAAATGAATGTTGTGTATAAAAGAAAACTAGGGAACTACGGGCTACTTGAGCCCGACAAATAGAAATATCTAGGCAAAAGGGTTCGCTGACGCGAGCCCTTTTGCGATGCACGAGGCGCGAAGTTCGAGGATCGAGGATCGAGGATTGAGGGTTGACGGGAACCGACCAGAGTTTCTGTCTTCTGGCATATAACTTCAGAGTTGACTCGTACTACAAACTTTTGCGTATGATTTAGAATCTCTGACTTCGAGCTTCGCGCATCGTGCCTCGTGCATCGAATTTCGCTTGCAGCCTAAGTATGGGAATGGTACAATTAAGTGATACCCAAGGAAGAGAAAGGTGGATCATTATGGGGTTTTTGCGGAATCTTCTGGATGATAACGCCCGGGAGATCAAAAAATATCATAAAAGGGTTCAAGCTATTAACTCTTTGGAGCCAAGTGTTCAGGCTTTAAATGATGAACAATTACGTGCCAAGACTGGAGAATTTCGTGAACGCTTGGCAGAGGGCGAAACTCTTGAAGACTTACTACCTGAGGCTTTTGCAGTGGTCAGAGAGACGTCCTGGCGGGTGTTGCAGCAAAGGCATTATGATGTACAGCTTATTGGCGGTATGGTCCTTCACGAAGGACGGATAGCAGAGATGCGTACTGGCGAAGGGAAAACCTTGGTCGCTACCTTACCCTCCTATTTGAACGCTTTAACTGGGCGCGGAGTCCATGTTATTACTGTAAATGATTACCTTGCCCGCAGAGATAGTGAGTGGATGGGAAAAATTCACCGTTTTTTAGGGTTATCTGTCGGCTTAATTGTACACGGGATAAGTTATGAGGAACGTCGGACGAGTTATGAAGCAGATATTACTTATGGAACTAATAACGAATTTGGCTTTGATTATTTAAGAGATAATATGGTGACCAGACCGGATGGTCTAGTCCAACGAGAGTTGCATTATGCGATTGTTGATGAAGTAGACTCTATCTTAATTGACGAAGCTCGAACTCCACTAATAATTTCTGGGGAGGCGGACAAGCCCACAGAACTATACTTTAGGGTATCTAAAGTTATTCAGCGTCTTAAGCAGGAAGACGATTTTCGTGTCAATGAAAAAGATAAGGTTGTCACCTTAACAGAACAAGGTGTAAGTCGAGTGGAAAGTATGCTCGGTGTGGATAATCTTTATGAGGATGTTCATACAGAACTTTCCCATCATGTTAATCAAGCACTTAAAGCACGTGCTCTTTTCCGTCGGGACAGGGATTATGTCGTTAAGGACGGAGAAGTACTAATTGTTGATGAGTTTACTGGTCGTTTGATGTTTGGGCGTCGTTATAGTGAGGGGTTACATCAGGCAATTGAAGCTAAAGAAAATGTTAAAATAGAAAAGGAATCTCAGACTTTAGCAACAATCACCTTTCAAAACTATTTTCGGATGTATGAAAAACTTGCGGGTATGACTGGTACAGCTATGACAGAGGAACCGGAGTTTAAAAAGATCTACAAACTTGATGTTCTAGAAATACCTACGAATATGCCCATGGTCAGAGAGGATATGCCTGACGTAGTTTATCGGTCAGAAGAAGGCAAATTTTTAGCGGTTGTTGAAAGTATAGTAGAGTTGCATGCTAAAGATCGACCTGTCCTAGTAGGCACGATTTCGATTGAAAAGTCTGAGCTTTTAAGTAATCTGTTAATAAAGCAGGGAATTCAACATCAAGTGCTTAATGCCAAATTCCATGAGAGAGAGGCGGAAATTGTCTCTGGAGCCGGTCAAAAGGCAATGGTGACGATCGCCACTAACATGGCAGGTCGTGGGACTGATATTGTCCTTGGTGAGGATGTTGCAAAACTTGGGGGTCTTCATATCATTGGGACGGAGAGACATGAATCCAGGCGGATTGACAACCAGTTGCGTGGTCGAGCTGGGCGGCAGGGTGATCCGGGTTCTACGCAATTTTTTATTTCTTTAGAAGATGATTTAATGCGTTTATTTGGTTCGGAAAACATCATGGGAATTATGGATAGGTTGGGGATGGATGATTCTATACCGATCACCTCGAAGATGATTTCGCGTTCGATCGAGACCGCTCAGAGGCGTGTGGAGGGCCGTAACTTTGATATTCGCAAACATGTTTTAGAATATGACGATGTTATGAATCAGCAGCGCGAGATCATTTATGCTCAAAGAAGGGCTGTTCTTACAGGTGAGGATCTGCGTTCTAATATTATGGATATGTTAGCTAAAGTCGCCAAGGATACAGTGGAGACCTTTAGTGGTGAGAGTACGTTCCCCGAGGAATGGGATTTAATGAGTTTACTAGAGTACTGTGAAAATCTACTTTTACCCAACCATGAATTGACAGTCGAACAACTAGCCAAGCTTACTAAAGAAGAAGTTCAAGAATTGTTGCATGACCAAGCACTTGAACTCTATAATCGAAGGGAAGAAATGTTTGGCTCGGAACTTATGCGTGAGATCGAGCGGGCGGTCATGCTTCAAGTTGTAGATAATAAGTGGATGGATCATCTTGATGCGATGGACATGCTTCGTGAAGGCATAGGGTTAAGGGCTTATGGGCAAAAGGATCCTTTAGTGGAATATAAGCACGAAGGCTTCGACATGTTTCAGGATATGATTGACTCTATTCAGGAAGATATCATCCGCTATATGATGCGAGTCACCCCTCAAGTACGAGAACAGGTAGCTGAGCAGCCACAGCATGTAATGGAGAATCGTTACGAAGAGGAGGAACAAGTAAAACGTCCGATTCATGTTGAACAAGAGGTTGGACGTAATGAACCTTGTTCCTGTGGAAGCGGTAAAAAATATAAAAAATGCTGTGGTGCCAGAAAATAACCGAAGAGGATGATTAGGTAGTGTTAACAGAATGGAAAAAGGAATTTGAAGCCTTAGTAATGCGTTTAGCTGATTTGAGGGTTTCCCTTTGACGTTGCCCAACGTGAAGAAACAATCAGTGGTTTAGATCAAGAATTGCAGCGGCCAGGTTTTTGGGACGATCCGACAGCGGCGCAAAAGATAATGCAGGAATTAGCCTATCAGCAAGGCAGAGTAACGTTATATCAAGACTTGGAACTAGAGATTGAGGATCAAACAATGCTTTGGCAAATGGCTTTGGAAGAGGACGATATCAGGTTAGAACCAGAAATAGAACGAGGAGTTAAACAACTTAATGAACGCTTTGGTGAGTTGGAACTAGAGATATTACTAAGTGGACCCTATGATCGCAATAACGCTATTCTCACCCTTCATGCTGGAGCTGGTGGAACTGAAGCCCAAGACTGGGTGCAAATGCTCTATAGGATGTTTATGCGTTGGGGAGAGAGACATAAGTATAAAGTGGAGACACTTGACCTTCTCCCTGGAGATGAGGCTGGAATTAAAAGCGTAACTTTTTCGTTAGCCGGAGTAAATGCTTATGGTTACGCTAAATCGGAAAAGGGTGTACATCGTTTAGTGCGAATTTCTCCTTTTGATGCGTCAGGCCGCCGTCATACCTCGTTTGCATCTGTCGATGTTATTCCGGAAGTAACTGAGGATAATGCCATTGTGATCGATTCAGAAGATCTGCGGGTCGATACTTATCGTTCTGGGGGTGCGGGGGGGCAACATGTTAATAAGACCGATTCTGCAGTCAGGATAACTCATTTGCCAACTGGAATTGTCGTACAGTGCCAGAGTGAGCGTTCCCAAACTCAGAATAAAGCTGCCTCGATGAAAGTCTTACAATCTAAATTGTTGGAACTCAAACGTAAGCAACAAGAGGATGAAATTAGCGAAATTAGGGGAGAACAG
Organism: Desulfitobacteriaceae bacterium; assembly: GCA_049302575.1. Taxonomy (GTDB): domain Bacteria; phylum Bacillota; class Desulfitobacteriia; order Desulfitobacteriales; family Desulfitobacteriaceae; genus JBAQMG01. Next base: position 30,637 of record JBAQMG010000029.1, on the reverse strand, counting down.
CAGGAAATTGCTTGGGGAAGTCAAATTCGTTCATATGTCTTCCATCCCTACAGTTTAGTTAAAGATCATCGGACTAATGAAGAAACTGGCAATGTTTCGGCTGTAATGGATGGGGAAATAGATGCTTTCGTAGCGGCATACTTACAGTCGACGAAGGGGACGAGATAAATGCATAATGCATTGATTGGGGGAAGACGATTGAGAACTAGTGAACTCAAACAAACGGCTAATGCCATCCGTCAGGATATCATTAAGATGTTATTCACGGCAAAGTCCGGACATCCTGGGGGTAGTCTCTCGGCAGCAGACATTTTGACGACGTTATATTTTCAGGAAATGCGCATTAATCCTGCAGAACCTAATTGGCCTGAGCGTGACCGTTTTGTGCTTTGCAAAGGACACGCGGCGCCTGTGCTTTATGCAACACTCGCTGAGAAGGGATATTTCCCTAAAGAGGAGTTACTAGGTTTGCGTCAAATTGGTCATATGTTGCAAGGCCATCCGGATATGAGGAAAACACCTGGTGTTGATATGTCTACGGGTTCCTTAGGGCAAGGGCTTTCTGCAGCTAATGGGATGGCTATGGCGGGAAAGCTTGATGGTAGAGACTTTCGGGTATATGCTTTGTTAGGGGACGGTGAGATGGCCGAAGGTCAGGTCTGGGAGGCTGCGATGGCAGCTGCACATTATAAATTAGACAACTTGGTGGCTATCCTTGACTTTAACGGATTGCAAATTGATGGTTCGACGGATAGTGTGATGTCTTCAGCCCCCTTGTTTGATAAATGGCGGGCTTTTGGTTGGCACGTGCTGGAGGTTGACGGTCATGATATCGAAAAACTTGTTGCTGCTTTTGCAGAGGCCAAAAATGTTCAGGGTAAACCTACTATGCTCATTGCTCACACAGTCAAGGGTCAAGGTGTATCCTTTATGGAAAATGTGGCTGCTTGGCATGGCAACGCCCCGAACGCTGAACAGGCTGAGCAAGCGCTGAAGGAATTACAAGAGGAGGCGGCAAATCTTGGCTGAGAAACAAGCTACCCGCGACGCTTATGGTAAAGTCCTAGTGGCCTTAGGCGCAGAAAACTTGGATATTGTGGTCTTAGATGCGGATTTGTCCAAATCAACCAAGACAGCTGATTTTGCGAAGCATTATCCAGAACGTTTTTTTAATATGGGCATTGCCGAACAAAATCTGATGGGGACAGCAGCGGGTTTGGCTGCTGCTGGAAAGATTCCCTTTGCCAGTACCTTTGCAATTTTTGCAACTGGTCGTGCGTTTGAACAAATTAGAAATTCTATTGCCTATCCTAAATTAAATGTTAAAATAGCGGCTACACATGCAGGTATTACTGTTGGGGAAGATGGCGGATCACATCAGGCCATAGAGGATATTGCGATTATGCGTGCAGTCCCCAATATGACAGTCCTCGTTCCCGCAGATGGTGAGGAGACACGCCAAGTTATTAGGGCAGCAGCTCAATATAAGGGGCCTGTCTATATTCGCATGGGTCGGTTGGAGGTTCCTTTGCTTTTTGGTCAGGACTATAAGTTCGAAATTGGCAAGGCTAATGTTCTGCGAGAAGGCACGGATGTAGCTATTATGGCTACTGGTATAATGGTAGCCCTTGCTTTAGAAGCAGCTGAGGAGTTGTCTCTAACAGGAATCAGTGTTAGTGTTGTTAATATTGCTTCGATTAAACCCCTAGACGTTGCTACGCTTGTACAAGTGGCTAAAAAGACCAAAGCAGTGGTTTCAGCGGAGGAACACAATATCATCGGGGGATTAGGGAGTGCTATTGCCGAAGTATTAGCAGAAAATGTTCCTACCCCTATGATCAGGGTAGGACTTAAAGATACTTTCGGAGAATCAGGACGACCATTAGAACTTTTGGAAAAGTATGGTTTAACTAAAGCGTCACTGATCAAAGCAGTGCATGAGGTTATAGCTAAGAAAAAATAACTGGGGTTTTTGAGAACTGGAAGGTCTCCTATTTAATAGGGGACTTTTTTTGGTGCATTACGAATTCATTTTAGTCATCCTACGGGCGATAGTGTTCGTTTGAGGTTAAGATTTTGTGAACAAGAGGAATGTTTGTTTTATAAACAGGAAATTCATATCCTGTGTCGAATCTAAAACAAGATATAGTGTAAAAAGGGGTTTGGCGTAAATCGAGGGGGATTGTGATGATTCAGTTAACCAATGTATCAAAGATTTATCCTAATGGTGCCAGGGCCCTTGTCGATATCAATGTCAAGATTGGCAAGGGAGAATTTGTCTTCTTGGTAGGACCAAGTGGAGCTGGAAAATCAACCCTTATTCGTTTGCTTTATCGAGAAGAAATCCCCACTCGGGGACAGGTAGTTTTGAATAGTAAAAACCTAGTACGTATGAAGGATAAAGAAGTCCCTTACCTACGACGTAATATTGGGGTTATATTTCAGGACTTTAAACTTTTAGCTAATAAAACTGTTTCGGAAAATGTAGCTTTTGCTCTTGAGGTTATCGGTGTTTCTAAGCGAGAAGTGGAAAAGCGCTCTCGAGAGGTTATAGATTTAGTTGGCTTATCGGCAAGAGAAAAGTCCTTTCCGCATCAGTTATCTGGTGGCGAACAGCAACGAGTATGTGTGGCCAGGGCAATTATTAACAGTCCGGCGCTACTTGTTGCGGATGAACCCACTGGAAATTTGGATCATGATACTGCTTGGGGTATTATGGAGCTGCTTCATAACATTAACAAACAGGGTACGACAGTTATTATGGCGACCCATGCTAGGGAAATTGTCAATCAAATGCGAAAAAGAGTTATTGCCATTGAGGCTGGACGCGTGGCTAGGGATGAAGAAAAGGGGGTTTATGGATACGATGTTTAACTCCCTTCGGTATATCTTGCGAGAAACTTTTTATTCTGTAAAAAGGAATCCATGGCTAAGCGTGGCGTCGATTCTCACAGTGATGGTTTCTTTAGTGACTCTGGGATTTTCGGTCTTTTTTCTTATTAATGCTTCTAATCTGGCTAAGACTTTTGAATCAGAACTAGAGATTGCTGTCTTTATGCCAAAAGGTACAACAGCTCAACAACTTCAAGATATGCAGCTTCAAATTGAAAAACTACCAGGAGTGGCTTCGGTTAAACTCGTTTCCAAAGAACAGGCTTTAGTTGAGATTGGTAAGACAATGGGTGGTGAGCAAGGTAATTTACTGACTAATTTAGGTGGAATAAATCCATTGCTGGATAAATTTACGGTTAAGGTTAATGAAGCCCAAGCTGTCCCAACGTTAGCTGAACAGTTGAAGCTCTTTAAAGTTGATAAAGTTCGTTATGGACAGGGCTTTGTTGAACAACTACTAAAATTTACTCAGTGGTTACGTTGGGTGGGTATCGGCGTAGTTACCGCTTTTTCGATCGCTTCAATGGTGCTTATCTCTATAAATATTAAAATGAACGTTTTTTCACGCCGACGAGAAATTCAAATCATGAAGTTAGTTGGGGCCAGTAATAGTTTTGTCCAATGGCCTTTTTTTATTGAGGGATTAATTCTTGGACTAATTGGAGGAGGATTGGCAGCTGTTATAGTTGGCTTTGTCTATCAAGGGTTGTCTTTGTATGTACAAGGCACCTTAACTTTTTTACCGATCGTCCAAAATGTTCTGCTTTTTTGGCAGGTACAAGGTGGTTTGGTTCTATCTGGGATGGCGATAGGAGCAATCGGTAGCGCAATTTCCTTACACAAGTTTTTGCGAGTATAAAGGGGGTGACGATTTGTCTAGTGGGAATTTTTTTCGGTCAAGCATGGCCTGTTTTTTGAGTTTAGTCCTTCTGAGTATAACGGTAATCCCGTTACGAGCTGATGAGATTGGAGATGCCGAGCAAAGACAGCAGGAGATAGTTAATCAACAAATAAAATCGCAAGGACAGCTTAATTCATTAACGTTTACAGCGGATACGCTTAAAAAGCAACTTAATCAACTATCAGATCAAATTGTCATCGCCAAGAAATCACTTAGCGATAAGCAGGTAGCGTATTCTCAAACGATGGCTCAAATTCAGGCGGTTCAGCGAGAACTTGAACAAAATCAAAAAGAATTAGATGCCCGACTCCGGGCCTTAGCACTTAGGGTAAAAGGAATTTATGAGGACGGCCAAGTTAGTTATCTAGGCTTACTCTTTCAATCGTCTGACTTGGGCGATTTTATTACACGGATGGAGTATCTAAGTCAATTAGTTGCCAATGATCAAAATATTTTGAAGGACATTAAACAACAAAAGGAAAAAATGACTCAGAAAAAGCAAGAACTTGAAGGGATCCGTGATCGGATGGCTCAATTACGAGTCCAAGCAGCGGTTGCAGAGGCTGATTTGGATAATAAAAAACAGCGACAGCAGGCTGCCTTGGAGCAGAATAAAAAATCCCAACAGGCTATTTTTGATGAAAATGATAAACTTGAAGCGGAATCTAACGCTCTGATGGAAAAGATCCGTAAAATTCAAGCTGCGAGAACAGGTGGGGTCATTGGTACAATAAGTAATTGGCCTGTAGCTGGATATTTTGAAATCAGCTCACCCTTCGGTTGGCGCACCCATCCGATCACAGGGAAGAAGAGTTTGCATACTGGGATAGATCTTCCAGCTCCGACAGGAACAGCGATTCATGTAGCTGGAGCCGGAGTGGTAATCTTTTCTGGATGGTATGGAGGGTATGGTAATGCCATAGTGGTTGACCACGGCGGGGGAGTCTCCACACTTTATGGTCATCAGTCGCAATTGTCCGTTAGTGAAGGACAACAAGTTACAAAAGGTCAGACTATAGGGTATGTAGGTTCGACGGGCTTTAGTACCGGTCCACATCTGCACTTTGAAGTACGCGTCAACGGAAACCCTACGGATCCATTGCTGTATTATCATTGAAAGACAAGCATATACTAGCAGTGGGCTGTACCTTAAGATGCGGTATAGGAGATAATCTTACTTGAGTAAATCTAGTGAAGGAACCAAAGATGGGAAGGGGTTAGCAGATTGCAGGAGTGGAATGGGAAACGAATCCTAAAACGTGTGGGTATAGTGCTACTCATTTTTTGTGTACTTACTACGGCAACGGTCGGTGGGGTTCTAGTTGCAAATTTGGGTCATCTTAGTCGTTTCGTTCATGTTTTGCAGCTTATCAACAGTCAGTACCTAGATAAAGTTGATAAAAATCAACTTGTCGACGGGGCAACCCAAGGAATTGTCAATTCTTTGGGTGATCCATATTCTGCCTATATGAATGCCCATGAAAATCAACAACTTATGGAGGTTATAGAAGGCAAGTTTGGTGGGGTTGGGATTGTCTTGAGCTTGAAAGATCCAACCAAGTTAGTGATTCTACGGGCCATTAAAAATACACCGGCGGCTAAAGCAGGGATCCAAATGGGTGATATCGTTGAGAAGATTGATAATGTGGAGACCTCAACGATTGATCAAGATAAAGCAGTTACTCTTATGAGGGGTGATCCTGGAACAAAGGTAACCCTCGTGCTCTATCGTGAGAGTTTAAAGAAGGAAGTAACAGTAACCGTAACTCGTGAGAATATCATTGTGCCAACGGTGGAGGGTAAAGCTTTGCCTGGTCATTCGGATCTAGCCTATCTAGATATCTCCCAGTTCTCTTCTGATACGGGCGCTGAACTGGCCGAAGTGCTCAAGACCATGGATATTCGTAAGTACAAAGGACTAATTTTGGACTTGCGTTATAACCATGGTGGGGAATTAAATGCCGCAGTACAGGTCGCCAGTTATTTTGTTTCACCAGGGCCTGTGGTATATATAGTTGATAAACAAGGGGATACAGAAATTAAAAATGCTGTTAAAGATAGTTATTTAGGAATGCCTTTAGTCGTTTTAGTTAATGAAGAAAGTGCTTCAGCAGCTGAAATAGTATCTGGGGCTATAAAAGATAAAGGAACAGGGACTTTGGTAGGTGTTAAGACGTTTGGCAAAGGTATAGTACAAACGATTTTCCCTTTGGATAGTGGTACAAGTGTCAAGTTGACAACGGCTAAGTATTTAACCCCGAACAAATTAAGTATTCATAAAATAGGAATTCAACCCGATGTCATGGTGGAATTGACTAAGGGTCAGGACGCTACAATATCCCCTACGGATACTAAGTTTGATCCTCAATTGCAGAAGGCTCTGGAAGTCTTGGAGGCTAAACTAAAGTAAATTTCCGTACAAAGCCCGTAAATCACTATTGCTTGGTGAGCAATTAACGGAATTTGCGTAAGCGCAATAGTAATTTACCAATGAACAGTGACCTCCGTTTGATGTGTTGCATAGACTATGTCGTAGCACATCAAACGGGGGTTAACTATTATGAGCAACAAAGTCGGGGTTCGTCATTTTTTTGCCGAAGGGTTAACGACGAGGGGGTACATATCCTTGTTACCCAATATGGTTTCGGGTTGGCAACGTATCTATGTACTCATGGGTGGGTCTGGAACCGGAAAATCAACCCTGATCAAGGTACTCGGCCTAGAGATGTTAGATCGGGGGTATGACGTTGATTTTTTACGCTCCGCTCGCGAACCCGATTCGATGGCTGGGTTCATTCTACCGCGAGTCGCTTTTGCCGTACTGAACGCTCAGGAAATCTCTCCTTTGCGTTGGCGGGCCCCAGGGGTTACTGAAAAATTTATCGACTTTAGCATCTTTTGCGACGAACAAAAATTACTAAAACTAAGAACGAAGATTTTAAGTGCTGAGGAGCAATTGACTAATCTTCAAACAAACCTGGAAGAAGTATTAACCGAAACTTTAGGTGATTATTATGAAAAGAGCTTTGCAAGTCACCTTAATGACAGGGGAGCTTCTTCCTGGATAAAAGGAGGGCTAAAGCGTTGGCTCCAGAAAAGGCCAACCGATCCTTGGCCTTTAGTTCAACATGCCTTAGAGCAAATCCAAAAAAGTAGCATTGCACCTTGCTTTTTGCATGGTTTAACTTCTGAAGGGTGGTTAAATCTTGCACCCCACTTTTTAAGTGATTTTGATCAAATTCGTTTGGAAGGTGAGGAAACTCTTGAAGCTTTAAATTGGGTGTTAAGTGAAGCTCAACAACTCGGTCAAATTATGGAGATTGTTTTACATCCTTTAAACCCTGATGACGTCATTGGGCTCGTTTTTCCACAACGCAATTTAGCCATCTGGCAAGGGAACCCGGAAAATTTACATGATCAAGGGCTTGATCAAACCTTTAGCTCAACACTAAAAGAGACCCTGGCTGCTTGGCAGAAACAAAGGTCTCTTCTGAAATCATATTATATGGAAACGGTTAACTTCACTAAGGTTGATGAATTTAGAGAGGAACTCTTAAATCGTTTGTTGCGTGATCTAGAAGTTTTAGCTAAATAACGTAGGGTCAGAAAGTAGATCACCTAATTCAGCCATGATTAATTCTAAATCTTGTTCAGTTAAATGGAGAAGACTTAAGGCCTGTTCTTGAAGGGGGTTTAGAAAACTATCAACAGCCTCACCGACGCCAAGTAGATTAGCTAAGGCGTTGGCAACATGAACAATCGCAGCAAGCTGCTGTTGGTGCTGAGCACGTTCCGGAGTATGGTGGTGGGTAATAGCTTCGACAAGCTCATCGGGTAAGTTCCATTGTTGGGCGATATATCCCCCGACGGTGGCATGGTCAAAACCGATGATTTTTTTTTCTAACTCACGATAAGAAAGATTTTCTTGATCAACCTTTTTTAAAATAAATGATCCTACTTCCTGTACATAGACAGTCAAGATAAGTTTGCCTATATCGTGCAAAAGTCCTGCGATAAAGGCGACTTCTCCAAAAGGTAGGAGAAGTCGCTTGCAAAGCCTCTTTCCAGCCATAGCGGTAAACATCGAATGACGCCATAAGCCCTCTTGATCCAGTCCATACCCGATGAGTTCGGTTTTAAGTAATGGAGAAAGGGCTGAAGCCATAGCTAAACCTTGAATAGCCTGAAACCCAAGAATGACGACAGCCTCTGCTAAGGAAGAGATACGACGGGCATAACCATAATAGGAGGAGTTGGCTTGCCGTAAAATGTTCGCTGTTAAAGCAGGGTCATGACTAATTACTGCGATTAGATCCTTTATATCAGTTTCCGAATTTCTAGTCAAAGCAATAACCTGCATAGCAGAATCGGGTAAAGCTGGGAGAGAATGAATTCTATTTAAGATGTGATTTAATTTAATAGGCAAGGGAATACCTCCTTTTATTGAAGAAACTTAAAAGTAAACATAAATTTATCCCCACTGTATTTTTAATTTAATCTAGGGAAAACTAAGAAAAAGTTTAAAGCTGGAAAGGAGCGTGTCTCATGCTTCGGAGAATGCGGTTCCTTTTAATCGTATTTCCTCTATGTCTTAGTTTAACCATAACTGGTTGTGGACTACAAGACCTTTTAGGAAATAAAAACAAATCTCCCGCTAAAAGTAATGAATCTCAAAAAACCATAATTAGTGTAGCGTTAAATGAGGATGATCCCAATAAAATACTAATTCTCAAGGGTATTGAGGATATGGCCAAGAAAGATGAACTGCAAATAAAGTATCTCACTGACAAGTCCAAGGAAAATCCTCTAGATTCTGATCAACTACAAGGAGGTAAGGTCTTAATCTATCAAGGCGGCGACCCAAGTCTTCTGAAAAGTGCTCAAGATAAAAAGATACCGATACTGGCTCTTGGTCTCCTGCCACCAGGAGCTAAACTTGGGGGGATCGTGCTTTCAGATCAAGAGAAAACAGGTGAAATAATGGCCCAAACCTTAATGAATAAACTAAGTGAAGGTCAAGTGATCATTTTGGAAGGTGATCCCGAGACTTCTAATTCTCAGGAGATGTTAGCTGGTAGCCGCGTAGTTTTTAGCAAATATCCTAAGGTAACAGTACAGACAATAAGTAGTCCGCCTGGTTCAGAGGCAGTAGCTCAGCAAACATTTTCAGAGTACTTACAAAAGAACCCAGGTAAGGTTCAGGCGGTTTTAGCACAAACGGAAAAGCTAGCAGCGGGGGCCTACGAGGTTCTTAAAGGTGCGCAATTGGAGAAAAAGGTTATTCTAATCGGTGGACAAGCAAATCTTCAGTCTATGCAACGCATGGCCACTGGAGTACAGCTTGGAGATATTGATACTTCACCTTATCTTCAAGGAGTTAATGCCTATCAATGGGCCCGAAAACTTTTAAAAAAAGAGCCTTTAGATGTTAATGATTCCGTTACTGGTGAACAGGGCGAGACTCCAGCTAAAGTGATACCGGTTAAAGCGGTGAACCCTGAGAACTTGAATCTAGTACAAAAGAGCTACACTAAAGCAATTAGTATGGCTGAACAAGAAAAAAAATCAGCAACGAAAGAGGCTAAACCTGAGGATAAAAAGGATTCTGGCACTTCAAACCAGAGTAAGGCAGGTGGAAAAGATCAGAAGACTGGGAGCAGTGAAAGTTCGGGTGGTTCAAGCGGAGGCGGACCTAGTGGTGGTGCGGATAGGCAATCAAGCGGTGGCACCGTTCCGCCTGGGGTTAGTAAAGTGACCGAAAGAATTAAAACAGAAACAACACGGGAGTATTTGGATGCTCAAGGTAAAGTTATTGGTACTGAAAAAACTGCCAATGAACAGACCAAAACGGTACCCCCAGAAATGTTAAAACAAGAAAGTCAAAAAGATCAGAAGTCTGGGCAACAAGATTCAACAGAACAACAGTCTGATCAAAAGGCTCAACAAGGGAAATAGACAAGATGGTTAAAAGTCATTAAAAAGGTCGAAAGATAGCTTCGACCTTTTTAAAATTGTATTATGTTATTAGAATAAAGTGTAAAAATATAATACAATAGGTGATGTTAATTGCTTTGTCGGATTACTCACCATTAATAATATAAAATATTAGATGGTGTTAGCTCATCTATAGAATATGGTCAGATAGAGCTAGGTGTATTTAATTCGGATAGTTGAAATGGACAAGGAGGAAGTGAATTTTGAAGAAGGGCTTTTTTGAAACACACTCATATCACACTAATGAAAAGACCCCCCGTCTGTTTTTGGATAGATTAATGTTAAATACTCGTTTGTATTTTATGGGTAAATTTTTTTCAATCATTCTTAAAGCTCGCAGTGTAGCTTTGAAAGGGCGATATGATACTAAGGCATGGGCATTATCTTCGTATGATATTTTCAAGTTAATTGAGGGTTGTGGGGGTAGATTTCATATCACAGGGCTTGAAAATTTACATAAGTGCCAAGGACCTGTAGTTTTAATTAGTAACCATATGAGTACACTTGAGACTATGGTATTTCCTTGTATAATTGCTCCACTAATGGAGGTAACCTTCGTAGTTAAAGATAGTCTTATTAAACATCCGTTTTTTGGCCCTGTTTTACGTGCTCGAAATCCAATTATTGTTAGTAGATCAAATTCTAGAGAAGATTTCAAAACGGTAATGAATCTGGGACGGAAATTATTAGCAGAGGGAACATCGATTATTGTATTTCCGCAAAATACAAGGACAGTTGATTTTATACCGAAGGAATTTAACTCCTTAGGAGTAAAGTTAGCGAGCGCCGCCAAGGTTCAAGTTATTCCTATTGCAGTAAAGACTGACTTTTGGGAAAACGACAAATATTTGAAGGATTTAGGACCAATTAGGCGCCATAAACCAATACATATGGCCTTCGGTGAACCATTGTCTATTGCTGGTGTTGGAAAAGAAGAAAATAAAATAATCATCGAATTTATTAGTTCTCATCTTCAGAAATGGAAGGACGCATGCACTCTATAGGTTTTTTGCCTTTGAAATTTTTTCTAGCTATTTTGAGATTAAATAATGATATAATTACTTCGATAGTATAAGATAAACATAAAAAATAATAAAAGCTAGTTTTCAACAGCAAAATAGTTGTAGTTTTTAGGAGGTAAATTAAATTGGCTAATTATTATAATGAGGCTTCAAGAACATTTAATGAATACTTGCTTATTCCGAATTTATCAAGAATGGACTGTATACCAAGTAATGTTAAGCTTACAACACCTATAGTTAAATTTAAAAAAGGGGAAAGACCTTCATTAGAATTGAAAGTCCCTTTTGTTTCGGCGATCATGCAATCTGTTTCTGATGACAATTTAGCGATAGCTTTGGCAAAGTGTGGGGGATTGTCTTTTGTTTTTTGTTCACAACCTATCAATGAACAAGTCGAGATGATAAAAAAAGTCAAGAAATTTAAAGCAGGTTTTGTCGTTAGTGACGCAAACTTAACTCCAGAACATACCTTGAAAGATATTATTGAACTTAAAGAAAAGTCCGGTTATTCAACGATTGCAATTACAGAAGATGGTTCTCCATCAGACAGATTAATGGGGATTGTCACAACAAGAGACTATAGAATTAGCAGAGACAATTTAGGGAAAAAAGCGAAAGAATTTATGACACCTTTCTCAAAACTTATTGTCGGAAAAGAGGGTATAAGTTTAGGCGAAGCCAACGATATAATATGGGAGCATAAATTAAATTGCTTACCGGTCATAGATGATGCTCAAAATCTTTCGTATCTTGTTTTTAGAAAAGATTATGATGAACATAAAAAAAATCCTAATGAATTATTAGACGCGAAAAAGAAATTTGTAGTTGGAGCGGGCATTAATACGAAAGATTATCAGGAAAGAGTACCTGAACTAGTGAAAGCTGGCGCAGATGTATTATGTGTTGATTCATCAGATGGTTACAGTGAGTGGCAGAAAGAAACCATTGAATATATTAAGCGAGAATATAACGATAAGGTTATAGTTGGCGGCGGCAATATTGTTGATAAAGAAGGGTTCATGTATTTAGTGAACGCGGGGGCTGATTTTGTTAAAGTCGGAATAGGTGGAGGGTCAATTTGTATTACTAGGGAGCAAAAAGGAATTGGTAGAGGTCAGGCCTCAGCTGTCATTGAAGTTGCTAAAGCCAGAAATCAATATTATGAAGAAACGGGTATATATATACCTATATGTTCAGATGGCGGGATAGTACACGATTACCATGCTGTCCTAGCTTTGGCAATGGGAGCCGACTTCATTATGATGGGGAGGTATTTTGCTAGGTTTGACGAGAGTCCAGCTAAAAAAATAAAACTGGGAAATAATTATGTCAAAGAGTATTGGGGTGAAGGTTCAAATCGCGCTCGGAATTGGCAAAGGTATGATTTGGGGGAAGGGGCGAAACTTCACTTTGAAGAGGGGGTAGATAGTTATGTTCCCTATGCGGGTAGATTAAAGGATAATTTAGAGGTTTCTTTGAGCAAGATTAAGTCAACCATGTGTAGTTGCGGAGCTATTACGATTGAAGAACTGCAAAGAACTGCTCGGATGACGCTAGTTTCCTCAACTAGCATCATTGAAGGCGGCGCACATGACGTTATATTGAAAGAAAACAATTATTAGAATTCTAAAGTAACTACATTACAATTAATATTATAAATTGATATGGGGAAAGTTCTTTAGGATTGATCCAGATATGCGGACTAAAGAAAACTGCAAGCTTAAAAAGTAATGAAAAAGAATAATTCGTCTCGGGACTAATTTGATGGCTAATATTTGGGGATACTAGGATTATAAAATTCTAAGGAGGACTAATCTATGTCAACCCCTCAACAAATAGAAGCACTCAATGAACTACTTAAAGGCGAACACATGGCAATTGACATTTACGTTAAGACGAATGGTTTACAAAAGGACATCCAAGTTGCCGAAATGCTATCTGATTTCGAGAATGACCATAAGCAACATGCAGAGTTGTTAATTAAACGAATCAATGATTTGGGCGGGATTCCTAAAGGGAGTACTGGTTTAGCAGGGGCAATGGCCAATTTGGTGGCAACTGTTAATTCCTATCGAGGACCGGAACAGTTACTTAAACAGCTTTACGATGGAGAGGATAAGGGAATTCATGCTTATGAGGTTCGTATTGACGAGCTTGATTCTGTAAGTCAAAACCTAGTTAAGCAGATTGTACTCGAAGATCAGGAACATTGTAAACAGTTTAAATCTCGTATGGAACAAGAGAAAAGAGAGGGGCATGTTGGGATATCTGAGCCCCACTAATGGTTCTCTCAAGGTATAAAAATGAGTCGTACTTGCCTTGTGGTAACAAGGCGACAGGGGTATTCACCCACTCCGTAAAGTATGCTCGGTACAAAAAACATAGTTTCTAGCCTAAATGTTTAAGGGCCTAGTTGCTATGTTTTTTTGAAAGACGTATACTAGATCATATGTCGAAAATCAGAAGGGGAGAAACGGTGAAACAACATAATATATTATTGAAAAGATTCGTACTGCTTGCACTTCTAAGTATGGTTTTTATCTTAACTCTAGCTACCATAGGAATTTACAAAATATACCAAAACAATATTATAAATAATGCAATTTACGATGCTCTTGCTATAGGCAACGTTATTATAGAACAGGAACACGATTTGTTGATTGCTAAAGATACTTCTGGAAGAAGTTACTGGCAAATCAATCCTAATATCTACGAAGTTTTAAATCAAAGAATGCAAAAATATTTATTTCCCTTAGGTATTTTCAAGATTAAAGTTTTTTCTATGGGTATGAAAGTTGTTTATAGTACGGAAGAAAAACTAATTGGCAAAGCTGATGCAAACAATCTTAAATTAGCAGAAGCGCTCAAAGGTAAATCAATCGGAGAATATATGGAAAAATCTGAAAAGATGGATCTCAAGGATGAGAAAGGATTGGACAGGGATGTTGTAGAAGTATATTACCCGGTTAAGACTAAAGAAAACGAAATTATTGGTGGGGCAGAAGTTTATGTTGATGTGACCCGTTATTCGGAAGAAATCAAAAATACCGTAGTTTATTCTGGTTTAGTTCTCTTAGGTGTATTACTGATTGCGTTCGGAGCTTTGCATAATTTAATGAAGATTAGTGCAAAACGGCTAGAATTAGTGCAACGCAGATTGGAAGAAGTAGCTATTACCGATGAGTTGACTAAGTTATATAATCGAAGACTTTTAATTTCAAGGGCAGAGGAGGAGTTTTCTAAGGGCTTACGCTTACTGGAAAGGGTATTGAAACATAATTTGCTCAGCCTGATCATGGTCGATATTGATCATTTTAAATATTTTAATGATACGTATGGTCATCAAATTGGTGATGAAATTCTTAAAGAATTTTCTATACGCCTGCAAAATTCTGTTAGAAATTATGATGTGGTAGGTCGTTGGGGAGGGGAAGAATTTCTAATTTTATTACCAAGTACTGATCTGGAAAATGCACAAATTGTTGCGCAAAGAGTCTGGAAACAAACAAGAGAAAAACCCTTTGAAATACAAGGCTTATCGTATGATGTCAAAATAAGCTTAGGCATAGCTTGTGCGACTAAAAATGATCAGGATTTTAATAGTGTTCTAAAAAGAGCGGATGATGGGTTGTATCTTGCTAAAAATAATGGTCGTGACCAAATTGCGATTGTCCCCTTTGATTAATAAATTAATATTAGAATATTTATTAGCGTAGTAATATCATTGAAAACTAATGTATTTATTGTAATTAAACTACTGGAAGGGGGGGGAGAAACTTAAAAAGACAACTAGCTAAGTCGGAGTTCTTGTTATTAACAAAAGAACTAAACTATCATGAGAGTAGCGAGCTTATTACGAGTGAACAAAAAGAGTCGATACTCAATCTCTATGATATAAAAGGTGGACTCAACTTTATCAGGGTTGTGGTTACCATTGGCGCAATTCTTGTTGGACTGGGCATCTTGAGTTTTATAGCGAGTAACTGGGACGGGATGAGTAAGTTACTGAAACTTGGGGTAATATTTGGAGTATTTGGTGGAGCAAACTTTGTAGCCTACAAATTGTCCGAAGACTATCCCAAAACTGGTCTCAGTTTAATCTATCTCGGCGCGTTGGTTTACGGCGCGGGTATCTTCTTGATTGGACAGATGTTTAACTTTGGAGGGGATTTTTATACCGCCTTTCTTCTCTGGTCTGTAGGCATTGTCCCCCTTGCTCTTCAGCAGAAGGATAAGTATTTAATGCTTTTTGCAAATATTTTGTTCGGGATTTATCTGAACGCCTCGCTGAACCAGGCTTTTCCATATCTTGCCTGGCCAGGGGTTCCAGCGCTGTACTTAGCCTATAATTACTTCGACAGGTCAAGGCTCATTTTGTTTTTTGCTAACCTTACAGCACTCAATTTTATTTTATACTTGACCTTGTACTATGAAGTCAATGGGTTATATATCGCGCTAATCTTTTTCATCCTCGGACTATTAATGTACGCTATCAAGCACAACTTAAAGTCCGAAATCTTCAGATTACAGGGCAATATTCTATTTGGAATAACGGGTGTGATCCTGACAATCCCCGATTTGTGGTCTATATTGATCAGAGCTCATGCTACACAAGTGACCATAAGTACCGTGTTCGCCATTGCCTTTGTCGGCTTGCTATTTTTACTCATTAAAAAGGGTAGTCTTCTAAGTCTGCTCTTTATATGCGTTACAATATTTAGGTATTATACGGATACTTTTGCTTTTTTACCTAAATCACTCTTCTTTATTGTGGGAGGTTTACTTTTAATTGGTTTCGGTTTTTATTTCGAACGCATGAGGAAAATTCAAAAAGGGGGAGCGCTGGTATGAAAAAGAGAAGTGCTTTTTTAATAGCCGTGGCGATTCCCTTACTGATCCTACTTGCAATGACCGTCAAACCTGAAGTTACAGTTCTCTTAGGTCAAGAGGTAGTACTTGAAACTAAGGCAGTTGACCCTACTGATTTGTTTAGAGGGGATTATGTTTCTGTAAGTATGAAAATTTCTGATATACCAATGGCTAAGCTACCGACGCCAATTGACAAGATGATTAAGAAAAATCTTTATGTAACTCTTAAACAAGAAGGTAAGTATTACGTGGTTGACAACGTAAGTGTTAATAAGCCCAAACGGGGGATTTACCTTAAAGGTAAATTTCAGCATTATAGCATTGGTGCTGAGAGTGTTCAGCTGGATTATAGCCTGGGTAAGTATTTCGTAAAGCAGGGTAGTGGGGTGGATCTTCAACAGCAATCTGCTAAAGGAGCCCTTGAAGGAAAGGTGAAAGTGCTCGGCGGATACGGAGTTTTGACGGATATAAAACCGAAAAGCATATAAGGTCCGAATGATTTTCTTCATTTATCATTTGCAACCTCAATTTTAATGGTATATCTGACAAGGGAGGAAATAATAATGTCTAATAAAAGTACACCCAAGATTAAAATTGTAAGAGGTGGTCCATATCTTGTGTCGGGCAATATTCCCATGACAGACCAGACAATCATTGCCAATGAAAAAGGACGCTCTATAAAATGGGAAGCAGGCGATTCTTACTCAGAGAAGGAAGCGTATGCACTTTGCCGCTGTGGACATTCAAGTAATAGCCCATATTGCGATGGAAGTCATCAAAAAAATCAATTTGAGGGTACTGAAACAGCCAGTCGCCAAAAATATTTAGAGCAAGCCCAAACGCTGGAAGGATCTGATCTGGTGCTTACTGATGCCAATGATTTGTGTGCGTATGCACGGTTTTGTCATAGGCAAGAAGGCGACGTCTGGGAACTTACCGAACACTCTGATGAGCCCAAATTACGTGATAGTGCAATCCAAGCAGCTGCTGATTGTCCTGCAGGAAGACTGATTACATGGGATAAGAAGACGGGTAAGGCTATTGAACCTAAGTTTGAACCCTCGATAGGAATCATTGAAGATCCCCCACAAAAGGTGAGTGGCCCAATTTGGGTCAGAGGTGGTATTCCTATCGAAGCCTCTGATGGTACTGAGTACGAGGTGCGTAACATGGTAACGCTCTGTCGTTGTGGAAAATCTCAAAATAAGCCTTTTTGTGACGCGGCACATGTTAGTATAAGGTATACTGCTAATAAGGAATAATGGACCCTGGATGTTTAACAGAGCTGAATGTCTGGCTAATCCTGATAGAGTAGGGGTTGTTCCGAGTGCTAAAATACCGGGACAGCCCTTGCTTTTTAGTTTGTATGACGAAGGTTAAAATATGAGGCAAAAGGTAAATGGAGGCAAGCATGGCTATGGCAGAATTTTATCCAATGGGTTTAGATTCTCATTTGGGTGGTTTAGTTGAAATTTTTGAGCACTATGGAGACAGCAGCAATGCTCGAATTATTAATAACCTTAGATTAAAGCTTGAACAGAAAGCTGTTACGGTGGCGTGCTGCGGTTATGTTTCGGCGGGCAAATCTAGGTTACTAAACTCGTTAATCGGCGACGAAAACCTCCTGCCTGTAAGTCCACTGCCGAATAGCAAGAATACCGTGTACCTTCGACCAGGTAAACAAGAAAAGTTAGGATTATGGCACAAGTTCAAGCCTTATACTAACATTTCGTTACCTGCACGTGAGCAGTTCCATACTTTGTGCCAAGATGAGAATTTAGTAAGCTTGGAGCTTTTTTGTGATACCCTGGAGGGGCTGAGTATGATCGATACTCCCGGGATTGATTCGATTGAGGGTGGAAAACAGCTAGCAACAAATCCAGCCTTACTCATGACTGACCTAGTGATTTACGTAACGGATTACAATCATGTTGAGTCCCAGGTAAATTTTAGTTTCCTCAAAATTCTGCAATCACGCAAAATTCCCTATCTCCTAGTAGTTAATCAAACTGATAAACATGTGGGTTTGGAGCTTTCCTTAGCTGATTTTCGTGCTAGGTTAATTCAAACATTGAAGCAATGGGAATTGAAACCGCAAGGACTATATTTTACTAGCCTATTAAGGGATGAACATCCCGAGTGCCAATTGGATAAGGTGAGAAAAACATTGTCTGAGTTACTAGCAGCAGGAGCGGAGCTAGTAGTTTCTACAGTCATCCGTTCTGTAAAGCAGGTATTAAATCGGCATGGCGAATTTTTCTCTGCACAGCAGGATAATCTTCGGGAGCCCCATCTTTGGGTGAAAGAACAAGTGATTGCGGAGCAGGAAGCCTTGTTTTCGTTTCAGCAACTGGAAGCACAAATTAAGGTCCTAACAGCTTTAGTAGGAACCATTGATTCGGAAACAAGGACAGAGGTCGACAAGCTTTTGGAGAATGCCCCCTTGTTTAGCTTTGAAACGCGGGAACTGGCGAAAAAGTTCCTAGAATCCAGGCAACCAGGTTTTAAAGCAGGATTCTTCGCCAGTTCGGTCAGAACAAAAGCAGAGCAGAACCAACGTCTCCAGAAGCTTTATTCAGAACTGGTAACTAGGACGGAAGCTAACCTTACTTGGCATTTGCGGACGATTTTAACCAAACTGCCAGCTCGTTATAATTTGCCGGAAGGAAACTATGCCGATCAGGTATCACAAATGAAAGTGCAGTTTGAACCTGAACTTTTGCTCCAAACCGTACGTCCAGGGGCTTTGGTTTCGGGGGAATATGTAATGAATTATACGCGTGACCTAGCTGTAGCCCTTAAGTCTGTTTACTGGCAAAGCACACAGTTCTGGATTGACCGCGCTCAGAAAGCGGCAAAACTGAAAACTCACCATGAATTAGCTAGTCTTCAAGAGCAATCCTTGTATTATAGGCAAATGATTGAGTCATTTGCCAAGTTAAGAGAACTTGAGGCTGTCCAAAATACTCACCTGGCTAAATTACTAATTTCTTGGGAGCAAGCAACGGCCTTATTTCCAAAAGTAGGATTTCTGGAAGATCAGATGTTGTCCTATTCGGAAAACGGTATCAAGAGTTCAGAGATCGATAGTCAGAGTGAAGCCGGAGTTTTAGCAAACAAAGGAATTGCTGGACAGTTTGATTCATTTCCTAGGTTGAATACTTACAGACAGGGGATTGCAGCAAGCAAGGGACACCCGAGGTTATGGAAAACCGCCCAAGATTTAACGGTTTGCGCTGAATTAGTCCTCGCTTTGCCGGGATTTGGTGCAAAAGCAGAAGCATTACAACAACGAGCAGCACGACTGGAAAATAATTTATATACCGTTGCCCTCTTCGGGGCTTTTAGCGCGGGAAAATCTTCCTTGGCCAACGCCATCTTGGGGGATTCGGTATTACCGGTGTCGCCGAACCCCACCACTTCAGCTATTAATAAGATTTTGCCACCGACTGAGCAATACCCGCATGGTAGCATCAAGGTGAAATTAAAAAGTCTGCCTGATCTGACCTCTGATGTATTATCTTCTCTAGCAGTGTTTGGTTGTTCTGCGAAAAATTTAGCTGAAGCTTTGCTGCAGATTCCCACCTTGGAAACCCTAGATATATCGTTGGAGGCAAAGCCACATCTGAGTTTTCTTAAAGCTGTTGTCGGTGGTCAAGCCGCAATAGGTGCGCAGCTTGGCGAAGAATTAACGGTTGGATTTTCTGATTTTCGGGATTTTGTCGTTTTGGAGGATAAGGCCTGTTTTGTTGAGGATATTGAGCTATATTTCTCCTGTCCGTTAACCGAATTGGGAGTAGTATTGGTGGATACTCCAGGGTCTAATTCTACCAATGTTCGCCATACTAATGTAGCCTTTGACTATATTAAGAATGCCGATGCCGTATTATTTGTGACTTACTATAACAATCCATTTTGTAAGGCTGATGCTCAGTTTCTTTCCCAATTGGGTAAAGTTAAAGACACCTTTGAAATGGATAAGTTGTTTTTCCTCGTTAATGCCTCTGACTTGGCTCAAACCTCTGAGGAATTGGCTTTAGTCTTAAAACATGTTGAACAAAACCTGAGAGCTTGTGATCTAATTCAACCACGTATTTTTCCGGTGTCCAGCCAATTGGCCCTCTTAGCTAAACAAGCTTCTGCAGGAGATCTTCAGCCTGAGGCAGAGCAGTTGTACCGCCAGCGCCTAAAGATAAGCCGTGAAGCAAGACTCCCTGCACTGGAAAAGGCGCTCCTTAACTCTGGGCTAAAAATCTTTGAAACTAGTTTTTACTCCTTTATCGAAAAGGATTTGATTAACCTAGCAGTGGAATCTGCCAAAAAGGAAATATTGAGGATCTTGCACTATGTAGAGGGGTTATTGGAAGCAGCAAAAACAGAGGATTCGCAAAGAACGGTGAAGCTTCAATACTACCAGGCTCTCGAACAAAAAATCCTTGCAGGTTTAGACCAAAGCTCTTTTCTAGCCGAGGAAAGTTCTCTTAGCCAGGAAATTGATGAACTCTTTTATTATGTTGATCAGAGACTCTCACACCGTTTTACCGAGCTGTTTAATCGTTGCTTTTTTGTCCTGATGAAGCCGAAAGAGGAACAGCCTAAGTTAGCTGTTCAGCAGTGTATGGGAGAATTATTACAGGAAATTGAAGTGGAATTGGGACAGGAGATTCGTGCCACTTCTCTCAGAATAGAAAGCTTTATTCGGAAATCACTAAACCTCGTTTTAAATAAGCAGAGAACTTTGATTGGTCAAGATGATCAACAATGCAGCTTACAAAACGAACACGAATTTAACTTCCATGAAGAATCTGCTATGGTCTCAGCTCTGCCTTGGGAACGCAGCTCTCTTGCCAAAGTTCCTGCTTTATATAAAAATCCTAAAGATTGGATCGAGGGACAGGGAAGGACTAAAATGCGGGAAACAGTCCTCAAGATTTTGCAACCCCAAATCCAAACTTGGCTTAAGGACTGCAATGGTAGCTTCAAAGGATTATGGAATGAAGTATTTGAAGTTGAGAGCAAAAAGCTTAAAGAGCAAACCCGTGCAGAGGTATCTGGCTATTACACCGGATTGGTTACTGCCTTGGGGAGCGGGTATGATCTAAACTATGTGGAACAAGTTCGTAAGGAATTGGTCGAATTGACTGATAAGAGCGTATGAGGCAGAAGTAAAGGTAAAAGTAAAAGAAGAAGGGCAATACCAAAATTCGGATGGGGTATGAACCTGCTTCTTTTACTTTATGATCGTCATACGCTTAGACAAGTTTTAATCCTTCCACAGTCTTGATAATCTTATCGGTTTTTAGTAAGCCACCGATGGCTCTTTTAAAAGCAGCCTTGCTCATCTGAAACTTGTGTTCAATATCTTCGGGGCTGGCTTTTTCGTCAAGAGGTAAATAGCCTTGGTTGTCTTGCATCGCCTTTAAAAGAGTTTCCGCATCAGCATCCATTTGCTTGAAGGAAAGTTCTCTAGGTGTGAGATCCAACTTTCCGTCTTCACGTACTCTAATTACTCGGGCTTCAACTATATCGCCTATTTTGAGATCATGGAAATATTCACTATTAGGTATAAGCCCTAGATACTTGTTATCTACAGCCACAAACGCTCCTATTTCCGGCTTGACTAAATAGACTGTTCCGCTTACTTTATCATTTTTTTGATACAGGCTATCAATGGTTAGGTGTTCGTAAATATCAGTTGTACAACTCAGCCTACCGCTTTTATCCAAGTAAACATAAACTAGATAACTCCGATCAATCCCAAGCGGGAATTTCTGTTCGCTAAAGGGTAACAACAAACCTCTTTCTAGCCCTATGTCCAAAAATGCCCCGATTTTAGTTCTGGCAGTAACTTTTAGGTAAGCTAAATCACCGACCTTGGCCAAGGGCTCCCGAATAGTCGCAATCACTCGATCTTCTGAGTCCCTGTAAATGAAGACTTCTAAATAATCGCCAATTTTAGCAGCTGCAGGTTGTTGTTTTACCGGTAATAATACATTATCTTTCCAAATCCCAGTTTCCGCATCTAGGTAAGCGCCAAAGGATGTAAAGTTAGATATCTTGAGTCTATTTATTTTTCCGACCTCAATAATGTTAAATCCCCCTTTTTAGTGCTGGCGAAAATTATTTTCGGGAAGCATAACTACAACTAACGGTATAATGATATAGTTGAATCATCGAGCGTAGCGAGTTCGCTCACTATAGTCTGACACTAATTCCTCAAATTATAACACATTGGGAGGACAGTGTTAGTATTCATATGTATTAGCATGTTTAGACTTTGGGATTTCTCAGTACAGCATATTTTTATCGAATCTCGTTTTTATTCACCGGGACGAGATGTTAACGTCGAAAGACGAAGACTAAGGTGTTTCAATTGCGGTTTGAGATGTAGAGAAGATGAGGCCGATTATGGAGGGTTAAGTTATGCAAAGCTTATTGGATGGGTTAATAAGATTTAGAAAACAAGACTTTGAAGAACATAAAAGTTTATTTAATAAATTAAAAAGCTTTCAAGAACCACATACCTTGTTCATCGCATGTTCTGATTCAAGAGTCGTCCCAGACTTAATTACAAAAACGCTGCCAGGGGAATTATTCGTTATTCGGAATATTGCTAACCTTGTGCCGCCCTATAGGGAAACAAAGGAGTATGTAGCTACTACCTCAGGCATTGAATATGCCATAAATATTCTAAAGGTAAAAAATATTGTGGTTTGTGGTCACTCTAATTGCGGGGGTTGCGCGTCGATGTATTTACCAAATGAAGTACTTGATGAAATACCGCATACAAAGAAATGGTTAGAGTTAGCTCATAGTGTTAAAGAGAGGGCATTGAAAGAGCTAGAAGGTAACGACGAAAATATTAAAGAATGGCTAACAGAGCAAATTAACATTATCGAACAGATGAAACATCTGCTAACCTATCCTACCATCAAAGATAAATTTAACAAAAAGGAAATTAATATTTACGGTTGGTATTACATAATTGAAACAGGAGAAGTATTTATTTTTAACAACGAAAAAAGAGAATTTGAATTAGCAAACTAAATATGGCGCTGAATTCAGCAGGGTGGTAATCGGTTGGAATACTTTCGTGTTTTTGGCCATGCGTAATGATAAACGTCGAGCAAGAAAAGGTCAGTGGAGAATTTCAGAGGCAAATTTATTATTTTAAGCTGAAAACGATCGGACTTTAGCGTGGTAGTACCCAAGTAACTCCTGTTTCTTGGAGTGCTACCTTTTCCATTTGTCCTGAGGCGGCTTGTCTGAAGCGGGCAATGGGTTCTTCCATGGGCTCTTTGGATAGTTTGAAAGCTCCCCAGTGCATGGGGATAATCCATTTTGCAGAGATTTCCTCAGCCATTTTCCAAGCTTGTTCAGGAGTCGCATGTTTACTCTCAAAGGATTTGGGGGAGTAAGCACCAATACCCATGATAGCTAGGTCTATCGGAATACCTGCTAGTTGTTGTTTAAGGAGATCGGTATAGCCTGTATCAGCTCCGAAAAATAGATTGATGCCATTTTTAGATAGCAGTAAACTGTTAGCTTCCATACCTTTTTTCCAAGGGATTCTGGCCCCCCAATGTTTACCTTCAATGGCCTTGACAGTTACGCCTGCAAGAGATTTACTAGCTTGCCAATGGAGCTCTTCAATAGATTGGAATTTCATACCAGCCCACAGGGGTAGTGTATTTTTAGCAGTCATTGCGATGGTAGTGGGTGATTGTAATTTGCGTAACGTTGGATAATCAAAGTGATCTGTATGAGCATGCGAGACAAGCAATAAATCGAGAGGACCGACTTCTCCGCTACTTAAAGCTGGAGCTAGATAACGCCTTGGTCCTATAGTAAAATCACCGGCTGGCGTAAGGCCAACATGTGAGTTTAAAGCTGGATCAATCAGGATTCTCGTACCAAAGAAGTTAAGTAAAAAACTGGCGTGACCGAGCCAAGCAACAGTGACTTCATTATTTGACCATTTATTAGGAGTAGGAAGATATTTGGATTTTATTATACGTCGGGTAAAGTTCTTCGGGGGTTGATCGGGGGGCTTTGAAGTTATTAAAGAGTTCTTGTTTTCCAAAGAAATTCACTCCTGTTATAGAATCTCTAAGGTAATTCGCGATTAAATAGAATAGTCCTGCAACAAAGCGGAACGAGACAACCTCCTTCTACCATAATACGGGAGCACAGGATCGAGTTCAAAGAAATATTAATCAGATCTTAAAGCAGTGATTAAATTAAGAGAACGTGCTTGCTTTTTGCGTGGCGTTTGTTTGTAAAAATAAAACATTCACGAGATTAATTTCTTTCATAAAAAGGGTAATTTGATTAGTTTACCGAAAGGTTTATCATAGATATCAGCAGTCTGAATTTTAAAGTCCTCTTGTATTGGGTATATATAGTGAGGTCTTATGTTACTCTTCTGATAGCCCAAATGCTCACTAAGCTCGGTTTCCAGAACTTCTTGGATTGTACGTTTAAAGAGATCCTTAAGCGTATTGTGGACATCCTCCGCGGTCTTAGATTCTTTGGCCACTTGATAGTGTTAAAAATACGATGGATAAGGGGTAACACATGAAAATAATACGCAATGAATTAGGGATCAAAATAAATAAAGTAAAACAAACTTGTTTATATGTCACTGAAAATACAGAGTTACTAAATTTTTTACTTGCACAGATGCCAGATAAGGGTCGCAACAGTATTAAGTCCTTACTAGTGCATCACCAGATTTTGGTAGATAATAAAGTAACAACTGTCTATAACCAGCCGTTGGAGGTTGGACAACAGGTTGTTATAAGTGGAATTAAAGTGTTGCAGGAAAGCCAGCCTCAAGGGCTAAAAATAGTATTTGAGGACCCATATATTATTGTTATTGAAAAACAAGCTGGAATGCTATCTATTGCTACGGATTTTGAAAAAGAGCATACAGCCTATAATATTTTAAGTGAGCATGTAAAAAAAAGAGATTCGAAAAATCGGATCTTTGTGGTACATCGTTTAGATAGGGCGACCTCTGGGTTAATGATGTTTGCTAAGAGTGGAGAGGTGAAGGAAGCGTTACAAAACGCTTGGAAAGAAGTTGTTCTGGAACGGAGTTATGCAGTGGTTGTCGAAGGTCTCGTAGCAAAAGATCAAGGTACGATAACCTCTTGGTTGAAAGAAAATAAAGCACTTTGCATGTACTCCAGTCGTACTCCCAATGATGGTCAAAAAGCTGTGACCCATTATCAGGTAATAAAGAAGAATAATTCTTATTCTTTACTAGAAGTAAAACTGGAAACTGGGCGAAAGAATCAAATCCGTGTCCACATGCAAGATATTGGACACAGTGTAATTGGGGATAAAAAATATGGAGGGAGCAAAAGCCCAATTAATCGTCTAGGACTTCATGCTCGAGTCCTTGTCTTTCGACATCCAGTGACTGGAGAAGAAGTTCGTTTTGAGAGTCAGATTCCTAAGGGATTTTTGAATCTTTTTAGCTAGGCATATCAGAATGTATACATTTGCGGGTGCAAAAGTGCAACTACGGCTGGTTGTACCACCTTTTGCATAAAAATAGAACCTTTCCCGTAAACGGGAAAGGTTCTATTAAAGTTGATCTTACCAGTTGTTTCTGCGTGGTTGTGGTTGGTAACAATCACGGCAATAAACAGGTTTTTCGCCAGTAGGTTGGAAAGGAACAGTTGTTTCCTTGCCGCAAGCGGAGCAGGTTGCTGGGAACATTTCGCGTTGTGGTCGAGCACCATAACTGCCGCCGCCATTGTTTCTGGTTTGTGCTTTTTTGGCTGCACGACACTCTGGGCAACGACCAGGCTCATTCGTAAACCCTTTTTCAGCGTAGAACTCTTGTTCTGATGCTGAAAAGGTAAACTCACGACCGCAATCTCTGCAACTTAATTCTTTGTCATTAAACATTTAAAAAACCTCCAAGATTTTATTACCCGCTGTATGGGAAATATCCACTACGCTTCCCACGCCTAAGGCAATCAAGAAGGTTTGCTTTAATCCACAAAAACTAACGAGTTTCATTTAGTATAACTGGAAAATTGAAGCATGTCAAATATTAATCATTGAAAGTTGCGTTTAATATTTGCTAAGTAAGGTTGTAAATGATCTTTCGACATGGTTGTCTAAAAGTGAGTTGCTGGAGTTTTTTAATTGAAGACTAAGCACTTGCAGGGAAAAATTATTTCATGGAGAATATTTCATAATTATAGAAATGATTCATAAATTATAGAACTTAATTTGGGAGGGGATAATGTACATGCCTATTAAGAAAAAACTAAACAGTTCAAAATCTTACGTAAGTAAACTGATTTTAGTAGTCGGATTAATTTTTATTATGACAATTATCGGTTGTGGGACAAATACGAATCAAGGTACATTAAAAGAAGAGGGTGTTCTGAAAACCGACAAAGCTCCAACTACTGAGGCACAAAATGGTCAGACTCCGCCTGCTAAAGAGCTTCCACCAGTTGCTAAAACAGATAGTCAGGCTCAGACAGAGACCGCGAAAACAAATCCCCAGATTAATCAGAATCCGCTGGTAACGATTACCATGGAAGATGGAAATACTGTTAAAATTGAACTCCTTCCGACAGTTGCCCCGAATACGGTAAGAAATTTCATATCGCTAGTGCATAAAGGTTTTTATAATGGCTTAATATTTCATCGAGTAATCCCAAAATTCATGGTACAAGGCGGGGATCCTCAGGGCACTGGTCAAGGTGGACCAGGCTACAATATAAAGGGTGAATTTACTAGCAATGGTTTTAATAATAGTTTGCTCCATGATAGGGGAGTTCTATCGATGGCTAGAGCCCAAGGGCGAGACACTGCTGGTTCCCAATTTTTTATAATGGTCGCTAAAGCCCCTAGTTTAGACGGTGAATATGCTGCTTTTGGCAAGGTTATGGAAGGTATGAGTGAAGTAGATAAAATTGTTAACAGCAACAAGAATAGTAGTGATAAGCCGTTAGAAGATCAAAAGATGAAAACTGTAACAGTTGAAACTTTTGGAGTGAATTACCCTGAGCCAGAAGTGTTGAAATAAGCTTGTTGTGCTAAAGCCACCCTTGAGGTGGCTTTAGATTATACCAATAGTGTCCTTGCTAATAGTCTGCGCTTAG
The DNA here is from genome assembly GCA_049302575.1 of Desulfitobacteriaceae bacterium. GTDB lineage: Bacteria > Bacillota > Desulfitobacteriia > Desulfitobacteriales > Desulfitobacteriaceae > JBAQMG01. The sequence goes on along the minus strand of JBAQMG010000029.1, from coordinate 3,824 downwards.
CCGAAGTTTCATATTATTAAACTGGGGTGAGATTATGTTGCGGAGGATTTTTAGGGAGTTATTTATAGAACTGTATTGGGTAAAGAAGGAAATCCTAAGACGTTGGAAGTTGGATACACCTACAGGAGTTATGGGAATACTAGCGATAATTTCTGGACTCGCCTTATTGGTAATAATCGCTCAAGGAGCTACGGCAATTTTCCAAGCCTTTATTCCTTATGTATCTGGCTCGAGAATTGGTCAGACCTATTGGTCATCCGTCAGTTTCGGAATAAAAGTTAGTCTAACCTTTTTATTATTCTTTATGTCGTTCGTTTTATTTTTAATGTTAAAATTCTTTCGGCGTCGTTAGAATAGTTCTATTTATCTTTGGTTACTAATAAAACTAAACTATGGACAATCTTAAACTAGCTTTGCATTAATCAGAGGATTATCTTGTAAAAGAAAAAAAAGTATGATAAAATTTTAACGTTTAAGGGAGGCTAGAAATATTGGAATCTTTCACTGGGGTAACAGGTTCTCAAATCTTTAATGGAATTATGATACCTGTGCAAATAATTATTATTGTTTTTACCTTCTATTATTTTATACTTTCGATGTTTGGGCTTTATAGAAGAAAAGAGACCAAGATATTAATTCCGGAAAAAACCTTTGCGATGGTCATTGCAGCACACAATGAAGAAAAGGTTATAGAACCGTTAATAGACAATCTGTTCCAAATGGATTATCCACGTGAATTATACGACGTTTTTGTAGTTGCAGATAATTGCACTGATAAAACGGCTTTGATTGCTCGAAACGCAGGTGCTTCAGTTCATCAACGGTTTAATAGCATCAAGAAAGGCAAAGGATTTGCCTTAGAATGGATGTTCCATCGGTTGTTTCGAATGGAGCGGCAATACCATGCTGTTGTTATTTTCGATGCTGATAATTTAGTCAAAGAAAACTTTTTAGTGGAAATGAATAATAAACTTTGTCAAGGAGAAAAGATCGTTCAGTGTTACTTAGATTCCAAAAATCCGTTTGATACTTGGGTTACTAATACATTTTCAATTGCTTTCTGGATAACAAACAGACTTTTGCAATTAGCCCGTTATAATATTGGTTTGTCCAATGTTTTGGGTGGGACAGGGATGTGTATCTCAACTGAGGTTTTGAAACAGTTTGGTTGGGGTGCTACTTCATTGACTGAGGATTTAGAATTCAGTATGAAGGCTTTAAGTCATGGAGTTAAGACTTCTTGGGCGCATGACGCGGTGGTTTATGATGAAAAACCTTTAACCTTTGTGCAGTCGTGGCACCAACGAAAACGTTGGGCACAGGGGCAAGTGGATGTCGCTGGTCGGTATTTTTTCCCACTGTTACTGAGAGGGATAAAAGAACGTAAATTGACCTATATTGATGCCGCAGTTCATCTTTTTCAACCGGCTTTGGTCATGATTGCAACCTTCTTTATGCTTACTAATCTGGTGTCGGCTTTTCAACCACATTATACTCACCTTTTTTCTTTAGTTATGCCGTGGACGGGTTGGCAAATTTTATCTGCGATTCAATACGTTTATCCCGTCGCTGCGTTAGCTCTGGATAGACTGCCTTGGCGTGCTTATCTGGGTTTAATATTATATCCGATTTTCATTTACAGCTGGATTCCGATTGTCTTCCTCGGTTTCTTAAATCGCAAGGACAAACAATGGTCACATACAGTGCATACCCGATCAATCAGTTACGAAGATGTTAATAAGCAAAAGAAACTTTCGGCAATAAGTCGAGGGTAGCCTATTTGTAAATCTACTGCTTAGTGGTTTTAATAGTGTTATATACGAAGCTTATCTGAAAATATGGCACCTTTCTCTAGGTTAGGCGCCATTTTTTAATTGCCTAAGTTTGGCAAGAACTGCTAAGATAGTCGTTTTGAGGAGATAAAAAGATGTCCAAAGTTAGAATTGAACAGATGGTTGAGAAACCAGGATCCTTTATGGGTGCTGAAGCTACTTACGAGGAGGCCAAGGTAGTATTATTAGGAATTCCTATGGATTATACGGTCAGCTTTCGTCCAGGGACGCGTATGGGCCCCATGGGTATACGTAATGTATCTACAGGGATCGAGGAGTATAGCGTCTACCAAGATAAGCTCCTTAATGATTTTGCGTATTGTGACCTTGGAGATTTGGCCTTGCCCTTCGGTAACGTGAGCAAATCTTTGGAAATCATTGAGAAGGCCTGTCAAGAATTACTAGAAGATCAAAAATTCCCGATTTTCCTTGGGGGAGAACATTTGGTCAGTTATCCCTTGATCAAACCTTTTTGGGCTAAATATCCTGATTTGAGGGTTGTCCATTTTGATGCTCATGCTGATCTGCGCCTGGATTATTATGGGGAAACAAATTCTCATGCTACAGTGATGCGTAAAATTGCCGAGTTATTAGGTCGAAAACGCGTCTATCAATTTGGAATCCGTTCCGGAACAAGGGAAGAATTTGACTTTGCTAGGGAATATACTCATTTAGTGATTGAGGATGTTTTAGAACCGCTAAAGGCGGCTTTGCCAGAATTAAAGGGAAAGCCCGTTTATGTTTCCTTAGACATTGATGTTGTTGATCCTGCTTTCGCCCCGGGAACAGGGACTCCAGAAGCAGGTGGATGTACCTCTAAGGAAATCCTTAAGGCTATTCATGTTTTGAGGGATTTAAATGTAGTAGGTTTTGATTTGGTCGAGGTTTCACCGGCATTTGATTCCAGCGAGAGAACTGCCTTGCTAGCTGCCAAGATAGTTCGTGAAGTAATTTTAGGGTTTACCTCAAAGTAGTAATGAAATTGCTTTCTACATAAGCTCTGAAAAATTTCTCCGTTTTCTTTTGCAACCGCCTATATTAATAGTTGTGTTTGGATGATGAAGTTGGGCATTTTAAATCGGAACTTATATAATATCTTATAGAAACACAAAAAATACTTTGACAGTCATCTATTTTTTGTGTATACTAAAATTCGTTCAGTTGTAATGGGTGATTAGCTCAGCTGGGAGAGCGCCTGCCTTACAAGCAGGATGTCGGCGGTTCGATCCCGTCATCGCCCACCATTATCGTGATTCGAAGTTCGGAGATCGTGGTTCGAAAGAACCTAAGATCTTAGCTTTGGATTATAATGAGGAAGAGATTGATGTTCGAACTTCGAACATCGTGCATCGAACCTCGATTACGGCCCCGTGGTGTAGTGGTTAACATGCCTGCCTGTCACGCAGGAGATCGTCGGTTCAAGTCCGATCGGGGTCGCCATACTCAAAATTCGTAGTTCGTAATTCGTGGTACGAAGATTAGGAATAGTACTACAGATCGAACATCGAACATGCCTCGGTAGCTCAGTCGGTAGAGCAGAGGACTGAAAATCCTCGTGTCGGCGGTTCGATTCCGTCCTGAGGCACCATACCCATACCACAAGCGGGTGTAACTCAGTGGTAGAGTGTCACCTTGCCAAGGTGAAAGTCGCGAGTCCGAATCTCGTCACCCGCTCCAATTTTCCTGGCGGCATAGCCAAGTGGTAAGGCAGAGGTCTGCAAAACCTTTATCCCCAGTTCAAATCTGGGTGCCGCCTCCACACAAACAAGCCGAAGTGGCGGAACTGGCAGACGCACGGGACTTAAAATCCCGCGGGAGTTAAATCCCGTACCGGTTCGATTCCGGTCTTCGGCACCATTTTAAAATCTCGGGTTTGTAGCTCAGCTGGTTAGAGTACCGCGTTGACATCGCGGGGGTCGGAGGTTCGAGTCCTCTCAAACCCACCATTAGATATTTTCAGAAAAACTCTGAAAGCCTTGAAAACAGCGGATT
>JBAQMG010000028.1:0-1770 GCA_049302575.1 Desulfitobacteriaceae bacterium | reverse complement strand
GTATTGAGTATCATGGGTGGCCGCCTGAGGTGGCGGCGCGGTGGGCCTTGGTTCTGTGCATGGCACCAGGGGTAACAGGCCGAAAATCGACCCAGCATTCCAGAAACGAGGGCGGTTCGATGATAACCTCTAATACCGTGGGTACATTGGCCTTAAGCGATGGATTTGATGCTTGGTTTAGCCATCAACAGGTGGGAGCGCATACAGGAGATGCCAGTAAATTTACGTGGGAAGATTTGTTGAAAGCAGTGGAGGTGCAGTTAAAACATAGTAGTCATCTTAATTTTATGAATAAAGAAATAACCAGCTATGCAGAAGGCAAGAGGTTGGAAAGTCCGTTCTTGGCCATGATGGATGACTGGAATGTTGAAGAGGGTGTGGGAGCCTTTGAACGGCACAAGCCCTATTCAAACACTTGGACAACTTTTGCTCCTGGCATATCAGTCGCTGATGATCTGGCGGCGATTAAGTATTGGGTTTTTGATCAAAAGAAATACACTATGGCGCAGTTACTTGAGGCGCTTAAGGCTAATTGGCAGGGCTATGAGGAGATGCGGCAGGAGTTTTTGTCTGCACCAAAATATGGCAATGATAATGATTACGTGGATGAAATAGCCGCTTGGTTTATGAATATGTGTTGTGATGTTATTCAAAATATCAAAATGGTTGGAGGGGAAAAAGGAGCCCAAATTGTGCCGCAATCGGTGTCTTCATTTGTTGCCTATGGTTCTATAGTCGGGGCAGAGCCGTTTGGTCGCCGACATGGCGAAGCGACGCATGATGGCGGATGTTCGCCTTACATGGGTCTTGATAAAAAAGGCCCAACCGCAGTCTTGAAAAGTGTCAGCAAACTTCCCCATACTAGGTTAAAAGGCGCTCAGCTCAATCAACGTTTGCCGGTGGAGTTGATGAGGGAGTCAGAAAAGGGCTTTGATGTCTGGAGTACCTATATGAAGACTTGGCATGATTTGGGTATTGACCATGTGCAATTTAATGTCGTACGAACGGAGGATATGCGTGCCGCCCAGAAGGAACCGGAAAAATGGGAACATTTGATCGTCAGAATTGCGGGCTATAGTGCTAGGTTTATCTCTTTATCCCAGATGGGTCAGGATGCGATTATCGGTCGTAACGTGCAGGAACTGGGCTAAGCTTAGTAAAAAAAGATGGGATGGGGAGTGAAGAAAATGGCAAAGTGTAAAGAGTGCCGCTATGGGCGGATGGGTCTTGCCCAACCGATGGAAGGGTATTGTATTTATGGGAGCAGGTTGGCCAGTGAAACGGAGTCAACAACTGGTTCGGCCGCGATGATGGTACAGGGCAGGATGATCAACCTACGCGATGAGGCCTGCAAAGATTACGAAAAAAAACCGTCCCATAAGGATTTCATAAAGGAAAGTAACTAAAAAGGAGGGCAGGGCTGGATGACAATTTTTCTGTTCTTTTTCCATACACTCTAACAACTGAATTATCGAGCAAAGCGAGTTCGCTGATCCCCTTAGCAAAAACTCTCGTGAGATGATAACCCGACTAGGCTAGTCGGGTTATCATTGTTTTGGTTAGTGTGATAGTGAAGGGTTGACAGAACATTTACAACCATTCACTAACGTTTTTTGACTATTCAGATAAAAACGATAGTCAAATTCAACATTTTAGATAGTATGTAAATATGATGCAAGGAGGTGATGATCGGCGAAATCGGGCAATCGAGAACAAATAGTACATTAAACAAAGTGAATCAGAAGTATGTTAAAGAGGGGGCATTAAAAG
>JBAQMG010000027.1:0-65713 GCA_049302575.1 Desulfitobacteriaceae bacterium | reverse complement strand
AAAGTTTCGGAAAGAGTCGTTAATTTACAACGTAATTTAGTAAAAGGCCAGTTTAACTGACCTTTTTTCATTGAACATATCACTCAAAATAATAAATTTTTCAATTTATAAGTTCATGGTAATTTATAATTCAGTTACCATGAACTACCACTATATTATTTTGATATAGTCATGCTATACTTGTACTATTATTAACAAGCCTTTACTTTACACTCCTTTTCGTTGATTAACAAAAAATAAGGAGGACAAAAATGTTTAAACGCACGAAAATCTTAGCAGGCATCCAAACCTTCATTTTGGCATGTGGTATTGCTATCCCTACTCAAGCAGCCGTCCAGATTGGCGCTCCTATAGTAGGCCAATCAGCTTCTGTGGTTACTATTCATCAGATTCAACCGACCTCCAACTCCGGTCTCCAAACGCCTAATCTTAATCTTAATCCCGTCGTTCTGACAAACAATATCCCTCCGATCAACACTACCGCCTCAAGCAAAGTATCATTAAAAGGTCTCTTAAATAGTACCAATACTGTAGTACCCGGGGGATCGGCATCCTCGCCCACCCCTGCTACACCACCCGTCGTTTTAGAGCCACTCACCCTCCCCACCTCCTTAAGTTCAGATGAACAAAGCATGGTCGATATGGTTAACCAAGCACGCGTAGTTGCTGGTGTCAAACCCCTAACTGTTGACCTTCGCCTAGTCGCTGTGGCTAGGGTCAAAGGCCAAGACATGAAAGTTAATAAATACTTTGCGCATATTTCACCAACCTTCGGCTACTCTTTTTCCCTGATGCCAAGCTTAGGTCTAAATGTGCATTATGTCTCCGAAAACTTAGCTAGCAATAACTCTGTTTCTGGCGCGATGGCTAATTTTATGCTGAGTATAGGTCACCGGGTCAATATCCTAGACCCTAATGTTACGCATATTGGGGTAGGAATAGTTTATGGCAGCGTATTTGGTGATATCTACGTCCAAGAATTTTTGCAAGAATAGAAAACTGAAACTGTTGAACTGGAGTTTTGTATTTCAGAATGCTAAGTCGACTTAGAAGAGGATAACACTCAGGGGTTACTCCTTGGTATTCAAATGCAAATACATGTTAATACCCAAAAGTTTCCTTGAATATCAGCGATAAATTTGGATAAATTAGAATTAGTGCTCAAGCTTAAGCATCAAAAATGCCTCAATAACAAACCCGTTAAAAAACATTATAAGGAGGTAAAAGCTAATGGCGAAGTACAATTTACCAGTAGACAAAAATCAAATTGCATCACAAATGGGGGTTGCCCTTGGTGCAGATCTTACGTCACGTCAAAATGGTTCCGTTGGTGGGGAAATGGTTCGTCGGACGTTTGAAAGTTTCGGAAAGAGTCGTTAATTTACAACGTAATTTAGTAAGAGGCCAGTTTAACTGGCCTTTTTTATTTTCATCTTTCTGCTCTAGTTTGACTATTACTAATGCCCTGCTCAATATCATGATACTTTTGTCAGGACGAAAAGCAATTACTAATATTGCAATTTTATTTAAGGTAAGGCGATCAATCTTGGTTCTTCGAAACTATGTGCATCATCCGTAAGATCCATAACGGAAATAATCTGTCTGATCGTCGTTTCAATAGCATTAACAACTACAGGGTTTCCAAATTGCTTATACGCCTGAGTATCCGACACAACAATCTTAAAGGAATTAGGGAAGCCTTGCAGTCTGGCTCATTCACGTGGCGTCAATCTTCTAGGATTACACCCCAACTGCGAAATAAGGATTTCAGAACCATCTAATATCTTGCACTCAACGTTCTTGTGTATCCATTGAGGTCAGCTAATCCATATCCAAATCCATTGCCTTTCGCCTTATGCTTTACAGCATAAACCTGAAGGTAACTCCATAATTTATCTGATAGAGTGTATTTAACATTAGCATCAACTTCCAATATATTTTTTAGTTTCGTGTTACATATCTGAAGACTTAGGAAATCAAACTAGTTAAGTATGAATATGACCGTTACCTTACTACCCAAAAAGAACTTCTCTCGATAAAGGACGGTCGAAGAATGGCCGTCCTTCGCTATAAGTTGCAATGCAGACAGAGTAACAGATAAACCTGGGCTCCCATAAGCTATATTGTTAACTTCCAGAGAAAAGTCGGCTGGTGCTTAGCCTTACTTTTTGTTGTAAGGCTTCACTGTTGTACCCCCACCTAGAATTATTTTGCTAACCTTTCGACTTACTTTTGGCGCCAAGTATTCTGGTGGAGGCTCCCAGTCCGAGCCCTGACTTAAAACTGTTCTCACCGCCTGCGAGATTACTTCCAGTTCACATCCAGCAAGCAAATTGCTTCCCGCCTCCAATGTTTCCGGTCGTTCGGTTACATCCCGTAAAGTCACATTAGGTATTTTATAGAGACAACACTCTTCTTGGACTGTCCCACTATCGCTCAAAACACAAAAGGCATTTTGCTCTAGAAATACAAAATCGAATAAGCCTAACGGTTCCACGACCTGGATGCCGGTTCCGGCAAAAGTCCTGCTTTGCTTCTCCAACCGGGAACGAGTACGGGGATGAAGACAGCAAATAAGTGGCCTCCCATATTCTGCAGCTAATCTATCTAGGGCGTTTATGAATTTGGTGAGACGTTCCTCATCGTCGACATTTTCGGCCCGATGCAAGGTCACTAGAAAATAGCCTTTGCTGGCTACTCTCAAAGCCTGCAGAATTTGACTTTGTTCAATCCTGTCTGCGTAATGCTTGAGAACTTCCCATATCGGGTTACCAGTAACATAAATACGTTCCCCGTTAATCCCTTCACTAAGCAAATTAGCCCGACTTCGTTCTGTGTAAGGCAATAAAATATCGCTGCAATGATCGATAACTCGGCGGTTGATTTCCTCCGGCACACGATCATCATAACAACGGTTACCCGCCTCCATATGGTAAACCGGAATCCGTAGCCGTTTAGCGACCATCGCCGCTAAGGCACTATTGGTATCCCCTAAAATAAGCAGGCGATCAGGCTGCTCTTTAAGCATCACCTGTTCACACCCGCGGAGTATCTCGCCGATTTGACCCATCAATGTCGAAGCCCGACAGTTTAGCAAATAATCTGGTGACCTCAACTTTAGTTCAGTAAAAAATATATCACTTAACGTCCGCTCAAAATTTTGGCCTGTATGCACGAGGATATGATCACAAAGGTCATCTAAAAGAGGAATGATCCGGCTTAAGCGAATGATTTCTGGACGCGTACCTAATATGGTCATTATCTTCATGTCAGGATTTCCCCTCTACCCTTATTTTAGTTCCCTACATCTACGGTGGTTCTGAGCATATTGGTGTTTCCGTTGTTAACCACTCGGGAAAAAGTTGTTTAGCTCTCTCTCTAACGATCGCAGAACATGCTTCGTTGGGATTTTGACTCATATTTTCACCGTGCCAGCGATAGGCCAGCAGATGTTCCTCCAGAAATCCGCATGAATAATGACGAAGAAAGCGGAACCACAAATCATAATCATGCGCTTGGGGCAGACTCTCGTCGAAATTCCCTATTATCTTTAAAGCAGAACTTCTCATCATTACGGAAGATCCATTAATAAAACAGCCCTCCATGAGCTTAGTCACCATTTCCTGCTTGTCGGGAAAATAAGTTGAATTTACATCATATTGCTTTTTACCATTGGCATCAATAACCACAAAGCTCGTGTAGCTTAAACCCAAGCTCGAATCACTTTCCATCAGTCCAACCTGTTTGGCCACTTTTCCTTCCATTAATATGTCATCTGCACTTAACCAGCAGATATACTTACCAGTTGCAAGAGATAACCCAAGATTTAAGGCGCTGGGTGTTCCCCCATTTTCTTTGTAAATATAGTTAATTTTTGAACGATAGAGATTCACTATTTGGGCTGTTCCATCGTTGGAACCATCATCAATCACAAACACCTCAAGATTTGGATAACCCTGATTGATGACACTATCAAGGGCATAGGGTAGATACCGGACGTGATTGTACGTTGGGATGACTACACTAACTCTAGGTATTAGCATTAGCGGCCCTCCTTAATCGATATTCGATATTCGATATTCGATATTCGAACTACGAACTACGAACTACGATATATCGTCTTCATCCACTCTACGGTAATGGGTAATCCCTCTTCTAGCAATACCTTTGGGTTATGACCAAGATCAGCCGTCGCTTTGCTAATATCTGGTCGTTTACTGACTGTATTGTGTTTGTCTTCTGGAAGATACTTCACTAGGCTCGGATCACCGCCCGTATAGTTTAACACTAACTCACTTAAATCTTTGACACTGCGATATTCCGTTCCTCCGATGTTGTAAACCTCACCGGGCTTAAAGTTATTTGCCACGTTAGCTATAGTCGGAATTAAATCATCGACATACATAAAAACACGGTAGTAGCTCTCATAAACTTCATAAGGAATCCCCTTTAACGCCCGGTAGATAAAGAGGCAAACAACACTACGGTAGGAATGATAGTACTCCCCTGGGCCATAAGCATTGAATAAGCGCAGTCTAACAATCGGAGATTGGTATTTTTTTTCGAAATTTATGATCTGAACTTCATTAGCCCACTTGGTTAAAGCGTAGTCATTATGCTGAATAATCGTCTTTTTTAAAGGCAAATCTTCGGTCAAAAGGGGTTCCGCTGCTTCCCCGTATATTTCGGAGGAGCTTGTAAATATGAGTTTAAACCCTTTTTTCAATTGCCATTCTAAAATGTTACGAGTCCCAATTACGTTTGTTTTCCAAAGTGTGTCATAATAATGTTCTCCATTAATACGGCCAAATTCAGCAGCTAAATGAAAGACACAATCATAATTTTGCTCAAAAACCCGTTCTAACTGGCGATACTCAGAGATGTCCGCCCTAATATATTTCTCCCCGAGATGGTGTTGCAAATCAACTTCCCAAACCTCATGTCCCAGGTTTTGCAATACTTCTACCAATCGCGAACCTAACGTTCCTTTACTCCCTGTTACTAATATTTTGGCCATCTGCTTTACTCCTTTTTCTAAGCAATTCACGGTCGTCCATTGAACCTTATTTTTGATCTAAGGCCCTTTGCCGCTCCAACACCACCCTATCCATTTGTTTTTCACTCCCCAGATCGCTCTCATCATAGGCCTTAAAGCCCGCTCGCCTTAACTCCTCAGGAGTAAATAAAGGGTCTTCCACCCAGACGGTATTCCCTGCCGCTTCTAAAGCTCTGACCAAATCGACCCCTCTGCTATGCTTAAGATCCTTAACCCCTGTTTTATAGCTTAAACCCCTAACTAAAACCTGCTTAGCACTGCCCACTTGTTGTACGAGCCTATCCTGGTACTCCCTATCCGCCTGTTCCGCCCCTTCCAACAAGGTTGAAGGACAAACAGTCCGTAAGAAGCCCATGTCTTTAGGCAAGCACTCCCCACCAATACCCCAGTCTGTACCCAGAAGTTCGACGTTATTTTTACTATTTACTGCCAATCTTAGCTCGTTATAATCCATTCCCTGATCCACACAATAGCCATAAATTTCCTGAGCAAAGGCTACATCAACATAGCGCTTTACATTCTCAACCACCTTAGACAGCTCCGCCACCCGGACATCGGAAACTTCAACTAGAAGGGGAACCAACGGAGTATAAAAATGACGCCCCTTTTCTAGACAGGCACTTGTAAAGGCCCCCATTACCCGTGGGGTATCACAAACAGTTTTATCAACACCAAACATTACCCTATGGGGTACATGAATCAAGAAAATATCAGTTCCTAATCTGAACCCTTTTTCCTCTAAAAATTCTCGCACACGCCTCATTGTTCCCGGAGGCAACGTCGATTCAATGGAAATTAAAGAACCTGGAAAGATGATCATCTGCGCTAAGGCCGAAAATAGGTTTTGCCCCTGATTACCCGTGGAAGGAGCCATTAACCAAACATCTATCCCTGTTAATTCTCGATAATCCGAGGTCACCCGATAACCCTTGCTCTGTAATTCGTTGACCCTACTCTCATTCACATCCACCCCGATGACCTTTCCCGGAAATATACGACAGAGGTAAGTGAAAAGATTAAAGCCGATATTACCCAGACCAACGACACCAATTTTCATGTTTGGGATCCATCCCTTCCCCTAACTCATCACTATAAGTTATGGCAGTCCATCCCTTATTGATACAACAGAGGTATGCTTTTCCCCGAAATATTGGATTTAGATGTCAATAGTCGCTTTGGAAGGGGCAAACGCTTCTTGCATCCATTTCTATTTTTCTAATAATTCTTTAGCAAACTTATCAAAATCCGACTGAAACAATCTTTCCTGCACAATTCGGTATTTCTCAAACTCACTTTCAGCAAAGGATTTAGCTATCTTAGCTGTAACCTTACCCGAATCATTTAATAGCTGATTGCTCAGATCCTCCTTCTCTGCAGAATGCTCTTTCTTAAGTTGCTCAATTCTGTGCTCTTTTTATCAAACACGGCATAATGGAAGCAAAGCCTAATACGGGATCATTTTGCTGACATCAGCAAAATGATTAGAAGGGTCGGAAAAGGCAGTAGCCGCAAAAACTGCGGCTACCCGAGGCATTAATATTCAATCCAAGTATCTTCCGATGTCCCTTTTTCCGTGTAGGATACGATGGATTTCTATTGTGTCATCTAGCACGGCATAAAATACCAAGTAGTCGTACACTATCATCCTGCGATAGGAAAAACGGTAATGACCGGCTCCGTATTCCTCATATTTAAGTGGAAAGTGGGGCAGTTCTTGTATTTTAGAAACAATGCGGTCGTACTGCTTTAGCGCAGTGGTTGCGTAGAATTGCGAAAGGTAATCGACCACATCCTCTAAGTCCTGTGCGGCACGAGGGAGCATGACAATTCTACGCATCGGCTCCATCCAGCTTTGCAATCAACTTCTTGCGAAGATTGGAAGAAACCTCATCGAAGTCATAGCGAATTGGATTCTCCAAGGCTTCCTTCTGGGCTTCCTGCAAGGCGACATCAATTCGGCGCTCCTGCCTGAACGCTTCGAACTGCTCAACGCTCATGACAACCATATCACCGTAGCCGTTCTTGGTCAGGAAAACCGGCTCACCCGCCTCATGGACGATGCGGGAAATCTCGGTAAAATTATTGCGAAGATCGGAAATCGGTCTGATTTGTGGCATAATATACACCTCCTTGTTGGTTATCATAATTTTATCATAATTATGATATGCAATCAAGAAAAAATATTCATATTGACAGCACAAATAGCTATACTTATGAACAACTACAGGTCGTCGGTTCAATTCCGACCATCTGCTCCATAGGAACCTTAGTCCCGCAAGCGATTGCTGGTTTTTTGTTCGGCTCTTTTGACCAGTTCATCCAATCGTGAAACTCCCAATTCTGCAAGGGAGTGGTACCCCGTACTCTGCTTCGGTGACGAAAACCTACAGTGTAGGGTTTCGCCCAAGCCGCCTATCCACAAAGAAATTTTAAGCGGCGAAGAGCGGTAGACTCCCCCACCGAATTCTCGATGTTCAGCTTTAGTTGAACGAGTTCACTTGCCATTTTGCCTCAAAAGTTGCCAAGGTCGTTACCAAGCAGTTTGCCGCTAATTTGCCAGAACTACACACAAAGATAAATAAGCTCAACGGGAAGATGTATGACTCCGCTATATTAGCGGAGTCATTTTATTACGGAGGAATAATGGTAAACTATGTATTTCTAACAAAAGTAAGTAGAGGGCTAGCCTCTACTTACTGGCTAATTCCTGATTGATTTCTTCCGTTTCGGCGGCCCTTCCCAATCCTAAAATACCCTCCAAATAATTCTTGTTGTACATAACTTGGGTATTTTCCGGACGATACTTTCTAGCAATCTCATTATGCTCATAGGCCAACTCATGTTTACCTAAGCGATCATAGCAAACACACAACTGTAAATGCGGTAACCACGTAAAGCAGGCTTCAATCATAGGTCCCCAGCTGTCAATAGGCTTTTCCAATCGAGTAGCCAGTTTGTACCAGAAAACCCCTTGTTCATAATGCTCAGCACTCAGAAAATAAAAACCTAAGCGACAACAGAACTCAGCCCTTGGGGTGGCATGTTCAAAGGATTTAAAGATATATTCCAGTTGTTTGGTCTTTTCTCCCAAGTTTTGGTAACAATCCGCCGTTTTTCCGCAAGCAGCAATTTTATCCTCGACCCAGCCCTGTCCAGTCTCAAAAAATTCCTGGTAAGCTTCAATCGCTCGCTTATAGAGTTGGTGATCAAACAGTTCGTTAGCATAGTAGTATAAATCCCGTGGGGAAAACGATTCCCCTTTGACCTTACGCTTCTCATATATTTTAAGGTTGCGGTCAGCATCACCCCCTCCCATTCCCTTGTGGGTTACACAAATATCAGAGTTTAAAACCTGTCCAGGCACCTCCAAATACTCGTGTACAGCCCCAATCCATCGGAAGTTCTTACTTCGTTTAACCAAGCGATTCCTTCTTAAGCTGAAAGTAACTGCGCCAAACTGATCAAATGCTAAAAGATAGGGCATATTGACGGCGTCCATTAAGGGATCTAAATTTATCTTCAGTTTCAGAAACTGCTCCCGATCAGACTCTGCAAAAATATCATCGGCATCCAGCCAAAGGATATAATCCGTGCTTGCTTTGCTAAAAGCAAAATTGCGGGCAGCCGCAAAATCATCAATCCAAGTAAAATCAAAGATTTTATCAGTGAATTCTTGGACAATCTCTTGCGTACGATCTGAGGAACCTGTATCAACAATAACTATTTCATCAGGAATACCTTTGACGGAATTAAGACAGCGCGCAATTGTATTCTCTTCGTTACGGACTATCATACATAGACTGATGCTTATTTCCTTACCCTCCATTTTTTCTGCCCCTTTTCAACAGATTACTTTATATATATTCAAAATAAATTTATTGGGAAGTTTATCATGAAAACAAAAGCTTAAAATAAAGTCCCTTGGGGTTAGCAAGGGACTTTAGCCACACCAATTTATTCTGTGGATTAGATTAACTTATAGAATAATTAATCTAATTTATCAATAGTCATTTGTGCTCCAACCTCGGGTGAAGCAGTTAGTGTAATCGGGGTAGCGGAGTCGTTCCTCAGCGTAATGACATCCCCTGCGGCAAGTAGTAGAATTGCCTGACCCGGTACTTGACCAGTAGCGACCAACGCTGAAATTGGAGTGGATGCAATGACTGCGCCATTCACTGCAATAGCTAATGCTGCACCTACACCTGCAGTTATGCTTACGGTATAGTCAATCTGATAGTTACCGGCAAGTGTAACGGTTACCGGGGCGGTACCAGCAGTGTGGGTTTCGTTTACAAGCGGACCATTATTGCTAAATATCACATCTGCTCCGCCAGCAACAACTTGAGCCACTGCGTCAAGTGTATAAACATAACCGTAGGCCGCCAAACCTGCTCCTGTGGCTCCTGTCGCTCCTGTGGCACCTGTGGCTCCTGTCGCTCCTGTGGCACCTGTGGCACCTGTGGCACCTGTGGCACCTGTGGCTCCTGTGGCTCCTGTAGCACCTGTCGCTCCTGTCGCACCTGTCGCACCTGTCGCACCTGTGGCTCCATCGACTCCTGTGGCACCTGTAGCCCCTGTGGCACCTGTAGCTCCTGTAGCTCCTGTGACTCCTGTAGCTCCTGTGGCTCCTGTGGCTCCTGTGGCTCCTGTAGCTCCTGTAGCTCCTGTAGCTCCTGTGGCTCCTGTAGCTCCTGTAGCTCCTGTGGCTCCATCGACTCCTGTGGCACCTGTAGCTCCTGTGGCTCCTGTGGCTCCTGCTGCTCCTGTAGCACCTGTCGCTCCATCGACTCCTGTGGCACCTGTAGCTCCTGTCGCACCTGTGGCTCCTGTCGCACCTGTGGCTCCTGTCGCACCTGTTGCTCCTGTCGCTCCATCGACTCCTGTGGCTCCTGTTGCACCTGTGGCTCCTGTGGCTCCTGTGGCCCCTTGAAAAGCTATTGGATCAAGTTCTGCAGCTAGCAGGCGATGAGCTGTGACCAAATTCCCTGCAGCATCTTTTCCCCAAGCCGAGATTTCCACAGCGTTGGAACTAGTAATGAACTGGAACTCGAAAGCATCAAACTGCGCAAAATAATTTCTGGTTGCAACATCCCCCGCCGCCAAAGCAAACGCTTCCGCAACATACTGTGTCTTCGTAGTTCCTGACACCAAAAAACCCAAAATTTCAATGTTAGCGGCAATTGTGTCATCGTTGGTGATTTTTACTGTAAGCGTTGACGTTGGTCTTACACCGGCGACCGGTGTATTTTCAATTAATCCGGTAGTTAACTCAGCCATTCTCTCGTCTCCTTACATTATTTATAATATTTTCTCGTTAAAATGGGTTAACCTCTTGGGCAACTACCCTATGGGCTGTTGTCAGATTTCCCGTTGCGTCTTTTCCCCAAGCAGTGACTTCAACAGCCCCTGAGCTAACCGTGAATTGAAACTCAAAGGTATCAAATTGGGCGAAATAGTTTCTCTGGGTCACACTACCTGCTGTAAGGGGAAAAAGCTCCTCTACATACTTCACCTTTGTCGTTCCACTTTGAAAAAATCCTTCAATTTGAACATCCACTGTAGAAGTATCATCATTCGAGATATTTACCGAGAGTGTTGAACTCGGTCTAACACCTTCAACTGGGGTGTTATTAAACAAACCCGTTGTTAAATCAGGCATATTTTTTCTAACCTCCTAAGTTATGGGTTTATACATTATATTGTACTTGTCCGATTTTCGTTACTGTTCAGGCGCTTGCTTCGGCCACTACCAAATGAGCTGAAGTAAGATTTCCATTAACGTCTTTACTCCATACAGAGACTTTTACCGCCTGAGAGCTAACAAAGAAGACAAACTCAAAGGCATTAAATGGGACGATATAATTCTTCAAGGCCACTGTTCCTGCTTTAAGAGTGAAAAACTCTTCTACATACTTCATTTTTGTTGTTCCACTCTGAAAAAACCCCTCAACTTGAATAGCTACTGTAGAAGTATCAACATTCGAGATATTTACTGAGAGCGTTGAACTCTGTCTAACGCCCTCAACCGAGGTGTTACCCAACATACCCGTCGTTAAATAAGGCATATATCCAATAACCTCCTAAATTATGGGTTAATTTATTGTATTGTTCATGTCCTAATTTGGTTACCAGGAATCATCGAGCGAAGCGAGTTCGCTTGTGCTTGCTGGAACAATTCCTAGACATACCCTATAAGAGGACAAGCCCTACTTGAGGTAACTTTCCCTACTCCACTTTGAAACCGGCTAATTTTTCTAAGCAAATAAAGGGGCTGTAACAAACTTCAAAATGAAGATTTATTACAGCCCCTTTACTAAAAATCAGCCTGGGAGAATTTATCTAGGAATTTACCTATGGGAAGTTTATCTGGGAAACACTCGTTATCGTAAAATCCCCCACGCTCTACCTTCATTTCTGACTATTTTACCCATTCTAGAAAAGTACAAATTTTTATTATAGTCCCATTCGGGGGGACCTTCACCCTCATAATAACCTTTCGCTCTGGGATGGTACAAATGTACCGTTGTCGCATCTGTCGGACAGTAATGGCAACCATTTCCCAATAATCGATCGATTAAATCCCGATCGTCATAAGCAATCCCCACAAAATCTTCATCATAGCCCCCGATTTCTATAAATTGACTGCGATGAAGGGCCATCAAAAATGGCATTGTAGTCGTTAAATCCACACACTTGTTGTACGTCGCAAGATCAAAAGTTCCGTTATTTTTATTGATACACTCCAGTAAAGCCCCATTACGATCATCCTTTCCAAGCGGAATACCCAACAATTTAGGATTATCCAAAATAGGCTTAGTCAGCCTTACTATAGTATCGTTAATATGAAACATTTCAGCGCAACACATGACTAAAATATCCCCTGTGGATTGCTTGACCCCAATATTAATAGCAAAACCAGGTACCCGCCAAACCGAACCACCCTTCAGATTTCTTTGTCCGGTAAATATATACTTCAAATTAAGTTTTTCCTTGAACTCGTTACAAATCTCTTCTGTTTCATCTAGTAAGCCATCATTAACGACGATGGTTTCAAACTCAAAGGGCATGGTCTGGAGGGCTAAGGAATAGAGCCCCCACCTTAACAAATGCGTTCTCTGAAAGGTTGTAATGATTATTGATACCTTAGGCCGTTCGACTCCTCCTTGATCGTTGGCTTTGGCAATCATGAGTTCTTTAAAGACAGCCGTTAGTAAACGCTGCCACATTTGCATAGAATCCTGAGTGGAAAAGTTCTTCTCCAGCATAACTTGCCTAGGTGCAAAAGTACGCTTGGGTAATTCTTGCAGAGCACCCTCAAAATCCACCCCACCTGAAATTATCTCAAACACTTCTTCCCGGTATTCTTCGACATAAGCTAAAGACTTCGCAAAGCTCAGCGGTTTAGGCTCGTCGTCATCAAGCCAGAGACGGCAAAACCAACCTGAATCATATAAACTGTCCAACCGTTGCCAAGCATAACTGCGCCAAAGGTTTACTTCATGCATGTTCACAGCATCTTTCTGCTTTTCGTCACAAAGTGCACACAATTCCTGAAGCTTCTCGGCGGCATTGGCGGTTAATACTTCGTCTGCATCTAACCACAAAATAAAATCCGGCTTTAGCTTTAAAGCCTCTTGCAGCAGGAGCTGCTTATGGCTTCGTTCATTGACAAAATCATTTTTAGTCCCTCTAAGGACATATGGTGTATTCTTTAGCATATATTCATAGCTGCCATCCGTGCTGCCGTCATCATAGACAACCAAATGACTTACTAAGGGTAAAACATAATTTACAAACCGTTCTAGGTTACCTTTACAAAGTTCATTATAAATTTGACATATACACACGATACTATAGTTCTTCAACGCAAAAATTCTCCTTCGTCGATATAGTCTTGCCCCACCATCAGATAATGCTTTCTTAACAAAGCTTCCGTTTCTTCGAGGGTCATGAGAAAATCGCCAGAACTATACTCTTTGGACAACGCCTGTTGACCAGGCTCCGCAATAAACAATTCGGGAAGCATGGGTTTAATCGCATAATAGTCGCCCCGATCATACGCTCGCCAAGCCTCTTCTTCAGAAACTAATACTTCATGAACCTTTTCTCCTGGGCGAATTCCCGTATATTCTATTAACAAACTCCGATCTTCAATCAAAGCCTTGGCTACATCAACGATGCGCGCCGCAGGAATTTTTGGTATATATATTTCACCACGCTTAGCGCCTGAAAGGACAGCAAAAATGGTATCGACGGCACTTTCTAAGGGTAATAAGAATCTCGTCATTTCCTTGGTCGTTATCGTTATCGGACCACCGTGCTTAATTTGTTCATGAAACAAAGGGATTACAGACCCCCTGGAAGCAAGCACATTACCATAACGCACACAAATAAATCTTGTCTTGGGAAGCGTCACATTAGCTGTGATAAATATCCGCTCTTGCATAGCCTTAGAAATTCCCATAACATTCACCGGTTTACAGGCTTTATCCGTAGATACCCCAACCACGGTTTTTACTTTATAATTGTTCTCGCGAATCGCCCTGACGATATTTTCTGGACCAAGCACATTAGTCAACACCGCTTCAAAAGGAAAATACTCACAAGAAGGAACTTGTTTTAGAGCAGCGGCATTAATAACGACATCAGCATCTCTCAAAACAGAACAAACCGAAGCATAGTCACGGATATCGCCAATTCTAAACTCAATCAGTCTAGCAAAATTATCATAAATCACTTCATCTGTAACCTTACTTTTCTGCTGATATTCAACTCGCATAGCATGCTGTTTGGCTTCATCACGCGAAAATATAATAATTTTCTGAGGCATACCCAATTCTTTTGTTAATAATCGGCGTGTTAAGACCTTGCCTAAAGAGCCCGTGCCACCGGTAATTACGAGCACTTTATTCTCTAAAAGCCTCATTATTTTACCCCCAAGAAAACTTTGTTAAAAGGAAAATGCAAATAATCTAAATGCATTTGCTCAATGAGTTGCGGCCAAGACGGCGGAGTATAACCGGTAAGGGTACGAAACAGGGAAGAGTCGAGCGATCTGTCTGGTTGCAGCTCTCCCTCCGGTTCAATTTCGATCTTTTTCTTATACTCTGTAGCTACAATTTTTAATAACTCAAATTTAGAGATTGGATCAGCCGAGACGTGATAAAGCCCTTTCAGTTCCGGATTAGGAAGAACATAATCATTGATTATTCGTGATAATTCCACTGTCGGAAAACCGGAGTATATCGCTTTGGTGAAACCTCGAGCTTTGACTTTTTGAGCTAATAACCATTCTACCAAACCATATCTCCCTTTTAATTCATGCCCAATAATTGAAGTACGTAAGGTAACACAGTGTGGATAGAGAACTTCTCCCAGGAATTTCGTTCGGCCATATAAATCGGTAGCGTTAGAAATATCACTTTCTAAATAGTTGCCTTTCACACCATCAAAGACACAATCCGTGCTGACATGTATAAACCGCGCACTGGTTGCCTTACAAAGCAGAGCAATCCTGTGCGGCAAAAGAGCGTTAACGGTTAGGGTTATAAGCGGATCTTGAGCGGCTGACACTTGTTTAATGATACCGACACAATTAATCACGATATCCGGTTGGAAATCCGCGATAACTGAAACGATACTCTCGAAATGATTGACATCTACGCCGGAGCGTACTTTCTTCAGGAGTTCCGGAGGTAACCAACCGGATAACTCTTTATCCGACCGAACCGTACCTAGTACCTCGTGACCACCCTTCTCAGATAGATAATAAAATAAATTATGCCCCAGCATTCCTGCTGCTCCCAAGATTAATATCTTTCCCAAGCTCTGCCACCTCCCTTTTTCGAGGTTCGAGGCGCGTAGTTCGAACCTCGAACCTCATTCATCGAGCATCAAACTTCGAGCATCGCAAATAGTTTCCTTTATACTATGGGAAGCAAAAACAGATAGTTCTAGCACTCAGAACTTTAATCTGGTCGGAACTGATCGAAGGCCTTTTGTGCCTTCTCTAAATCATCGTTCGTTCCAATATCAAACCAGAGATCTTCACTTTCGAAACTCACGATACGTGCTTGCTCCTTAAGAAGATCTTGGACCAAGTCTGGCATGTCAAAGCGTTTGTTTTCAGGAATCAACTTAAGGACTTTCCTATTTAAGACATAAATCCCCATACTCGCCCAATAGTTAAGGGTCGGTTTTTCACGATAGGCAATCACTTGCCCATCTTTAATATCTAAAACTCCAAACGAGGAAGGAACTAGCTTCTTTTGAACAGCGACCGTCATAGCCGCTTTCATCTGCAGGTGGTGGGCAAATAAAGCCTCAAAATCCAAGGTCGTTAATTCATCACCGTTTACTACTAAAAAATCGTCGGCAAGCTTGGTAATTATTTTCAAAGGACCTGCCGTTCCTAAAGGACAGGTTTCTATCGCATAACGAATAGGTAACCCAAAACGGTCACCCTCTTGAAAATAGGCCATCATCAAATCAGCTAAATACCCCAGACACATAATAATTTCCTCGAACCCGGCGTTTTTAAGTTGTTTCACTAGAAGGGCCGCAATCGGATCGTGTCCAATGGGAAAAAGCGGTTTCGGTAAAACCCGGCTATAGGGATCAAGGCGTGAGCCTCTCCCTCCTGCCAAAATAACAGCTTGCATATCGTTCTCCTTCTCTGCTGAAAGTTTAAATCTGGTATTCGCCAAGCTGATAACGATTTAAATGGGCAGCAATCCAAACGATTGTTCGTTCTATTCCCTCCTCGATCGATACGCGTGGCTCCCAACTCAGAACGTCTTTGGCAAGCTGGTTATCTGCCAAAAGACGTGTTACCTCACTGCGTCCTGGTCTAAGGCGCTTAACGTCCAAACTGATAGGGATGGGATGTTGTACTTTATTTACAATAATTTGGGCCAATTGTCCGATAGAAACTTCCTGTCCCGATCCTATATTAATAACCTTTCCAACTGCCTTTTCATTCAGAGCGGCTGCCATAAATCCCTCAGCAGTGTCTGTCACAAACGTAAAATCACGCAGTATTTCCGTATTTCCTAACTTAATCTCTTCAGAGGTAAGTGCTTGAGTAATCATCGTGGGAATAACTGCTCTAGCTGATTGCCGTGGTCCATAACTATTAAAGGGTCGTATTGTCACAACTGGCAGGTCAAAAGCGGCATAAAAACTTTCTGCCAACTTATCTGCCCCGATTTTACTTGCGGAATAAGGTGACTGTCCTTGGAGTGGGTGGGACTCATCAATAGGGACATAAAGTGCCGACCCATACACTTCACTGGTCGAAGTATGAATGACTCGGTTAACTTGATGCTCGCGCGCCGCTGTAAGAACATTAAAGGTACCAAGAACATTCGTCTCCACAACTTCCCGCGGATTTTTATAAGAATAAGGAATACCCACTAAAGCTCCTAAATGAAAAACAAACTCGCAACCTGATACTGCTTTATCAACTACATCTGAGTCTCGGAGATCCCCTGCGATCACCTCAACATTTTCTAACAATGAGTGGTCTAGGTCTGCCAAATTGCCCTGGCCATTCATAGAATTATAACGGATAAAAACTCGGACTTTGGCTCCTGCTTTGACTAAAGCTTCAGTTAAATGGCTGCCTATAAAGCCTCCTGCCCCAGTAATTAAGATCTGTCTATTTTCTATTCCCAATTTCTCTCATCCCTTCTTAGGAAGTTATCACAATATCCTATGTAAATTTAGGTTTATCGGTCACAGTCTACGAGATCCGATGTTCGATATCCGATGTTCGAAAGGCGAATGACAACTCCAATACACAACACTCTAAACTGGATATGCGAACTCCATAACCAAACCGCGCTATTCGCTCTTCTAATCCCTGATCTCTGACTTTTCCGACCTCTGGCTTCTGACGTCTGGCTTCCGATCAGCATATACTGACAGTAAACTGCTTTGTAGGAGGTCTCCTAATGAAAATAGTCATTCCTGCTCTTAGTTTAGAAACTGGTGGAGGAGCCCGATTTCTTTATCAATTAGCTAATGCCTTAGTTGATAAAGGACATAATGTAGAATTCGTGATACCTGAAAGTGGCGTTCAAGCATGGCCTGTACGTGCTAAAATTAAACGAGTTAAAGAATTAACTCCAGCTTCTTTTCCCCCAGCTGATTTTATTCTGCCAAATTTCTATCCAACAGTCATGCCAGCTTGGCAATCAAAAAAAGGCCAAGTCGTCAGACTAAGCCTCGTCTATGAACCCCTATTTGTTCTCAACCCTGAACTGTCCAAAAAAACATATCAGATCAAGGCTCCCATCATTACTATCTCCCAGTGGCAACGCCAAATCATTTTAAACGAAACTGGCCTTGATAGCATCGTTATTAATGCTGGGGTTGATACTGCTATTTTTCATCCCCACCCTAAGCTTTCGACCCAGACGGGGCGAAAAAGTGTCTTCTATATCATGCGCGGTCCAGGTTACCATTGGAAAGGAAATGCTAACTTCTTAGAAGCCTGCAAACAGTTAAAAGAACAAATTGACGATTTCGATATCCATGTAGTTATTCCTGAAGGAGTGCCTTTTGAAAGTTCAGTTCCATATATGATTAAAGTTGCTTCAACCGATATCGAGATGGCCAGGCTCTATGCACAGGCCGATCTTTATGTGTACACTTCTTTTAGTGAGGGACTTGGTATGCCTCCTTTAGAGGCAATGGCTTGCGGAACCGCTGTAGTAACTACCGATTGCGGTGGAAATCGAGATTACACCAGAAATGGTGAAAACTGCCTCGTAGTTCCCCCTAGTGATCTTATTCAACTAACTAATGCCATGAAGAGGTTGTTACAAGACAACGAAGGACGCCAGCGTTTAGCTACTTTCGGAACCACTTTTGTTAAACCCTGGACCTGGCAACGTACCGCTGATCAAGTAGAGACTATTTTGCTTAATATCGCGAAGGGATAGAAGGTACGATTGTACCTTCGGCACTGTATTTGCTGCCCATTCTGCAATAGTACTTTCTCGAACAAAAACTGCCCGCAAAAACCCCATATCCTTAGGGAGGCACTCCCCCCAATACCCCGATCAGTTCCCAGTAATTCAACATTTACTTTGCTATTGACTGCAGATCTTAAGCTATTAAAGTCCAGCCCGTGACGAATACAATAACGATAAATCTCTTGGGCAAAAGCCACATCTACATAACGTTTAACATTTTCCACTACCTTGCTGAGTTCTGTAAGCCGCACATCACTAACCTCGACTAACTCAGGTACGAGTGGATTATAAAAATCC
Organism: Desulfitobacteriaceae bacterium; assembly: GCA_049302575.1. Lineage (GTDB taxonomy): Bacteria > Bacillota > Desulfitobacteriia > Desulfitobacteriales > Desulfitobacteriaceae > JBAQMG01. Next base: position 47,380 of record JBAQMG010000027.1, on the reverse strand, counting down.
CGACCTTTTTTAAGGCAGGCCTTAGTGAAGGCTTCAAATACCCTTGGAGTGTCACAAACAGATTCATCCACACCAAACATAACTCTATGAGGAACACAATAACGATTTGAATGTTTTCCCCAATCATTATTATGCATTGCGAATAGTCTCGGAGTATAACTCAAGATATTTTGGAATCAGCTTAGACCATTCCAAAGCAGCAGCACGTTGTTGAGCAGTACGGGCAAGGCTGTGCATTAAAGCCGGATTATCCAAAGCCTTATTAATTGCCCGAACTAGCTGTCCAATATTTCCTGCATCAAAAGTTAAGGCGCAGGAATAATTTGCTAATTCAGCCAAACCACCGGCCTTGGAAATAATTAACGGAACCCCAGTAGCCATTCCCTCTAAGGCTACTAAGCCGTAGGCCTCCTTGTGACTAGGAACGATTAGAAGCCCAGAGGCTTTCATCCATTGTTCGACCGACTGCTGATTATTTTGCCAGCCATGAAACCTAACATGATTACCTAATTTTTGACTCTTTACAAGAACCTTTAAACGATTTTCGTAATCATCTGCTCCTCTGCCAACAATATCTAAAGTAAACGTCCGACCACTCTGCTTCACTAGGTACAAAGCTTTAATCAGATCTTCAATTCCCTTATAACCAAGTAATCTACCAACATAAAGCAAGGCATTTGGATTACCTCCTAACCAACGCTCCTGCGAAGGATTAATTCCTAAAGGAACTACTTTTGTTCTTTTCAATAATTCGGGGAATTTTGTATTAATGTAATGTCCCACACTCTGACTCATCAGGTGAATCCGCTGACACTTAGTGAATAATTCCTCCTGGAACGCAAATTGCGCCTGAAGTTCGGGGGCCAAGTTATTCCCTAATTCCTCACGCAAAATTGAATATACAGAGTAGAGTATTGGAATCCTCCCCCCCGAAAGAGCATATGTCAAAGGAGCAAAGTTAATGGCATGTATATGAATCAGGTCCCAGTCCTCTCTAAGTTCTGGTAACTCTAAAAGTACCTTTTCAGAATTGATAAACCCCAAGTATCCGAAATAAGCTTCTGTACGCGGTAAACTAAATATTTTTATATTTCCATGTCTTATAACCCAAGCTGGTTCATTTCGCCTACTATCAGGTACAACTACCACCTGCTGTACACCTTGTTGAGAGAACATACGAAGCATTCCGGTAACGGCCGTACCTGCTCCACCAAAATGTTCTTCCCCAAATTCATTAGTTAATGATAAAACCTTCAAAGTAGCATCCCTCCAAAAAAAGACTTACCTTAGTAAAATCAAATCTTACTCCCCCTTCAATTTATTCAATATCTTTCTGTTCGTAATCATTCACTTAATAAATTTACTGACTGTGTTTAAACTTGTTTTTTAGATTTCAGGATGACACATATAGGACTAGGCATAGCTTATGCCAGCATTTACGGTAATATCTACATTCAGGAATTTGTTATGAAATAGGTCTATTGTCCTAAAGTTTAACCATGTTTCCCACTATTTAAGTTTCAACATACCTTATACAGAGACCAATATAATTAATTCACAATTCATTATTAAGCATTAAGCATTATGCATTATGCATTGCACAGGAGGTTCTATGCCTACAATTATCTATCCACCTTCAATCCCTTGGAACTGGATGTTCCAGAGACCGCAACAGATCATGCGGCAGTTGGCCGCTCAAGGATATACCGTTCTTTATGAAGATCTTGGGGATTTCCCAGTACCTGGTGTCAAAAAACTCTCGAATACTTTCAATTTATGTCAGGGAATTTCCAGCTTAAGCATTCCTCACCCCAGACCCCGTATTCTTTGGTTAAGTGTGCCCTCTCATATTAATTTAATTGAACAATATGCCCCAGATATGATCATTTACGATGCCGTAGATGAACCAAAAGAAGAATTCGCCAGTTGGGCTCCTTATTATCCTACTATCCTAAAAAAAGCCCACTTGATTTTTGCCAGTGCCAAAAGTATTTATGAACACCTTTCCGCAGCCCATCCGAATGTTTATTTAGTTCCAAACGGGGTGGATACCGTCCGTTTTTCGGCACCCCGAACTCAAAAACCAGTTGACCTCCCCACCGGTAAACCAATTATTGGATATAGTGGAGCAATCGCCCCTTGGGTCGATTGGGATCTTTTAAAACACGTAATCAAGGGCAATCCTCAACTGCAATTTGTTTTTATGGGTGCTCTGTTTCAAATGAGAAAGTTTCCTTTAAAAATGCCCAACATAAAATATTTAGGTTTAAAGCCTTATACTCAGTTACCTGGTTATCTCCAGCATTTTAGTGTCGGACTGATCCCTTTCCGACTAACAGAAATGACCAAAGGCTGTAACCCTATAAAACTTTACGAATATTATGCTACAGGTCTGCCTGTGATGGCCACACCCTTACCGGAACTTATCTCAGTTCCAAAGATTTATTTAGACAGTGACCCAACCCGTTTTTCCCTACGCCTAGAGCAAATTGTTCAGAAAGGAGATTTGTGGAAAGGCCAACGTATCGCCTACGCCCAAAGCAATGACTGGGCAGAGCGTGCTAGCCAAATGAGTAGTCAAATTCAAAAAAGCCTTCACGACTTTAGAGCGACATAATTTAGTAAACTCCACCAACCCAAACGGGGCAACTGTAACACACTCCTACCTCAATGAATAAGATACCATGAAAAAGTTCTATACTCCATAAACTCAAATATTCCGTAAGGGGGGAATAGCACATGTTATTTGAGACCCATGCCTGGGTGACCCTCAACAACTCCGTCGCAATTTACAATGTCTATAGCGATGAGTTGATTGCTACCATTCCCGTGGGCGTTTCTCCGTTGTTCCCAAAACGCACACCGGATGGTACGAAGGTCTATGTTCCTAACTTCGGTAGTAACACCGTCACTGTCATTTGTACGAACAAGAACCACGTAATAGTTACGATCCCAGTAGGTATTGCTCCAACATCGGTCGCAGTTGACCCAACAAGTACAACAGCCTATGTGACAAACTCCGGCTCTGGAACGGTCACTGTCATTAACATCCCTACCGACACCGTCGTGGCCACGATAACAGTTGGCAACGGCCCAGTGGATGTTACCGTCGCCAGAGATGGAAGCCGAGTATATGTTAGTAATAGCGTAGACAATACCGTTTCGGTAATTAATCCAACCACCAATTTAGTTGTCGCCACAATCGCCGTGGGAACATCTCCTCATGGTTTGGTCACCAGCCTTGATAACACTAAGCTTTATGTAGTCAACAGCGGCAGCAACAATGTTACTGTCATAAACACTGCAACCAACGGTATCCTAACCACTATTGCAGTAGGTACTACCCCCATAGAAATAGCTGCAAACCCTGTAAATCCGTTCGTCTATGTCACCAATAACGCCTCAGGCACGGTCAGTGTCATATCTACTATAACTAATACTGTTATCGCTACTATCGCAGTTGGTCTGCAACCACGGGGAATTGATGTTACAGGTGACGGGACGCAAGTTTGGGTAGCCAACGAAGGCGATAGTTCAATCAGTATTATCAATGCCGCTACTAATACTATTTCTGCCGCTCTCCCGACCGCCCTCCCACCTAGAGGCGTAACCGTAGGCAGAGTAGGTTCAGCCTTAGAACCTGGTGCCCCAATTGATCTGACCGACCCATATCAACTGGAAGAAGTTGCCGAATCCGTCTGCATCATCGTAGAGAAAGTCTATGCCAGCTGCCAGCAAAGGGAATGCTTCCCCACCTTCCTAGTCAATCTCCCCATTGGGGCAGGACCCTTCACCTTTATCAGTATGACTTTTGCTAATGGCATAATCGTACCAGGTTCTATTGCAATCACACCAATTCCCTCGCGCCCGAACTTCTCAAGAGTACAGTTCACCATCCAAATTCCTTACACGCTAACTTTAAGGGATGCTAGCGGGGCTATCGTTGTCCTCACAGGATTCTTACCGGATATTCTAAAGGACATCGTCCTCTATTTCCCACCAACCAGACCGGAATTTGATCTCAGTTTGCGGGTTGAAACCAGAAGCGAAGTACTTGTCAGTCCAATCTTTACGGCTACCACTATCCAACTGGCCATCGGCAGCTTTGTCATCACCAAGGTCACTGGCCTAGTTCAACTCCTTGTTCCAGCCTTTGGCTACTGTCCAGAGCCCCCTCTTTGTGAAGAATTCCTGACCTTGGAACTCAATCCATGTCTAACCTTTGTAGACACTACACTGACGCCATTCCCGAGTGATTTCTTCCCGCCACAATTAGATGACTCAGCGTGTTTCAAATAGCATCACCTAATTAGCCACATTCTTTTTCTTCTAAAATCTTGAATTATTTCTTGTAACCGGCCTATGGGCTTTTGCCCATAGGCCTCCTGTAAGCGGTCTGTCAAACGGCAGCCCCTTTTGCTAGAAAATCCACCGTTTCCTCGTTCCAAACCCGTAAATCACTATTGCTTAGGAAGGGCGTGATTAAGTTGGCGGTTCCCAACAAAACAGTTTATTTACCGCCCCAACTCATTTCCTATGAAAATACCCATTATTATTTACAAATGAACTCTTCCGGCTGTCTCCTCTACAAAGAACATTCCTACTCTCCGCTCTATCAATTACAAGAACCGCTCCTTTTAATCCAGGGCATGGCAGCCAATTCTGAACAAGTTCACCTAGTAATGCTTAAAGGTAACGGTGACCTTTGTTATACCCTAATCAATGGTTCAGGCCAAAATCAAACTACTGTACTGGCCAAACTTGATGTACGCACCACACGCTACCGTCGTCTATTGCTTTTTCCCTTGGGCAAAACTGTACATATTTTCTATGCCTATTCCCACTATGCCATTCCTGATTTATGGCGCATTGAACACCGATTTTGGAACGGTAAAACGTGGCGAAGTGTTAATTTAGGCGAAGTCTTCCATTCCCGCGAACCACTCTATGATATTGTTTTAGACAGAGAAGGTAATCTCCACCTCTTAATGATGACTTTTCAAGGTCGTCAAACGCTTATCTTGACCAATCGTTTTAACGGCTCTTTTTATCTCTGGGGCAACACTTTACAGTCCTTACAAATTCAGCAAGAAGTCATCGATATGACTTCTATAATGACTCCGGATAATATCCATCACCTTTTTTGGCTCGCTAAAACAGCAAACGGCAAGATCGAAGTAGGTTGGGCCTATCTGACCGGGGTTCAAGAATTATCAGGTAACTGGCTTAAAGCGCCAGCGGCTCTTCAAACACTTAATGGACCGATTAGGGGCTTAGGGTCGATGGAAATCAATGGCGGTCTGTGGCTCTTAGTCCATGCGGAAGTTGAAACTTTGCTTTTCTATAAAGGGGATGGTTGGAAGCAAATTATTAGCAATGCTCCAACACATCGTCATCTGCGTTATATTCGAAAAAATAATTCAAGTTACTACAATGCCTACTGGCTTGAAGAGAGCCAAGCTTCACGAACACCAGCCTATCACCAGCAGCTTGGTCTAAATTTCAATTCTATGTCTGCCCAAATCAACCAGTCTCCCTATTTGCCCTCTACGACTCCACCCACAACTATTCAATCTTCTCTCACCTATACTCAAGCTTCGTCATCTACTCAGATCACACCCATTAATAGCCAAATTCCCACCTATAATCAGTCTGCCTACAATACCGTTCAATCACCCATTGCCATGTCTATCCCAACTCCTCCTGTTCTCACTCAACCGACATTAGAGAATATCCTGCAGTTTGCCTATGATGACTATCCTGATGATTTAATACCACCTGCCGCAACCGCAGCGGAAGCAGTCCATAAAGACAATATTTCTGAAGAAACTAACCCACTACAAGAATCACTAGAACTCCCTTCCCTTCTGGAAACCCTAACGACCCTTGAATCAGAATCCAGCGTACCTCCAAAGGGAATTCCACAGGAATCCAACACTGGCACATTCACTATTCCAAATGGAGCAGGGGCTATCCTCGAAACTCTCACAGAAAATTCACACAGCAATCCGCCACAGTCTGAATCTGAGCTAAACCAGAAAAAAAACAAATCCCGAACCCTAAAACCAAAAAAAGGCCGTAATAATTCATCCTCCTCTCTAGGCTTAAATACTGGTTCAACAACTATGACCGACTCTTTACCAGTTTTCGCTCCCCAGAAAGTTTCCTTTATAAAGCATAATCGGGATAATGAACATCTAACCCAGGTCCTTGCTCCAATGATTACTAAAACACTTGATCCTATCCTAAAAACTATCGTTGGTTTAGAAAGTCAAGTTAACCAATTACAAAACGATCGAGAAACTTCCTTTCAAAAAATTGAGCAACTTATCTCCACCATACAAATCGAAAGAGAAAGAGAAAGAGAAAAAGAAAAAACAACAAAAGAGCATCAGAAAGGATTTTGGGCAAAATGGTTCAAGTAACTAACAAGACTAACGTCGGCGAAATTTTAACTTTATATCCGCACCTAAAAACAACGTTGCAGAAATTTGGCATCCCCTCTTCTGGTTGAGGCTCCAAGATCTTACTCAATATGAGCGTTGAGCAGGTTGCCCAACGATACCATGTAAACACTGCTTCCCTGGTACAATCAATCCAAATGGTAATTATCCAGGCCGATCAACGGAGATAGCCTATGAAAGTACTTTGTTTAAATAACTCCAATCTGTTAACCCAAGGTCTAGCTTCCGGTTTCACAGCTGAGGATGAAGTCCGCTTCCTACCTGTCCAGCAAAGTAATTGGGCTGATGAACTAAAACTGTTATTACGCACTTGGCGGCCAAACTTCGCCCTTGCCGAGGGAGTCTCTATTTCTACTGTAGCCAGCAAATTGTTCCCGCTCTTACGCAGCCTTAAGCTTCCTCTTGTGTACTGGGCCATTGATGATCCCCCGGATTGGCGTCGAATGTCCTTACCTCTTGCCCGCGGAGCGGCTCTTGTCCTTACCCCGGCTGAAGACTATGTCAACCGTTACCGACAGCAGGGCATTAAGGCCTTATACTTTAATTTTGCCTGTAATCCAGCTTTTCACCGCCGTCTTGAACCCTCTGCACTGTATGCAACAGATTTACTTTTGGTGGCCAACTACTATACATCCTATCCTCAACGCAAGGTCGGGATCGAAACAATTCTTACACCCTTATTGAACAGGAGTTCCTACAAGCTTCGAGTATATGGTAACGAACATTGGCTGGCTAACACTGATAATTACACGTTGCCTCCGGAAACCTACGCAGGCTATTTGCCCCATTCCGGCCTTCCGGCGGCCTATTCTTCTGCCAAGATTGTCCTAGGACTCAACTCAGTCATTGATTCTCCTACTATGATGAGCATGCGTACTTTTGAAGCTTTAGGGTGTGGTGCCTTCTTTCTTTCTCACTGGACACCCGCCCTGGAAAACTTGTTTCAAAACCATGTTCACTTAGTCTGGAGTCGTCATCCAGACGAAACAGCAGAACTAGCGCGTTTTTATCTTACTCGTGAAGACCTACGCCACAAAATCGCCCTTCAGGGCCAGGCGGATGTTTACCGTCTGCATACCTACGCTCAGCGGATCCAATCCGTTCGCAGTCAATTATTAGCTATCAAATAGCGAGGTTCGATGTCAGAGGTTCGAAGAGAAGGAAATTCTTTTGAATTTCCATATCGTGCCCCGCGAAAAGGAGGTCTCCTTGTGAAGGTACTCTTGCAAATAAGACCAGATTTTCTCAAAAATCCAGCTGGCGATACTGTGCAAATGCTCTCGACTGGACAGGGTTTGAAAAACTTAGGCGTAGAAATCTCCATTTCTACTGACCCTAACCAGTTGCTCTCTTCTTTTGACTTGGTTCATATTTTCAATATAACCCGTATTAAAGAAAGCTATCTCTTCTTCCTTAACGCCCAAAAACAGCAAAAAAAGACAGTCCTATCCCCTGTCTATTGGAACCCGAGTGCCTTTTTACAGAGAGACAAGGCAACCCACAATGCCCTCGCAACTTGGAATATAGCCCAACCCATGCGGGCACGGCTCGTACGGGAAAGCCAGCTATTATTGCCCAACGGCGAGAGAGAAATGGACAACCTCAAACAGGACTTTTCGAAGAACGCTCCCTACTTAGTTATACCCAATGGTTTCCCTGATTCTTATCCTAACCTTGGACCCGCCTTATTCCGCCAGCGTTTTCCTAATCTGCCTGAAGACTTTATCCTTTCTGTAGCCCGCATTTCACCCCGTAAAAACCAACATTGGTTAGCACGGGTCTGTCAAGAGTTAGGCCTGCCTTTAATACTAATCGGACCCGTCAATGACCGCAAGTATTTCGAATTGACCCGCTCTTATCCCAACGTCACTTATCTGGGCACCCAACAAGGCAAACTCTTAGCCTCAGCTTATGCCGCAGCTAAAGTTCATGCCTTGCCAAGTTGGTTTGAAACCCCCGGCCTTTCAAGCCTAGAGGCCGGGGCTTGCGGAACAAGGGTTTTATCAACTAACCAAGGTAGTACTTACGAATACTTCAAAGATATGGCAGCTTATGTTCAACCACTGGATGATAGCAGCCTGCGTTTGGGCTTGGAGAAGGCTTTAAGCCTATCTCCACTGCCACTTACGGAGCATATCCAGAGACATTATCCCTGGTCTAAGGTCGCTGCCATGACCCTCGCTGCTTATCAAACTTTGCGTTGAACACAACACATGATCCTATAAAAACATAGAATGATAAGGAGGATTGGAAATAAATATATAGAATACCTAAGAATACACATCTAAGAACACATAGCGCAATCTAATAGTAAAGAGTGGTTTGACAAATGTCTTCAGACAAAGTGATAACCAAATTAAAACAAAAAGTTGCTTTCCTAGAAGCAGAATTAGCACGTGCTCAAGACGAAAATACGATTTGGGAGCGAATTTTCACAGAGAATTATTGGGGTATGGTAGTTTCCGACTCCATCAGTGGTGAAATTCTAAAAACGAATCCCCATTATGCGGCTATGCATGGCTATAGTATTCCTGAGTTAATTGGCAAATCAATGAAAGATGTATATGCTCCAGATTGTCAAAAAGATCTTAGTGAAATCGTGCGCATAATTCATGAAAGTGGTCATTACGCTTATAATTCTGTCCATCTCAAAAAAGATGGCAGTACTTTCCCTGTACACGTTGACGCTCATGATGTTACTGTTAACGGAAAAGACTACAGGGTAGTATCTGTATGGGACATTACCGAGAATGAACTTAAAGAAAAAGAATTGAATCAATCTCGGGAAGACTTAGAGCAAATAGTCAAATTGCGTATTGGTGAACTTCGGGTAATTAATAAGCAACTTCGAAGTGAGATTATCCAAAAAGAAGCCGCCAAGAATGAACTCCACAAAGCGAATCATGAGATGGTTAATTTACTTGAAAGTATTAACGATGGTTTCCTAGCTGTTAATCGCAAATGGGTAATAACCTATGCTAATAAGGCCATGGTTGAGGCGCGTAAGGCAAACGGACTACATAATCATTTGGTAGGATCTGATTATTGGCAAATTTATAAGAATGATAATAAGTTGATCAATGATTTTTGTCTACAAGTAATGGAAAATGGCCAACCAATACGATTTGAATCTTATGCGCCACTAATCGGGTATTGGGCTGACTTTAGTATTTATCCAACAGCGAACGGAATATCTATTTTTTGCCGCAACATAGAAGCGAGAAAGCAGGCTGAACGAGAATTGGCACGTTTGGATCGACTTAATCTTGTAGGAGAGATGGCAGCGGGGATTGCTCACGAAGTAAGGAATCCAATGACTACTGTTCGCGGGTTTTTACAAATGCTCGGCTCCAAGGACGATACAAAGCAATATCACGAATTCTATGACTTAATGATCGAGGAACTCGATCGAGCGAATCTCATTCTTACTGATTTCTTAAACCTAGCTAGGGACAACCCCTCTGATTTTAAGTTGACCAATATTTCAAAGGTAGTGAAGTCTCTATCTCCACTTTTATTAGCGGATGCCCTAAATCAAGAAAAAGATCTAGAACTTAAGCTTGAACAGGTCGCGGACATTCATGGAAATGAAAATGAGCTTCGACAGCTCATCCTGAACTTGGCGAGAAATGGCCTAGAAGCCATGCCACGTGGTACACTTCTTACGATTCAAACGCATATATTAGGGAACCATATAATACTTAAAATCCGCGACCGAGGTAGCGGCTTTGACCCTGTTATACTCGAAAAGCTTGGTACTCCGTTCCTCACAACCAAAGAACGAGGGACAGGGTTAGGGCTAGCGATATGTCATAGTATAGCTGCCCGTCATAAAGCAGAAATTAACTTCGACTCAAATCCAACGGGTACAACGGTTACTGTCAAGTTTGCTGTTGCTGATTAACCAAATACCGTTTAAATTACAGAATTTGAAAAGGACCGGGGAGTACTGAGTACAAACCGGTCCTTTTACTTTTTGTTAGCAAGTTAAATATATCTAAAGTATTCTGTTCTACAACTCTCCCTGGAAGAAAACATTCAAAGTAACCGCACTAGCTGCATTCACAGCACTATAGTAGACTCGCGCATACTTTAAAAATATTGATGTGACTAAAGTAGTTAATGAGTTCTGGTTAATCGTCACAGTGCCTGTCTCATCTAACCAGTTTGTTCCATCTGGGCTGATCTGCATTTTTACCAAGGCCTGGGCGTTTGCAGCTAATGATTCGTTGACGACACCAAAGGTCCAGGTCTCGACACCTAAGACAGTATAAGTTGTATCCCCGCTCCCAGCAATATCTGTGATATTAGCAAGGGTAGCGGATACATCTGTCGTTGCACTGATCATGGTCAGTCCTGTAGAGGTGATGAGCAGACCTCCGGTCGGCGGCACGATCGCTAAACCGGTTGACGTAATTGCCAGTCCTGAGGAGGTGATGAGCAGACCTCCGGTCGGTGGCTCGACCGCCAACCCAGTAGACGTAATTGTCAAGTTACCTGAGGAATCCGTGTTTAAAGCTGCATTGCTACTTCCGAATATCTTGACCTTTGCCTGATCAGGATTGTCTTGAAAAATTTTAAAATTCGCCATGCTTCTATTCCTCCTTCCTTTCTCATGTAATCCAATATTATCCAGATCACACACTACATGATATTCTCTATCTCGACGGAAAGTTTCAGTTTTAGTGTGCATATATTATTAAAACGAAAAAAGAGATGCGAGGCAAACAAGTGATGGCGGTAAAAGTTAGTTTGTGCATGATTGTAAAAAATGAAGAACAAAACCTAAGCCGGTGCCTAAATAGTATAGTTGGCCTTGTCCATGAGATCATTATCGTCGATACTGGGTCTACTGACTCAACGTGTGAAATCGCTCGCCAGTATGGCGCTATGATTCATCATTTACCTTGGAACGATAATTTCAGTGATGCCCGAAACGCCTCCTTAGCGCTCGCTCAAGGGGAGTGGATTTTATTTTTAGACGCTGACGAAGAGCTCTCTCCCGAAAGCCGGGAGATTTTAAGCCGTCTCATTGAAAACGAGACGGTTGAAGGATATTTTGTGAAAATCATAAATCACCTCGGGAAAGAAGGTTGTCTCGAAACTGTTCCCGATCTTGTGTTTCGGCTCTTCCGCAATAAAAAGGAATATCGCTTTCGTGGTGCGATTCACGAACAAATCGCTGATGTTATTTTAGAGAAAAATCCCCAAGCCCGTTATCAGGTCGCCGAGGATCTTATCCTTGTCCATCACGGTTATTTAGACGAAGTAATCAGGGAGAAAGATAAGAAGTTGAGAAACCTGACCTTGCTTGAGAAGGAACTAGCTCAAAATCCTCATAACCGCTTACTACAATACCATTATGGAGTAGAACTTTTCCGGGCCGAACGATATGCGGAAGCGGCTGCCGTCTTAATTCAGTCGGCAACGGACATTGATCCGAACACAATCTACCTCCCCAAGCTCTTACGTTATATTGTGATAGCTCAGCAGTCTTCTGACCAACTACATGAGGCACTCAATTCTGCTGCCCTAGCCCTCAAGCTCTTCCCCAACTATGCGGATCTTTACTATTATACCGGTCTCATCCTCCTAGACCTTAAACATTATGCTCAAGCGCGGAATGCCTTTCTCCAGGCCCTATCCATGCCTGAACAACCCCCACAATACGCCTCCTTTGGCGGGATCAGGGGTTTTAGGTCTTACTATTATCTTGCTCAAATTGCAGAGTCCTTTTTGGATGAAGAAGAAGCGCTCAAGTATTACCTCTATAGCCTGCGCGACAACGCACGCTTTACCCACGCTTTAGAAAGTCTGGTTGGCATTTTAAAACCAACCGAAGAACCGGTCTATACGATGGAATGCCTGGAAAAGGTTTGTGATTTCTGCACGCCCGAGGCCAATCGACTTATGGGAGACATCTATTACAGACACGGAGCCTATGGTCTCGCCTTACACTATTTCGACCAAGCCGAGGCCGGGTTCCCTGTTTCACCCGATATCAAACTGAGAAAAGGGATCTGCCTCATTCAGGAACAGCGGTTCTTTGAAGCCTTAAGACTCCTAGAAGAGTTCACCCCGGGAAGCTCTGAATACCCTATAGCCACAGTAAATAAGCTGTTTTGCTTCTGGATTCAGGATAAATCCTCGAAAGTCCGCACCCTGTGTAAAGAGCTGCATGCTCTCGGATTAGCTCAGGATACCAAAAATGTGATTTCCCTCTTTCTAGCCTATTCAGGGAAAACCGCACCTTCCCCCCGAATGATTTTGGGTCCGGAGGGGATGTTGCTTTTGCTTGATATAGTCCAACGCTTGGTCTCCCTGCAGGAAATCGAGCGGGCACTGTATTTCTTACACGCTCTTCAACCGGAATGCTTGATCGAGTACAACCTGAAGATTGCCCAAATCTTTGTGGATTATAGTGAGGAAAGCAGAGCCCTCCCATTTTTACAAACAGTCATTGAAAAAAATCAATCGGCTGAAGCTCATTTTCAGCTGGCAGAAATCTACTCCCACCTAGAACGGCTTACCGAAGCAGAACAACATTATAAACATGCCCTCCAAATTGACCCGGATACTCCTCGCTACTATGTTCGTCTTATCAACCTCTATAACACTTGGCGGCAAAACATTCTGCAGGAGGCCCTGGCAAAATATCCAGAAAACAATGTTTTTCAGAAGTTGGCAGAGGAGGTTGCATCCAGACATGAACGAACGGATTAGCCTCACCATGATCGTCAGAAATGAATCCCTCCATTTAGCCGATTGCCTGGAAAGCGTTAAAGATAAAGTCGATGAAATAATCATCGTTGATACAGGGTCTACCGATGATACCATCAGCATTGCCGAGCGTTATACCCCAAATGTTTATACCTACCCCTGGCATAACGATTTTAGCGCCGCCCGAAACTTTGCCCTTGAACATGCTTCGGGTACTTGGATCTTGGCCCTAGATGCCGACGAGGAAGTCCAGTGCCAAGCTTCGTTCAGCTTTCACTCCTTGATAAATAGAGAAAAAGACAAAGAAGCTTTCTTGCTTCCTCTGCTTAATCCCATTTCGGATTCAACAGAAGAATATAATACGTTTTATGTGCTCAGATTGTTCAGAAATAACGGGAACTATCAGTACATCGGCAAGATTCATGAACAGGTCTCTATCCCAGACCAACAAAAAGTCGGCCTTGCCGTGGGACCCACTATCAAGCATAAATTACTGCCTTTAAAAATACGTCATCAGAAAAGAAACCGCAACCTTCACCTGCTGAAAAAAGCCTCTCAAGCAGACCCTCATAACCCTTTTTTACACTATTACCTTGGCGTGGAGTGGCTCATGCTTGATAAACCGGGCTATGCTCTACCTTTCTTGCAAAAAGCCTATTCCAGTCTAAGTGATGATCACCTGCTTTTTCGGGCACCTACTCTAAAATATCTTCTCATATCCTTAAGAGCGTTAGGACGGCTCGATGAAGCTCTCTCCCTCTGTCTCGAAGCAAGCCTGCGCTACCCCAATTTTACAGATATCTTTTATCTTGGTGGACTTCTCCTCGAAGAAAAGGGGGAATACCTCATTGCCCTAAAATGGTTTAACCAGGCCATTGATTGCGGTACACCCCCGGCTTTACTCAGCCATCTGACAGGGTCAGAAAGTTTCTTAGCTTACTATCACCTGGGCTTTTGTTATGAAAAGCTCGGAAAAACCCCAGAAGCCGGAGGTGCTTATGAAACGGCTCTTGAGCTTAACCCAAAGTATCCTTACCCCCTATACAGTCTCTTTTTGATCCTGCTTAGTGAACAAGGATCCGCTTTCTGTTATCAACACCTCGAAGATCTTGGATTTCTTGATGACACCCTTTTCTGCCTCACCTCTGCAAATTTATTTTTCCTCTCGGATCATGTGGAGCAAGCCTATCTCTGTTTGGAAACCCATAAAGACTGTTTCCAGGGTGATGAACGCTTCCTTTTTTTCTACGGCAAATATTGTATCTATTCGGGCAGAGCACACGCTGGGCTTGAGTCTTTAAGCCAGATTACGACGAACAGCTCTTTCTACCCGTCTGCCCAAGCACTCTCGATTGTCGCGCTTACCCTGCTCGGTGATGATCTGAAAGCTAAAGTCTTGGCGAATATGCTTTGGAAAAATCAATCGAACCGGTGTGAAGCGTACATTCTCCTGTGTTTAATCCGGCTAATGCAAAAGCAAACTATCACGCCATATCTGCTGAGTATCCGGGGAAAGGAAACCTTAATCCCTACTACAGAACTGTTGCTTGACTGTAAGCGTTATCGAGCTCATGTGATGTCTAACGGCCCCCGAGTTGAGGCCTGGAGCCAAGGCCTGGAAACTCTTCTGCAAGCTTCAGAAAAAGGTTTCGAGCAGCTGCTTAAGAACTATGAGCAGCGGATACAAGACTTAAACAAACGCCTTAAAGCTAAGTTTAGGAATGGTTGGATAAACGATGAACACTAAAGAAACTGTAAGCTTATGCATGATCGTCAGAGATGAGGCAGACTGCCTGCTCGCTGCAATCCAAAGCGTCCGGGATTTAACGGATGAAATTATTGTTATTGATACAGGAAGTACCGACAACACTCCCCAATTGGCCCTAGCTGCGGGAGCCAAATTATTTCACTTAAATTGGCTAAACGACTTCTCGTTAGCTAGGAACTTCGCCCTAAAACAAGCCTCTTCTGAGTGGATCTTGGTTCTGGATGCAGACGAAATTCTTGAATCTGTAAACCCCAAAACCTTCTACGAACTTTTAAACAACGTCCAGATTGAAGGTTATTTTCTTAATATTAAAAATATCCTCGACCCAACCCCAGGTGAATCCTACGATCAAGTTGTGCGTTTATTTCGAAATAATTCAGTTTATCAATTTGAGGGAGCAATTCATGAACAAGTAGCCCCTTCTATTCTGAGAGCGAATAACGGCAGCGGTTTAGCCTCCGCCCCTCTCACTCTTAATCACTATGGTTACCTTAACGATCGTTTACTATCTAAAGAAAAATTTTCTCGCAACAGTCATATCCTTATTAAGGAACTCGATAGGAATCCAGACAATTCTTTCCTTCTCTTCTGCCTCGGGGTCGAATATTATCAACAGGACTCTATCACCGAGGGGCTAAAACACTTTACAAAAGCCTTAACGCGCATGTCGGGTAACGAGGGTTACTTTGAAGATGTTCTCCTCAATATTGCGCTTGGCTATCTCTGCCTTGAAGAAACAATAAAATTAATCGACTTTTTAAGTAAGGCTTTGAGTATGTATCCAGACCAATCGAATTTCCTTCTGCTCAGAGGAACTGCTTACCTCTCCCAAACGAACTACCATGAAGCGGCTGAGGACTTCAACCATCTCCTTGAGATCTTCGGGAGTAGAACGAGTGAGTCCAATTCAGCTAATGCAAAGAACCTTGCCCATAATTATTTGACACTCGCCCTTAAGGAAATCCAGCTCTGTAGTTTAGCCCTTGAGAAACAAGACCTGGAGCCTATGCATTTCAAGGCCAAGCACAAAATCAATAGCGCTTTAAAGGAAGCCTTCTTATTCTTTGTTACGCTTTAGTGAACTCTTTTTGTTTCTAGGAAAGGGAGTTGTAAATTATGAAACATCGTGTTCTCCTAGCCAGCCCGGTTAAACAAAATGACTGCATCCTCTCTGAATTTTTGGACTCACTCACCCGCTTAGAGGCTAGCCAGGTGGAGCTTGATTTTACCTTTATTGATGACCACAATGACCATACTTTGCTCACCGATTTTGCCCTTGAACACCCGCAGGTTCGAGTTTTCCCTGGCGATACCGAGGGAGATTACCCTCGTGATGAGTCCACCCATTATTGGCAGGAGGATTTAATTTGGAAGGTTGCTCGTTATAAAGACCTCTTTATTAAAATAGCCCTCGACGAAAAGTACGATTACCTTTTTCTCGTCGACTCCGATCTCTACCTGGCTCCCAATACCCTACCCCATCTGCTTTCTCTTAAAAAGGATATTGTATCAGAAGTCTACTGGACACGTTGGAAACCTGAACTGATCCCACTTCCCCAAGTATGGCAAAGGGATCAGTACACCCTATATGAATCGAGGAGGGGGGAACCTCTTAGTGAAGAGGAAATGAACAAAAAAACCCAAGAATTTCTTAATTTGCTCTCCCGACCTGGAACCTATAAAGTGGGTGGTTTAGGTGCTTGTACACTCCTTAGTCGTAACGCCCTTGAACGAGGAGTATCGTTTCAAGAAATATCCAATTTAGGGTTTATCGGCGAAGATCGCCACTTCTGTATTCGGGCTGCCGCCCTAGGGCTAGAGCTTTATGCCGATACGCATTACCCGCCTTTTCATATCTATCGGGAATCCGAACTCAGAAAACTGCAAGAGTATAAAGCCAAACTAACTTATGCCAAGTCTTCAGACGCTGTTATAGTTAGTTACCCTGATAACTTAAACGTCGCCCATGGAGGGCCAATTGTCCCTATAGCCAACTCTACCCTGACAGCTAGTCCAGGTAAAATCACTCTGGCAATGTTAGTTCGCAATGAATCCGGCCGCCATTTAGAAATGGTCTTAAAACAGGCCACTGATTACATCGCCCATGCCGTTATCTTAGACGATGCCAGTGAGGACAATACCGCCCAGCTCTGCCAAGAAATCCTTCAGGGAATTCCCTTAACCCTCCGTTCAAACAAAGAGCCCCTGTTTCATAACGAGATACTCCTCCGAAAACAGCTCTGGGAAATGGCCATAAGTACCCAACCGGAATGGATTATTATTTTAGACGCGGATGAAATGTTCGAAGAAGATGCTCCTAAACAGCTGCGAGAACTTATAACCCACTCTTCAACTATAGATTACTATTCCTTTCGTCTGTTTGACATGTGGACAGAAACCCACTACCGGGAGGATCCGCTTTGGCAAGCCCACAAATGGTATCGCCCCTTTGCGGTCCGCTATCTTCCCGAATTTCAAGCGCAATGGCAAGAAACCCCCCAACATTGCGGAAGGTTTCCCAAAAACATGATTGACTTACGTGGCGGAACCAGCCCTCTGCGCATAAAACACCTTGGCTGGCTCAGACCCCAGGACCGCTTGGCAAAATATTACAGATATAAGCAACTCGACCCCCACGGCACTTACGGTAATTTAGAACAATACCGCTCGATCTTAGCTCCCTCTCCCAATCTTGTTGAATGGGAAAAATAAGAGGGACTTGTGTGACATAGCACACAAGTCCCTCTTATAGTTTATTTGGTTTTACTGAAAGACTGGAAAAAATCATGCGCAAAGTTTGCTCCCTTGCCTATCACAAGGCCCGTTGTCACTATTCCAACCATAGGGTCCGAGATCTTAACATTTAGTAGTTCAAATGCATTAATGTTACTCTGAAAAGCAAAAAGTAAACCACATGTCAAACTCAATAGTTCCAAAGTAAGGGGCCTAAACTTATCTGGGAACATGGGAATAGAGTAAACAATATCTTTAAAGATCTCAACTAGTTTCTCTACCACAACGGCTAATAAAAGCACTAAAGCAAGCCCGTCCAATACAATCTCCCCTCTATAAGTTCGCTTCTCCTGTTCGTCTATCCCATTATATTCTTAAGAACTCATTAAGTTCTTTGCGCTTAAATGATTTATCTAACCCTGAGCCTGAAACCACACCGTAAGAGGATTAAGAGCTTGTGAACGATAAATTAAGCGTACATAACGGAGAAAGTGAGTTGGGGTAAAAACCTCAAGTGCTCCCGGTAATATCTCGTGTTCCAAATCATCCTCCGTCCAAATTGCTCCATCCGGGCTGATTTGTAATTGCACCGATACTCCTTCTCCGCCAATATTATGAACAGCATAAGAATATACACTCACCTCGGCTACATCTCTAGGTATGGTTGAACCGAAGACATTAGAGGCGGTCACCGGTTCTGCACTTTGAATATACTTTCTTCCAGACATCTTAATTTGAACTACACCATCACTCGTTGATATTATTGGATTTCCATTACTACCGTAAATTTTTAGACCATCACGAGCAGGCGTCAAATCCCGCAAGTCAGCTCTTATGGGTGTTCTTAGATCGACGGGTATCGGAAGAGGGCTCACCAGTCTCACCGAGACAGGTGCTTGAATCTGCCCTATGGAATCGATGTGACGAACGTATATTTGCCCCTTTTCATCAAGCCGTAATTCTCGCTTGGGGTAGAGCCTCCAGCCCTGAATCTCGTGAACTATAATTATTCCCTCTCCGAGAATCCCAACCTCGACCCGAAGTCCATTTACTCCTGCTGGCGTGGAAAAAACCCGGGTATATTCTTCCGGTCCTGAGCCTGGTCGCACGGAAACTAAATACTGGCTCACTGCACCAAGATAAACTCGAATATAGCAAGGAATCTCCGCCGGCTCCGTCTGAAGCACAACTCTGATTTCCCATCTCTGCCCTTCTCCAGCAGGTATCACGACATTATTTTCTTGAGTAATCCCCGCTCTCGGCCCCGACGGATGGACAATCTTAATAGCCCTTGAACCTTCCGGAGTGCCAACCCACTCCCACTTCGTTGCCGTATCTCCGCCTGTTTGAAGCCAACCGTCCGGAAAGTCCAGCCTGCTTTCTTGCCACAACAGGAAATGACTATTATAAACTAGGTTTGTTTCAGTCACTTCCACCCCACCTCATCTCGAATTGTGTAATACATACCTTATCTCTATTCAGTAAATACCCTAAGAGTACTTACTGCGAATTCGCAAAGACAATATCTTCCTACAATAGGGCTGTCCAAATAGGAATTAACGGTTAAAAGCAGGACGTTTCCTGCTTTACATCTTGCTATTTGATTTGCTCGGACTTGTTATGCGGATTTTGAGTTTTCCTCTACCCGTGTTACCCTTTCAGTCAGTGTGGTTATACTTTTATTCGTCTCTCGTTGTTCTAATAAAACATCGTCCGTGCGCCGTTTTAGAGAAATTAAAGTTGCTTGGTCCACACTACCCCCTCCTCGATAACTTATCTGAGTTCATTTTATGCTCTGGATTGGACATGCGTTCAGGGGCATATTTGCAAAATGGTCCTTATACGTTATAGTTAAAAAAGTATATTTTTTAAAACCTAAGCATATAATAAAATATAAAACTCTGATTATATAATTGTTAGATGACGTTTATTGAAGAATCAATAATTAAATTCTTGAGGTTGACAATTTAGAACCATAGTTTTATAATAAATATGAAGATTTGCTCATAGAGCGTGGGCAAGTAAATCTAAAAAAAGCTCAATGTGAAGATGTATGACTCCGCTAATATTAGCGGAGTCATTTTATTATGGAGGAAGAGTGGTAAAATATGTATTTCTAACAAGGGAGTTTTATAATGATTTTATTACCTGCTCTGAAATCGAACAAAAGGATAATCGGCCATATATAATGATTATAGCCACAATTAACAATCTTGATTTCGCAATACCACTTCGTTCAAACATTAACCATAATCATGTAGTTCAAACTGACAAGCAAAACAAATGTGGGTTAGACTTATCGAAATCAATCGTTATTACTGATAAAAATAGGTATATAGACAATACGACCAAGCCTATTATTCGGCAAAATGAATTTGATGCACTAAGAGGCAAGGCACATTTTACTCAACAAAGATTATAATAATATATTAATCTTTACACAAAAGCATTAAGCAAACAACATTTGCTAGGCAAGGCATTGTTGCGTAGATATTCCACATTTCAGTATTTTCATAAAGAGTTAGGTATCTATTAAATATGGAGTAGCCAAGAGAAGAGAAGTTTAGTGAACTACTCTTCTCTACCTTTCACGAGACCCAGTATATTAATTTATAAGTCTTAATACTACAACGTAGTGTTACTCATTGAAAATTTATCTATCTCAGGCTGTGTTTAGAAGTCTCTTTTTTCTATGACCTTCATTGTAAGATTTAATTACGCTCTCCTCATTCATACGATAACCACCCACAAAGTTTTTATTTTATTATAGCAGGTGGTGGTGTTTTTGTTCGGTTTTTTTGAAAGGTCAATGCCCGAGTAGTAACGTTCCTTCAATATTAGCAGTGATATAGAGCTTTCTGGATCAACAATAATCGCAATGGCTTGATCTGCAGAAATAAGAGCATATTGGCAGAACGCCCCTTATACATTATATTAATAAAAACAGTATAATCAGTGGATATTATGAAGATCTCCGCTAATTTCATAAATTTATGCTATTGGAGGACTTATGATTGAAGACAAAGTTTATAATCTAGCCAACTTAGAGCTTTTTTCCGAGTTAACATCAGCGGAATTAACTGAACTCGCCAATGACTTCCAATGGCAAGACTATGAAGAGGGTTCAGAAATCATTAAACAGAATCAGGAACAGAATCCCTTTTATGTCCTTGTTGAGGGTAAAGCAGCAGTCTTTATTAATAAAGAAGGACATCCCTGGCGAGTCCATTCATTTGGTCCAGGGGATGTTTTTGGAGACCTTTCTTTACTAACTGGTAAGCCCTCCCCTACAAGCATTCGTTGTCTTAAGCAATGTCGAGTTTTAGCGCTCGATGCTGTAAGCTTTGGGCAGATGCTCCTCAGGTGGCCGCATCTTAACCAAACGTTTGTGAGTCGCGTATTTCAAAACCTGAATGACACCAACCTAATCTTATCCGAAGCCAAATACAAGGAATATCTCCGTTCGAGTTTACAACTCACCAAATATAAAGAAAAATTTTACGGTCTTTGGGGAAGTGTCAAAACAACCAAGGAAACTGAGCGAAAACTTGAGGAACTTTCTCAATCAGCTGGAAACTTACTTTTAAAAGGGGAGCGGGGTACTGGTCGCCAAATGATGGCCTGGTACGTTCATCAACGTCGCTTCGGTGAAAAATTTCCTTTTATCACTGTAGAGGGGCGACGTTTCGATCAGCAATGGGGAGACTTGATCGTCGTGCAAGTCAGCCAGAAAGGCTCCACTACTATTCCAAACAACAGTCTCTTCGACATTGCCAAAGGTGGAACCTTATATATCGGTGAAATAGACCTTATTTCCCCACACACCCAGCTCAAACTATCCCAAGCTTTGAAAACCTTGAATAACAAATGCTCTATCATAGGAAGTATACAATCAGAACCCGATGCCTCAGGACCAAAAATAATTCCTGAACTACTGGAATGTTTTACTCACACTTATGAAATTACTCCCCTACGCGAGCGCAAAAGAGATATTCCGATCCTTGCCCAAGGAATCCTCGAAAAAATGGCGCTTAAAAACAAGCGAAACGTTCCAATGCTTAATCAAGAAGCGACCCAATTATTATTATCCCATCATTACAGCCAAGGAAACGTTACTGAATTAATCCAAGTTATTGAAAGAGCCTTCTTTCTGGCAGAAAAAGATATTATTGGCTTAGAGCAAATATTTTTTGGACCTACTTCTGAAAAAAGCGGTCTACTCCTTAACCTTTTATCTTGGCCAAAAATTGAAAATTTCTTTAAGAAGGGCACCTTCATCCTTGGTCTCCGGCTGGTGAGTGCTCTTATCTTTACGATAATCGTCTTATTATTGCTTTTTGCTCCAACGCTCACGCTTACCACCAAAATATTTGTTTTGGTTTGGGGTTTATGGTGGCCTGCACTCGTGATTATTTCTCCATTCTTAGGTAGATTATGGTGTAGTGTCTGTCCTTTTTCGACGATCATGGATTTCATTCAAAAGAAGTTACACCTCAATCGCCCAGTTCCAGATTTTTTTATTAAGTATGATTATCTGGTGGTCAGTTTTTTATTTCTGTTGATTTTATGGTTTGAAGTCTTTACTGCCATGCGTTTTAGTCCAGCGTATACTGCTGCTTGGTTAATTACGGTTCAAGCGGCGGCTATTTTAATCGGAATTCTCTATCCGCGCCATACCTGGTGCCATCATTTTTGTCCTTTGGGTGGATTTATTGGGACAGCTTCGATAGGCTCGATGGTAGAAGTTAGAGCGGATGCTGACGTTTGCTTAAATAAGTGCACTACGTTTGAGTGTTATGTTGGTAAAGATAGGGTTGCAGGCTGTCCAATGTCTCAACATCTACCTTATTTAGACAATAATCTGAATTGCAAACTGTGTTTTAACTGTGTTCGCAATTGTCCCAACGGTTCGGTCCAAGTCAACTTAAGAATGCCTGGGCGTGAAGTTTGGCATCTCGTAAGAGTTAACCAGGGATATGTTATTTTTATCGCCATCTTGTTTGCTGTTTTAATTCCGATTATCTATTTTGAACCATTACGAGCACAATGGCCTTCTACTGCCTGGAAAGTTTGGTTTAGTCTTTTTTATTGGGGAGCCGCCCTGTTGAGTGGACTTTTTACTTGGTGGATTGCCAAACCTTTTAAAACAAAAGCCACTTCCCTACGTGTTAAACTGGTTTTTGCTTTAACACCTCTCGTTCTGGCCGGACATATTATCTATCGCTTAAATTTCATTCCTGGCCTTGATTACCTTCTACTTGGGGCAGGCATGGAAAATTCTTCTGGCCTCCAAACATTTTATATTCCCGCTACAACTGTTGCTCAATGGATTGCCACCACCGTCGGTTTAATTTTAACTTGGATAACCATTGCGCTTGTGCTTAAGCGCAATAAAGTAAAACGGCAAGCAAAACCTATTCCTTCTGAACCTTAAAAATAAAATAGGTAGCATTTTTAGATAAAGCATGAGTATTATACAATTCCCCCCATGCCCAAGCTGCACTTTTGCTACCCTAAAATTGTACTTTTAAGACAGGTATATCAAAAAGGTGGTATCCATTCCCGTAATACTCACCGGTTTTTAAATATCTACTACAAAACCTCGAGGAACTGCCCATTCTTAAGACTAAAAGCATTACCCTCATCAATATCTACATGCATGTCTAACGCATAATTAGGATTTACCCTAATCAGAACTTTGTCAAAGATTCCTCCACGGGGTCCTGAAACGGCTACTCGAACATGATCCCCATCTTTTAGCCGATATTTCTGAGCATCTTCCGAAGTCATATGAATATGACGAGCAGCGATCATAACCCCGCTCTCCAATCGAATACTTCCAGAAGGCCCAGTTACATCTATGCCAAGAGTTCCCTCATGTTGCCCAGAATCCCTGAGTGGTGGGAAAATGCCAAGTTTGTACGTATCACTGTTTAATAATTCGACTTGTGAAGCCTTTCGCACTGGACCAAGAATACGAACATTACTGATTGAACCGTTGGGACCCACTAAGCTAACCATTTCTTCACAGACAAACTGACCAGGTTGAGATAAATCCTTGATATTAGTCAGCTTATGCTCCGTACCAAATAACACTCCAACATCTGATTCTGCCAAATGTACATGATGATTAGAAATCCCCACGGGGACTTGGAAAGAAGCCATAAATATCACCCTCCTGTACGGTTATCTACCAAACGAAGGTTAAATTTCCTAATCCCCATTATATTACATTTTCCCTCAAAACGACAATTTTCGATCGTTCTTTACTTCTAACGAGGTTTTGTACTTAAACCTTAAACTGGTTTACAAATTATTTCGTTAATCTTGCTAGAAAAGAAGTAATTAGAATGGCTCGGTCAATACCACCTCCAGCAAACCCAACATGATGGGTCACACAGACATCTTCTCACCTAATCCTAATCAAAAAACCTGACTTTCACTATTATTACCACTCGTTTCTTCAGTAAGCCAGACAATTTCATCTTGAACTAATACTGGTACAATCGGCAAAATATTTGATGTAGCACAAAATAACATCATCCTCAAAACCCAAGGAAACAAGTCTCTGAGTATTACAGGCTCTAATAGCACGGGTGTCATTCGTCGTAGTCATAATAACGCGATTTTCACCTACTATCTCGGGAACATAGTCAAAGGAGAGTTCCCCAAATCAAACCCCTCAATACACATAGCCTAGCGTTCCCCACCCAATAAAGCCCCTAGGAGCATCAAACGTTTTTCTATTGCCTCCTCAGGAGTAAGAACCGGGACAATTGCCTGACACCCATTAGCTAAGGCAGTAACCATAGTACTAGTAACCCGTAAAACTTTAATCTGTATTTCTGCCACCCCCTACGACTGTATCACATATCTGGTCAAAAAGTTCTTCGGTCTTAGTTTTCTTTCTATTATATACAAAGTCAACAATTAAATGTTTTCTACCTAATACTCCTTAAATCCTGCTTTTTTGCTAAAATAAAGGGACCTTTCAAACAAGGTCCCAGAAAATGATACTGTTTTTATTTATGTTGCCCTACAACTGTAGCACAACGTGGGCAAAGTGTGGGATGGTCTTGGTGCTCTCCGATTGACTTATTAAAGATCCAACAGCGCTCACATTTTCCTCCCTCAGCTGGGCTGACTAAGATGGCTAATCCTTCATGTACTTCTGCCTGCCAAACCCCTTCCGGACGAAGTTCCTCAGGATGATGCACATTTAGCGCAGAAACGATAAAGATATCTGCTAAATTCGGAACTAATTGTAAAAAATCATATTGTTCTAGTGTAGGATAAAGCTCAACTTGGGCAGTCAAAGGATGATTAATCATTTTTTCTTGCCGGGCTTTTTCCAAAACCTTAGCCACATCGGTTCGCAGGTCTAACACTTTATCCCATTTTTCGGCCAGTTCCTCGTCAACCCATTCCTCCATGACCTTGGGCAATTCAGCAGTCTGAATCCTTGATGACTTACTTACGCCCGGTACATAGGGCCAAATTTCTTCTGCAGTAAAGGTTAGGATAGGAGCAAGTAAGCGTACCAAGGCATTTAAGATTTCATAAAGCACAGTTTGAGCAGACCTACGTAAGACGGATTTCTTGCCCTCAACATAAAGACGATCTTTGACAATATCCAGATAGATGGCACTTAGTTCTACAGTACAGAAATTATGCAAGGTATGGTAAATCCAGTGAAATTCATAGTTTTCATACCCTTGAAGCACTCGCTCAACTACTTTAGTCAACTTGAGCAAAGCCCAACAATCAATTTCCTGTAAATCGTTATAGACTACTTTATCCGTGACAGGGTCAAAATCCTTAAGATTACTTAATAAAAAGCGTAAAGTATTCCGAATCTTACGATAGGACTCGGTCATTTGCTTCATAATTCTGGGCGAAGCAGCCACATCATTTTTATAATCCGCCGAAGAGACCCATAAACGAATAATATCAGCGCCCATTTCTTTGATCACCTGTAGAGGATCAACACCATTTCCCATGGACTTAGACATCTTTCGCCCTTGTTCGTCAACTAAGAAACCGTGCGTCAAGACCGCCATATAAGGGGCTTTGCCGTAGGCCGCTACAGAGGTTGATAAGGATGAATTAAACCAACCCCGGTGTTGATCAGACCCTTCTAGATAGAGATCCGCGGGCCACTTTAAGTTTTCGCGCAGTTGTAAAACACCCGTATGACTGGTCCCTGAATCAAACCAGACATCCATAATATCAGTCTCTTTACGAAATTCCCGACCCCCACATGTGCAAGTAAAGCCATCTGGTAATAATTCTGCTGCTGAATGAGCGAACCAAGCATCTGATCCTTCAGTTCTAAACATTTCCTGAACTTTAGTAAGAGTTGCGGTATTAATTGTTTCTTTACCACAAGCTTCACAGTAAAAAATCGGAATGGGTACCCCCCAGGTTCGTTGTCGAGATATGCACCAGTCACCACGATCAGCAACCATATTGTAAATACGATCCCTTCCCCAAGAAGGAATCCACTTTACTTGCTCTATTTCAGCCAAGGCTGCTTGCCTAAAACCATCGATTGAAGCAAACCACTGTTCAGTAGCTCGAAAAATGATTGGACTTTTACAACGCCAGCAATGGGGATAACTATGTTGAATCTTTTCATCGTGAATCAAAGCAGTACTGTTTCTTAAATCCTCAACGATAACCGGATTAGCCTTATCAACCTTAAGGCCGACGTAAACGCCTGCTTCATCCGTAAATTTTCCCCGATGATCGACGGGGCAAAGCACCGGCAAACCATATTTTTTACCAATGATGAAGTCATCTTCCCCATGCCCTGGAGCAGTATGCACACAACCTGTTCCTTGTTCTAAGGTTACATGTTCACCACAAATAAGCACCGAATCCCTATCTACCAGAGGATTTAGACAAATGACGCCTTCGAGTTCTTTACCTAAAATGCTTTTTTCTATGGGTAGTTCGAGGTTCCATAAAGTACGTAGAGCAGCAAGCATTCCTTCTGCTACCACCCAGGATTCCTCGCCAACTTTTACTACCGCATAAGTAAATTCTGGATGCACACTAATCGCTAAATTAGCTGGTAGCGTCCACGGAGTAGTCGTCCAAATCACCACGAAATTCCGATCTTCACTCAAAACTCCCCGTCCATCCCGAACTTGGAACTTAACATAAACTGCTGTTGACGTTTTATCAGCATATTCTATCTCAGCCTCGGCTAAAGCTGTTTCACAAGAAGGACACCAGTACACAGGTTTTAAGCCTTTGTAGATATACCCTTTCTTAGCCATTTCTCCAAATACACCGATTTGAGCTGCTTCATACTCCTTTTGCAAGGTAAGATAGGGGTGATCCCAATCCCCTCGAATCCCTAAACGTTTAAATTGCTCACGTTGAATATTTACATACTTTTCAGCATATTCCCTACATTTAGCCCGAAACTCCAACGGCGAAACCGCATGCCTATTCAGACCAAGCTTCTTAATTACTTGTTGTTCGATAGGAAGACCATGAGTATCCCACCCTGGTACATACGGAGCATCAAAACCTGCCATGGTTTTATATTTTACGATAATATCTTTTAAGATTTTATTGAGAGCGTGGCCAAGATGAATATCCCCATTGGCATAGGGTGGTCCATCATGTAAAACAAAGCGTGGGTACCCAACACGAGCCTTTTGAACCTGCTCATATAAGTTTGCTTCCTCCCACGACTTTAATATTTCCGGTTCCCGCTGAGGAAGATTCCCACGCATGGGAAAATCAGTTTCTGGTAAATTCAATGTATCACGATAATCCATTTTTTACCTCCTAGGTTTTTTCGATGCACGAGGCTCGATGCGCGATATTCGAAAAAATAAAAAACCGCCCCCAAAAGGGACGAGATTTTTCTCGCGAAACCACCCTTGTTGCCGTTTAGTCCACTCGGAAGTCTTGTAACGGAAACTACACGGAAACAACCTACTATGATTCGGCTCCTCACTCAAAGGGGATATTCCTTGTTGAACTCCACTTACTTACATCATCCCCGCTCGCTGTTTAGAGTGTTTACACAAGGAACGACCTTTTCAACGCCTTAGCATATTTAAACTTTATTTAGTATTTTTCGAATTAAAGTTACCATTTTTGTTTTACCTTCGGAATCAAGCGGCTCCATCATCAATAGACAAAGGAAAGGCACCTTTTTCTCCCGCCATAACTCGACTTCCTTGATTAACTCTACCTTGTTTACAAACAAATGATTGGGATCGCTAGACATTGTCAAATTTACAACAACTCCACGTTGTTCCATCTCGTCAAGAGCTCTAAAGGCACGATCTATGAAGTCGTCACTCCCTACCATTAATATGTCACCGGAGCGGAATGTGTCACCTGCATGGATTAAACCTAGATAAAAAATCTGAACTTCTGTCATAGCCAAATCAATGTTTGAATTTACAGAAGTAACAAGTTGAATTTCATGACGTCCAACTTTCCCAATCAAACCCTCCTCCTCTGAAGGATTCAATCCTAATCCCTGTATTAGAAAATCAAAACTCAGTTCAGTAACTACTAAACTCTTCATATTGGTTATTTCCTTCTCTGCCCAAAATGTTTCTCGATGTCCGATGTCCGATGTCCGACCCCGATCTGACCTCGGACTTCTGACATCTGACTTCTATTATAGCCTCCGACTTCTGAATTGTACCACGAGCTAAATAGCTTCTGCAAACTTCTATTGTTTAAGTCATATTACTGAAAGCATCCATAGAACCTGTTAAATCAAGTTGTGCGGTAAGAAACGATTTTAATTGCGTTCTGATCAGTTCTCGTTTACGTGTTAAGTCTTGGATTTCTCCTTGTATTTCTTCCCATTTAAGTTGCGCTTCAGACAACTTTTTAATTTTTTCCTGTTCAGCCTCGCGCAACAATAGTTCGGATTCATGATGTGCAGCCGCTTTAACCTCTTCGGCGGTTTGTTGGGCCAAAACCATAGTTTGATGTAAAGTAGACTCTAGTTTACGATAATGGGCTAATTCAACCTCCATTAACCCAACTTTTTCCCTTAATTCAAAGTTTTCTTTATAAAAAACCTCAAATTCCTTACTGACATTTTCCAAAAACTTTTCAACCTCTGCACATTGGTAACCCCTGATGCCTTTACGAAACTCCTTATTTCGAATGTCAATCGGCGTCATTTGCATATGTATCATCCCTTCTAATGCCGTTGCACCTTGATCACCGTGACTTTCCAGGCAATACGCATCCTAAAAAACACCCATTAATATCTGCATCAAACCACCGAAAAGCGGTCTGACAAGAAATTGTAGAACCATATAAGCCAGTAAAGGTGAAAAATCCATACTCATAGCTGCCCCACCGAGTTGAAAACGCCGAAAAGGTTTCAATAACGGTTCTGTCACTTCATAGAGAATGCGAATTAGAGGCTGCTGTGGAGAGTGTGGAAAAAATGATAGCACAGCGCGAATCCCGATGGCATACACCATAATAGTAATTACCATATTACCAATATTGCCAATAAGAGTTAAAATGCAAATCCCTCCTTATTTGGAGCTTGGCCAAAAAATACCTTTGTCTCGCAAATCCTCGCGCATTTCCCCAGAAATATCAACATTATTGGGCACAAACAGAAAAATACCATTCCCAACCTTTTGCATATTACCATTGAGAGCATAGGTTGTCCCACTGATAAAGTCAACTACACGCTTAGCTAAAGTCTTCTCGGCATTTTCCAAGTTCACAATAACTGGACGCCTGTTCCTAAGCTGGTCTGCAATACCTTGAGAATCCTCGAAAGATTTAGGTTCAAAAACAACCACTCGCATTTGCTTTTGAGAATGAATGCTAACGACTTGAGCGCTCCTCCTACCTGTGCGTACCTCCTCGCGGGAAATTTCCTCTTTTTCCCCTTCTCCATTAAAATCTACTTCTGCTTCTTCATCTCCAAATCCCATAATTCCAATCACCTTGTCTATGAATTTAGGCATACATTTTTTCCTCCTTTAGTTAAGTCTTATTATCTATTATAAGATTTCACTGCCAAATGTTTAAAGCATTGATTGCAAAGCGAACATTAACAAAATTTAAGTAAAACTAATTTTAAAATTGTGCATTATGAATTATGAATTATGAATTATGAATTAGTATCATTTATCGTTCTCCAAAAATATCTCGTCCTACCCGTACTATAGTGGCACCTTCTTCAACTGCGATTTCAAAGTCCTGACTCATACCCATTGATAATTCATTTAAAGGGATCTGTTCTGAAAAATCCTCCACTAATTTATCCCGCAAGATGCGAAGTTCTCGAAAAAATCCTCTTGTCTCTTGACTATCAGCCTCCAAGGAACCGATGGTCATTAAACCAGCCACCCGAACATGAGGATATCCTGCAGTCTCCAGCAAAAAATCCGACACCTCTTCACGTAAAAAACCAGTTTTAGCCGAGTCACGAGCAATATTTACCTGTATAAGAGTAGACCAAATATGGTCTCGCTTAGCACCTTGTACCTCTAATTGTTGTAAAAGTGCCAAACGATCTAAGGAATGAATTAAAGTAATTCTCTGATCCAAATATTTTACTTTATTAGTTTGTAGCTTGCCAATTAAATGCCAATGACAATCCTCAGGTAAAACTGATGCTTTGTCCAACCATTCCTGAACCCGGTTCTCAGCAAAGTCCCTCTGCCCTGCTCTAAACGCCTCCTGTATAAATGTTGCTGGAATCGTTTTCGACACAGCTAATAACTCTACTCCCTTGGGATCACGTCCTGCTCTATTGGCTGCTCGAACAATTTTTTGACGTATTTCATTAAGTTTATGGGCAATTTCCATGGATACTCTCCCCTATCCAGAACAATTCTACAGACTCATCCTTGTTTCCTGCCTGTTTCTATGTAACCTAAGGTTTTTTTGCGCTGGCTAGCATTCCTTCAATCCCATTTCTTGGTATGATAACAATTGGCATACCGCTTGGCAAGTCTTGAACACAAACCCGGGTCTCATTTTCGTCTAAAATCTTAACTTTTCGATAGTGTATTACACCTTCGAATATAACATACACCCCTTGCTCCTCACCTTGCGTCCATAATGAGCTCTTTGGAATAATAATACCACTCACTGACGGTTGAGCTTCCCAAATAATTTCTTGTTGACGATTTTCCACTGATTTATCAACAAATTGGTTAAACTGAACAACAGTACCTAACGGACGTTCCGACTTAAGAATAACTTTAGCAACTTGGACCTGATCAGCAATAGTTAAGCGAATACTTTTACCGATCATAATATTATTGAGCGACGGCAGTTCGATAAAGGCTTCTGTAGGTACAAGATTATTGACGATTTTGCCGATTACCCCTCCAGCTTGAACAGAATCCGTGGTCTGAACCGTTGCTTTTTGAGATAGCAGTTCTGCTAAATTAGTGCTTCGCAAATTCTCTGTTGTTAGAAAGGTTTCGCACCCGTCAATTTTATGAAAAAACAAGCCACCATTCGGTGCTGCCAAAGCTATTGTGCCTTGATTTCCAGTCTTCGTCCCTGGAGCTGTTCCTTCCGGTTGTACATTAGCCACAGTTTCCCCCCGCCGAAAACGCTGCCCGTCAACGCCTAAAAACTGTACCTTTCCAGCTACTGTAGTATGAATCACAAATTCCTGATTTACGAAGGTCGCCTTTACCTTAATACCATGTTTAATAACTCCTGCCTGTGCATAATCGAAGGTAAGTTCCTTATTAGTTACTATTGAACGATAGAACCAAAGTCCACCACCGCTTAAAATCACTATTACAACTAAACCCCACAACAAACCCCTAGAATGTCGATTAACACCTCTCAAATTTTCACCCCATTAAGTCTACAAATCCGCTCTCAACTCTCAACTTCTAACTTCTAATCTTCTAATCTTAACACTCGGTAAAATGCAGGTAAAAACCGTACCTATCCCTAGTTGAGATGCAACTTCTATTTTCCCTTCGCACTCTTCCAAGATATGTTTTACAATGCTTAAGCCTAAACCCGTTCCGCCTTGTTCTCTGGAACGGGCTTTATCTACGCGATAAAAACGTTCGAAAATCCGCGGTAAACTTTCTTCAGGAATTCCACTCCCTGTATCCCCAAACTCCAAATATACTTGTCCCCCAACTAGTTTTCCATGTAACCAGACATTACCCTCAGAAGTATACTTAACTGCATTTTCTAAAAGGTTGAGCAAAACTTGGCTTAATAAGTCACCGCCTAAAGCTACCTCTGGCAAATCACTAGCAAGCTCGATCTTAAGACCAATTGCCTTAGCCTCGGCATAACTTTCGATAATCGGCCTAATTTTCTCATAAGCATCTTGGATCAGACTTTGTTCCGGAGCAAGTCCTACCCGACGATTATCACGATTTTCGAAGTATGAAAGCGTCAAAAGATCCTCAATTAAACGTTGTAAACGTAACGTTTCGGCCTGAATTATCTTTAGAAAACGTTCTCTGAACTCAGGAACCTCTGCTGCACCATCTAAAAGAGTCTCTGCGAAACCTTTAATTGAGGTTAGTGGAGTCCTTAACTCATGAGACACGTTAGCGACAAATTCAGTTCTAACCTGTTCCAAACGTCTAAGTTCTGTAATATCATAGCAGACAATGACCGCGCCCCTAGAATGTCCATCTTCGGCAAGAATAGGGCTGACTTGAACCCGCAAAATACGTTGATCTAGAGTAAATTCAGTATTTCCGGGAGGTTCTCCTGCCAAACTTTCACTCACTAGTTTGTCTAATTCTTGATGTTCCACAAGGGCAATTAAATATTTTAATTTAACCTCCTCTTGTCGACGATTAAAAAAATTTTCAGCTGCACGATTGACAAGAACTATTCTCCCAACTTGATCTAGGGCTACAACCCCCTCTTGCATTCCAGTGAGGATAGCTGCCATTTTATTGGCTTCTTGTGAGCCCTTTTTAACAACGCTTTCCACCTGCCGTGATAAACTGTTTAGTTCTCCGGCAATTCTACCTAATTCATCAGTCGAATCTAAAAAGGAAATTCTCTCGAAATTCCCCTGGGCAATGTATTTGGTGGCCTCAACAAGTTTTTCCAATCTTTGCGAGAGCCTTAATAAATAAAAATATACCGCTCCACTAGGGAATAATAAGGCCAAAATCACAACCCATGGGTCTACTTCGATACCTACAGAACCCATAAAGGCACTCTGACCTACCCAAAAGAGCAAAAGAGATAATCCTGCCATAATTATGAAAAAGCCTGTTAGACGCCACTTTATACTCATCTCATTTACCCTTATAACGGTAGCCCAGTCCCCGTATTGTCTCTATATAATCAGGATTAGAGGGGTCAATCTCAATTTTCTGCCTCAAATGCCGGACATGTACATCGACCGTGCGTGTATCCCCTGTGTATTCATAACCCCATATATGTTCCAACAGCTCATCTCGCGAATATACCCTACCAGGACGTGAAACCAACATCCTCAATAATTCAAATTCCTTCGGAGTTAATTCTGCCTCTTCTCCACGAATATACACTCGAAAGCTATTAATATTTAAGCGTAACTCACCATAAACAATTTCGTTATCCTCTTCGGAATTCCGCACACGGCGTAAGCGTGCCTTGATTCGTGCTAATAGTTCTCTAGGACTAAAAGGCTTAGTCATATAATCATCTGCCCCTAGTTCTAAACCTAGGACTTTATCAAGCTCCTCACCTTTAGCTGTTAACATAATCACAGGCAACTCTTGAAATTTAGGATTCAAACGTAATTGCCGACATACTTCCAAACCATCAATTCCAGGCAACATTAAATCTAGAACGATCAAATCCAGATGTTCCTGTGCTACTAAGTCGAGCGCTTGCCTACCTTCTTTAGCAATAACAACCTTATAGCCCTCCTTTTCTAGGTTAAAACGCAGCAATTCCTGAATAAGTTCTTCATCATCAACGACTAAGATAGTTGCACCCACTAGTCCCTCGTCCCCTCTCCAACCTTTGCCGCATCCAAGCACTCATCCTCCCAGTTGACTTTGCGTCAGCAACCCATCGATATTTGGAATTACTGTCTCTAAACTACGAGACCCTCGCCCCCCAGACTCCTCATCTATCCAAACAACCTGAGTTCCACGGATTTGTTCACCCATTACAAAATCAGACCAAGTTGCTCCCCATTCAGAAAGCCAACGGCTGCGATTCTCAAAAACTTTTTCAGGATTGTCCCCTACATGAAAACCTAAATTAAGTGACTTAAAGGGTTATCACTAACTCCACCCTCACGAGCTGAAAAGCCGATTGGGACTCCTTGAGCTTTTAAATTAACTATACCATATTATCCACAAAGGACAATCTAAAACCCTGTCGAAACGATGCGTTTCACCTGCATCAAGCTTAAGATATAGAAAAAATTTCAGTAAGCCCTTCAAATCTGACTATCACATATTATGTAATGTTTCTGCTCGTTTTTCCAAAAATAATTTTGATGTAGACAATCTCTTATTACCCGCTAATTTGGTACATCGATTCTTGAAAGTACAGCCTCCACAACTCTCACATTCATAGATGATGACATACGATTTATAGCCACTTTTAGAAATTTTTGTAGTCTTAACCAGCAATCACTAATTTTTTATTATTGCGGCAGAGATATTCATCTTTTTCTGGATCATAGATCATGTTTTTTCGTTTGCCAATCATCTTGCTAAAACTTCTTTTTTCATGGCTTCATAGATCTGTGGCTTGATGAAGGCCTTGTAATCTAATTCCTCTGTGATATATGGCATAGCAGTCTTACTGAGTCATCTTCGGGTATTTAAACTTCCATGTTTAGTGGAAGTACAAGTTGATAAACCCAACTATTTCCAGTATAATTTTTGAGTATAGTTTGTTTGTTTTGCAGCATAACTAAATTATACTAGAAAGCTGGTCTTTGGACTCGTCTTTTAGCTTTTTATGAGAAAAAAGGCCGCCTCTCATAGAAATTTACATTTCTATTATGAGACAGCCCCTTTTAAAACATCTTTTTAATACTAATAAAGTGATTTTTGTCTCACTTTATCGTAGAAAGCTCCTCCATTATTGTATATTTTATGGAGCGCCAGATGTTACATCAAATATTTCTTCAGAAATTTTCCAAGTATTTTCTTCTTTTACTAAATTAAATTTGTAATGAGAACTACCTTCAGGAGTAAAAATTTTTCCATTTGATTCTTTTATTTTTACAAAACTTGTAATATCCACGTTAGCAGTTGCATTATTACCGTTGATATTAATGATTAAATTTTCAACTTTTTTTATTCCACCACCTAATGCCCTGAAATTATCAGACTCTTGCCACGAAATTGTTCCTTTAAGGGAATCTATGCGTCTTTTTAAAATTTCCGAGTCTGAACTATATATTTTGTTGAACTCGAACGATATTTTTTCATACATTTTCTCTTTAACTTGTCGAGGTATTTTTTCATTGGGATTACTTAAAAATTGATCAGGTAATTGATTTATAGATTTTGTAGTATTTACAGCGTTTTTAATCAATTTTTCAATCTCCAATTGCTCGCTACTTAATTGTTGTGCGATAAAACCTGAACTTAAAAGTAACATAGCTAAAAGGCTAAAAATTATTATTATCCTTTTTTTAACAAAAGATTTTAACATTAACTTCACTCCTACTATATTAACTTGGTCTGCGGTCGTAAACTATTGTTGTCATATAATTTGCGTTATATGGACGCAAATGCCATATTCCTCGATATCTATCTTTGCTATGGTAACAAACCAAATCCCCAAAATTACTAGAATTAGGGTCATATCCCATATATGTTACTATTGCTGAGTGGTCTTTACTACCACCACCGTCCCAATCATAAGAAAGAACATCGCCTTTAATTATCTCGGACTTATCGTTACCAGGCGCAGAACTGGTTGTCCACGAACCTTGAAGTGGAGCTGAATTTGATCCTAAAAAGTTATAAAAGTAACTGGCCATTGACCAGGATAAAGTATAATCCCATACAAATAAAATTTTTCTTACATACCATTTAGTATCTTCGGTAGACCCATATAACATAGGTCTTCCTCCAGCATACAGTGCTTGAGATGCAAAGTTGGTACAGTCCTCAGTAAAACTGGGGTAATTAGAATTTCTACTTAAAGCCCATTGTTCAGCATAGGTTGCTGCATTCTGAGCACTATAAGCTAAACAGGTATTTGAAATCCCAAAAAAACTCATTATAAAGCTTAAAACTAGTAAAATAACAATTCGCTTTTTAAATATTAACATTAAGTCTTCCTTCTTTCAGGGTTTTCGCATGTTTAATGGGTGATTATTGCATACATTCCTGAATCTTATAACCATACTATCATTTCAAGATTTATATTTACAAGAGGTTATTTGGGAAATATTGTCGCAAAACAAAACATCTGTCATTTTAATCACGTGGGTACTTATCTGACGGGTTAGTCTCTTCACTGAACGAAGTTACTCAACAAACTATTTAAGCCATTGAAAAGGTAATTTAGATCCTTCTCTTATTTTGCTTTTTATGAGAATAAAGGCCGCCCCTCATAGAAATTTACATTTCTATGAGAGGCGGCCCCTTTTATCCCCCCTATCGCCGTTCCTCATTGTCTTCAAAATCCGGCAAATCACTAACATCCACTAAAATGACATCAACGCCAATTTTTTTCACTCTTTCCCAAGGAATAATAATATCTTCAGATTTCCCGCCGCTGAAAAAACCCCAACTTCGGGAAGGTCCCGGTAAAACTATCCCTTTAACAACACCACGCTCCAAATCAAGATCAAGATCTTTGATGGGACCAAGTCGACGACCATCTTTGATATTGACTATATCAAGCAAGCGTAATTCCGAAATCCTCATCGTTATTCCCTCCCCCCACTAAAACATATGAGGGAGCGGCATAATCGATGCACGATGTTCGATACTCGAAAGTCCATTCGAACTTCGCGCTTCGAACTTCGAATTACACAAACTTGCGCATATGATTAAGGGCCGCCTTTTCCAATCTTGAAACTTGTGCTTGGGAAATCCCGATTTCATCAGCCACTTCCATTTGAGTTTTTCCATTAAAAAAACGCAGTGATAGAATTAACTTTTCTCTTTCTCCAAGCCTACGCAAAGCCTCGCGTACTGCTAATCCCTCAAGCCAACCATTGTCATTATGCCGGTCATCACCAATCTGATCCATGACAAAGATCGGATCGCCTCCATCATGATAAATTGGTTCAAAGAGCGAGATAGGTTCCTGAATTGCATCTAGGGCAAATATAACCTCTTCACGTGGCAGAGTAAGTTTATTGGCAATCTCGGTCACGGTTGGTTCACGGGAACATTCACTGACAAGTTGATCCCTTACTTGTAACGCTTTATAAGCGGTATCACGTAACGAACGACTCACCCGAATAGGATTGTTGTCTCTTAAATACCGACGAATTTCCCCAATAATCATCGGGACAGCGTAAGTAGAAAACTTGACTTCCTGACCAAGATCAAAGTTATCAATCGCTTTCATCAAGCCAATGCTACCAACTTGAAAGAGATCATCAACAAACTCCCCACGGTTGGTAAATCTCTGAATAACGCTTAATACTAAGCGAAGATTACCATGGATCAGCTTTTCTCTACAACTACGATCTCCCGCTTGGTAGGCAATAAATAACTCTTTCATGGCAGCACTTTTGAGTACTGGTAACTTCGAAGTGTTCACTCCACAAATTTCAACTTTGTTAAAGGCCAATTCGAGCACCTCCCAGAAAATTTCCTTTCGAGAGTATGCCCGAGGATCAACTCTGTTATTCTAATCGACTAAATTCTTTACGGAGTCTGCGTATAATTCGTTTTTCTAAACGCGAAATATAAGACTGTGATATCCCCAAACGATCAGCCACCTCTTTTTGAGTTTTCTCCTCTCCATTATCTATCCCAAACCTTAATTCCATAATTAGTTTTTCACGTTCAGTGAGCCTCCCCATAGCTAAGTAAAGAAGTTGCCGATCCACTTCTTCCTCTATTGGACGGGAAATAACATCTACTTCCGTTCCCATAACATCCGATAACAGCAATTCATTGCCATCCCAGTCAATATTCAAAGGCTCGTCGAAAGAAACCTCCGAACGCGTTTTGTTATTCCGCCTCAAATACATTAAAATTTCATTTTCAATGCAACGCGAAGCATACGTTGCTAACTTGATTTTTTTTTGCGGATCAAACGTATTGACTGCTTTGATAAGTCCAATTGTACCAATGGAAACCAGATCTTCAATCCCTATCCCAGTATTTTCGAATTTACGGGCAATATAAACAACTAAACGCAAATTTCTCTCAATCAAAATGTCCCTAACTAAAGAATCTCCCAATTCTAAACGTTCTAAGAGAATTCCCTCTTCCTCAGAATTTAAGGGCGGGGGTAGTGCTTCGCTACTCCCAACATAGTAAATTCCCTTTCCAGTAAGTCTGAAGAGTTTACGTCTCAAAAATAGCCAAAAATAGTTGAGCTTAAATTGGACCTCTTGCCACAACTTCATTGATTAAATTTCTCCTTTCTGAATATGTTCCGGATGAATTAGAGCCTGATAACTTCCTTCGGGACTTAATACTTGTTGGACCAAAGCAATCGTAGCTGAAAATTCTTTTTTTCCAGTTTTTTCATTAAAGCACACCCGCCGCGGACGTACACCTAGAAGCCAGCTTTGACGACCGATCCCCTGATAGGGTATGAAAACCAGACTTTTGAGTAATTCAGGATTATTTTTCCACAAGAATGGCCAAGGATCGGGACTTTCTTGCCAAGGGGTTTGAAGAAAACAACGTAATCTTTCTGGCATTAAAGCAGCGGCCACTTCCTCTTCCAAGAGAATTACAGGTACGTTGTTCAGTGGATCCCGCAAATGATTCCCAGTATCTAGCAGGGCTTTGACTTTAGCAATACCACCATCTTCACCAAAGTCAATCTCCAAATCATAAAGCCCTTGATCTAAAACTATTTGCTGCTTACGCCAACGCTGCCAAGCAAATTGCCCTCTCCACCATAAAAAAGCCGCTAGTGGGAGTAGCCAACTCTTGTCTAGCGCTAAGTCTAAAGTTCCACTTCCGAGCGCCCCCTGAAAATTAACCCACCCCCATAATGCATAAACAAACCCGCCCAAGCCCGCAGACAACAACCAAAAAACAGTGAGTGTTTTGCCTAGTCTTTGGAAGTCTCTGGTTGGAAAAGTAATCCACACCATCAACATAGGGATTAAAACCTTACTTAAAGTTAACCAAATTGTTGTTGGACCTAAGGCAAATAATACAGGAATCTCTCCAAGTAAGGCTCCGTAAAATACTCGTAGAGATTTTATGGGATTATTAAGCATTCGCCCAGTTACAATAAGTAAAAATGCGTCCATCCCCCCATTAATTAATAAAGCCAAATCCAGATAGGTTCCAACGCCCATCTTCACTTAATCCTTTCTAATTTCCCTTCTCTCCAAATTATACCCGAGATAAGGAATGAAACCTGTCGCTTTGCGATGGCAGCAAATGGCATTATTAAGCAAACAAGTACGAGTTCTGTAGATTTCGTAGCAAATAACAGGAAAAACGCTCACCAAGGGTGAGCGTTTTTCCTGCTTAATTCATAATACATAATGCATAATGCATAATCAAGGACGAAAAAAACCAATTCACAATCGTGCCTCGTGCCTCGAATACTAGCGTCGGCGGCGTAAAAATTCAGGTATATCTAGATCCGAATCATTGGTCACAGGAAGAATAATTCGGTCTTGCGCTTTAGCATGTGTAGGCAGAACCAGAGCACGCTGATCAAAACCCGTCGCAATGACGGTAACCCGAACTTCTTCTTTCATATTGTCATCAATTACAGCGCCGAAGATAATATTAGCTTCTGGGTCTGCGGCCGCAGCAATAATTTCTGAAGCTTCATTGACCTCAAACAGAGTCAGATTTTGTCCACCGGTAATATTCAGGAGGACTCCTTTGGCTCCTTCAATTGAAGTTTCCAATAATGGACTAGAAATTGCCTTGCGTGCAGCATCCACGGCTCTGTTCTCACCCGTTGCCTGCCCAATGCCCATAAGGGCCGAACCAGTATTCATCATAATAGTCTTCACATCGGCAAAATCCAAGTTGATCAAGCCGGGGACGGCAATTAAGTCTGAAATTCCTTGGACACCTTGACGCAATACATCGTCCGCGATGCGAAAAGCCTCATGAATCGTGGTATGCTTGTCCACTACTTGTAGCAAGCGATCATTGGGAATAGTAATTAAAGTATCCACCTTGCTTTTAAGATCTGCAATACCCTTTTCGGCCTGCATTGCCCTCTTGCGGCCTTCAAAGGAAAAGGGACGAGTCACAACACCCACGGTTAAAGCCCCTAACTCTTTAGCCACTTGAGCAACGACAGGAGCACCTCCAGTTCCTGTTCCACCCCCCATACCTGCAGTAACAAAAACCATATCTGCGCCCTTTAAAACCTTTAATAGTTCCTCACGACTTTCCTCAGCAGCCTTGGCTCCAATCTCTGGATTGGCCCCAGCACCCAAACCCTTAGTAAGCTTTGTTCCTATTTGCACTTTTTGTCCCGCTCGTGAAAGCTGTAACGCCTGTGAATCAGTATTAATTGAGACAAACTCTACTCCCTGAAGCCCGGCAGTAATCATGCGATTCACCGCATTATTTCCGCCCCCACCCACGCCAATAACCTTAATCTCAGCAAACTGGTTTAAGTCAATATCAAATTCTAGCATCTACGGATTTCGACCCCCTCGCCGTAATTCTCGCGATTATCCTTATCTTACAGAGATTCTATATAACATTTAATTATCCCTTTTTTTCTCTGAACTTTTTTCAATTCTTTTTTACCAGTACGAGCTACTTGGTATTGTGACATGACTTTTAGTCCCTAGCGTATAATTATCATTTTAATTCCCCATACCAAGCCCGTAAATCACTATTGCTAAGAGCGTCATTTAGCGGAATTTGCGTCAGCGAGAGCAGACGATAAGGCGTTAAGAACGACAAGGGACTTGTCCAAGGATGGACTGATGGACTGATGGACTGATACCGCTTTTGCCATGGACGGCAAAAAGCGGTGTTCACATGCAGAACTACAAAGAGGTTTTGTCGTTTAGGCTTAGCGGCAATCAAGTAGCAAATGCAGTGCATGCGAACGTGCAATAGTGATTTACCTAACCTTATTTTTTCAGTAAATGCCTACGAATAATTGCCAGATTCTGAAAGAGGCGTACCCCAAAGGCTACAACTGCAGCTAAATAAAGGTCAACACCAATGCGATCCCCAACATAGGCCAGTAACCCTGCTAAAAGCATATTACTAAAAAAACCAGTCAGAAAAACCATACTATCAAAATGTTCCTCTTGAGCAGCCCTAATACCCCCTAGGACGGAATCCAAAGCAGCTAAGATTGCTACTGAAAGGTATTTAGCATAATCTATTGGCACGGAAAATGGACTAATATATCCAATAGCTAGTCCTAAAATAAGCCCTAAGGCTGGCAACCACATCCTAGATACCCCCAATTCGATATTCGATATTCGACTCTCAGCGGCCTATGACTGGCTTGGCCGCTGTAAAATCAATATAGCGTACTCCTTGTTGAAACGATTGATAGCCCTTATCATTCAAAAGTTGAAACAACGAAGCAAGCTTAGCTTTCCAGTCTTCAGCCTGACCCAAACGAACTTCTACACCGCTGATCAAAAAAAGAGTCATTTGTTGGATAGAATTAACATGAACTTCACCAATTAATGGCAGCAGAGCCTTGGGGGCTTGTCCAAGTAAAAGGAGGGCTGATGTTAAAGGAGGTGTAGAAATATTTTGACCTGGTCCCGCTGATTCCGAAATACTCATTCCGTCGATCACAGGATTATCCTTATTAGGCCAACTCTCTAATCTCCTCAAAAAAACCCCTTGAGAATCTACCTCTAAAATACCTTTGGGGACAAGAACCAAGGCGAAGGGTGTCCTTTCAGTGACCTGTACAATTAAAGTATGGGGCAATTTCCTTTGAAAACTCACATTTTGTACAAGTGGATGTAAATTTAGTCTTCGACTTAGTACATTTTGGTCAAACAGGAAAATATTTTCGCCTTGAACTAGACCCGCTAATTTTTGCATTTCCCCTACAGGAATATTAGAAAGTCCTTGAAAATCAACCTTCTGTACTGCAAAGAAACCGGAACGCAAAAAGAATACCAGACCTAATGAAATTAAGATAATTAGCACCATCAAATAAAGAAAAGAAGTATTCGTTTTCTTGGGTTGCATTGGTTATTAATCCTCCCTATTCCAAGTATAACGAATACTTAGTATCTCGTCATGCCCTTTCGCAAAAAAAACTTTCGACAATTTAAGACGCGTGCGGAATTACCCGGCGCAATTTTGCACCAATTTGCTTATACTTTTCTTCAAGGTTTTCGTAACCACGATCAATATAGTCAACATTTTCGAGTACTGTGACTTCCTCCGCAGCTAAAGCAGCTAAAAATAAAGCCGCTCCCGCACGTAAATCTGTCGCCTCAACAAAAGCACCTTCCAAAGTTGGCGCCCCCCGAATAATCGCTGTTCTACCCTCTACTGTGATATTTGCACCCATCCGACGCAATTCATCGACATGTTGAAAGCGATTTTCAAAAATCGTTTCAGTTATAATACTAGTGCCTTCAGCACAAGCCAACATCGCCATGAATTGTGGTTGCATATCCGTCGGAAACCCTGGGTAAGCCATAGTCTTACAATCAACAGGCCTAATCTTAGTGCTCTGACGCACACGCACAAAGTCACTACCTTGCCATATTTCAGCCCCAGTCTGACGAAGTTTAGCAATGATTAAATCCAAATGTTTAGGGATTACATTCTGTACTTCAATATCTCCCTGGGTCATAACTGCGGCTACTAAATGTGTACCTGCTTCGATACGATCCGGGATCACCGTATGCTCCACTGGCTTTAGGAAGTCAACCCCATCAATCCGGAGGGTATCCATCCCTGCTCCTCGAACCTTGGCCCCCATTTTAGTCAGGAAATTCTGTAAATCAATAATCTCCGGTTCTCTAGCCGCATTATGAATTAAGGTTACTCCCTTGGCAAGTACTGCCGCCATCATAATGTTTTCTGTGGCCCCAACACTAGGAACATCCAAATAAACATCTGCGCCGTGTAATTGGTCTGTCCAAGCTTCAATGTAGCCATGCTTCTCTCGAACCTTTACCCCAAGATCCATTAAACCTTTAATATGTTGATCCATAGGACGTGAACCAATAGCACACCCACCAGGTCTGGCTATGCGCACACGCCCGCTCCGAGCTAAAATAGGTCCCAATATAAGGTTTGAAGCCCGCATCTGACGCATTAAACTCTCATCAACTTCCCAACGTTCAAGTGATCCTGCATTGATTAATAAAGCTTCATTCTGTCGTTCTACTCGACAACCTAAATGTTCTAAAACCTTAATCATATGAGAAATATCGGCTAGTCGGGGAATTTCCAATAAGGTTGATGTACCTTCTACCAATAACGAAGCGGCTAGCAAAGGGAGAGAAGCATTTTTCGCTCCGCTCACCCTAATAGTTCCTTCGAGACTCTGTTTTCCCGTAATGACATAACGATCCATAGTCATTACACTTACCCCCTCAATGTTAAGTATTCTACTTCCGTCTGTAATTCTATACCGAACTTTACTAAGATATCTTCTCTTATGGCGTCCATTAAACTCAGCACGTCAGACGCAGTTGCTCCCCCTGCATTAACGATGAAATTGGCATGTTTGACGGAAACAAGAGCTCCACCCCTACTTTTGCCTTTCCAGCCGGCAACTTC
The DNA here is from genome assembly GCA_049302575.1 of Desulfitobacteriaceae bacterium. Lineage (GTDB taxonomy): Bacteria > Bacillota > Desulfitobacteriia > Desulfitobacteriales > Desulfitobacteriaceae > JBAQMG01. Next base: position 3,851 of record JBAQMG010000027.1, on the reverse strand, counting down.
AAGTATGCGCCCGGCAGAATCCCCCGGGGGATTTCTAAAAACACTCCCGGCATTAGGTAAGTCTAGGGGTTGAGTGGCTCTTCTTTTGGCTAAGTTATTTTTCATGCTGGTGAAAATCTGAGCTCTCTCGCCAGGTTCGAAGTCGAACTCCGCTTCCAAAACCAAGGCCTTGCCGCGCAAGGAACTCTCCCGATAAGCAAATTTCAGATCAGAGCTTTTTAGCTTCTTTAACTCTCCATCCACTAATACCCTAACCTCTAAAATCTTTTGGGCAATTTCACAACCATAGGCACCCGCGTTCATAATAAGTGCTCCGCCAACAGTTCCGGGAATTCCCCTGGCAAATTCCAAGCCGCTCCAGGCGCGTTCGCCTGCTTCTTGGGCTAAACGGGCCAAACTATACCCTGCTTCGACACTAACTTTATAATCACCCCAAGTAATCTTTTGCAGAGCCGTACAGATGATCGTTAAACCGGGAAGTCCCTGATCAGCAATCAAAAGATTCGAGCCCCGGCCTATGATCCATAAAGGAATTCCGGCTGCCTTAACCCTTTTAACTGCTTCAACTAAGTTCTGACAATTCGGAGGCCAATAAGCATATTCAGCCGGTCCACCTATTTTCCAAGTCGTCAAATCGCGCAAAGGAAAATTCCTCTCTTTGCGTCCCGGCAAATTGTCCAGTATCATCATCTTTGCACCTCATCGACTCACCTAATTCATAGTTCCAAACCTTAGTTAAGATCTGTTTTATATCAAACCAAGAAATTCCCAAATCCAGAGCTAAGCCAATCGTCTCATAGGCAGTTTGTTCTAAGTCCCGCTCAGGCCAACGTGGTAATGTTCCAAAAAATTTATGACAAGCTGGTCCTGCATAAAAATCAACGGCTTGCTCACGTATCCTCCATGAAGTCTGCTTACTGATAAGCACCTTAGGCCTTCCCATAAATGTTCCCCCAGCCACTGAGCAAAGCCAGTTCGAGGGTACCACCCAGATCATTCCTCGACCTCTTTCCGCCAACCATTGTTCCCCATTTTGCCAAAGCAGTGAAGCTTCAAAACCAGCCTCGTTTAATAATGTCCATATCAAAGGACGGTCCTTCCACAAAACACAGCACTCGGAAACAGGTATAAGTATTTCACCTTCCCACAAGTTATGTAAATAGTCTTGGATCGTTTGTTGCTCGTCGCAACCTGAAATTGTTTCCCCTGACATTAATTCCGTTGCCCTCACTTCAGGCCAATATACACCCTTGGTAAACCATGGATCAGGAAAATCAGAAATATCTTCAACAAGTTCCTCCGTCCAACTATAAACATCATAGTCGATGTTTAGCGCTTCCAACAAAGTTTGAACTCCCTGCGACCCATTTGAGGAAGCTGTAGTAATGAGTCTAACCTTCCGCCTCGGCCACACCTTGATTCACTCCTTCCACAAATCTTTTGACTGCCTTATGTTATGCAGAACGGTCAAAAGAGGTGCGAATTCGAAGTACGAAGCTCGAGGCACGAGGCTCGATAAATAAACGCTTAGTTCGGGGTTCGGGGTTTGAGGCTCTAGGCTCGGTGAAACGAAGCAAATGCGAGGTTCGAGGCGCGATGCGCGAGGCTCGATAATCACTCTTCGTGCATCTCGCCTCGTGCCTCGAATATGCACGTCGAGTTCACTCTTCGAGCATCGTGCCTCGAACCTCGTGCATCGATCATCTCCAGCCGGTTTCCCAACACAAATTAACAATCTTGCTTAGAGCTTCCAGCTGAGCCAAGTTCTTAGCCGCAGCACTCATACTTTTAAGCAGCGCAAAGTCGGAAAGCAATTCATTAATCATTTGCCAGAGCATTTCGCCGTCTAGATCAGAATCTAAAATAATCTTCGCTGCCCCACCCTGGGCAACAGCTCGCGCATTGTGTTCCTGATGATTTTCTGCCGCATAAGGATAAGGAATCAAAATACTGGGTTTTCCAGCAATAGCAATTTCCGCTAAAGACGCAGCACCTGCTCGTCCTATACACAAATCTGCACAAGCTAAGGCTTGAGGAATATCCTCCAAATATTCAACAACCTTCCATCGAGGGCGTTCCCAAGTAATGCTCTCACGTTTTAGTCCCTCGATTGTTTCCTGATGGGTTTCCTTCCCTGTAGCCCAGATCACCTGGATTTCAGGGCGTAAGACCAAATTTTTCAGGACTGTCACCATTGCTTGGTTAAGAGTTCGCGCCCCCCTACTTCCACCCGTGACCAAGATCGTTTTGTTTTCTGGTCGCAAACCGAAATGCTTTGAACCTTCTGCCTTGGAGATTTGACCAATTTCCGGTCGCACTGGTAGACCGACCCTAACTATCTTCTTTTTGGCCCCAAAATGCTCGATACTCTCTGGAAAAGTTACCATAACCCGCCGAACAACCCTGGCCAACATCTTGTTAGTTATTCCGGGAAAAGCATTCTGTTCGTGTAACAAAGTTGGAACTCCGAATAGGGCAGCTGTAAGTACTACTGGTCCTGAAACATAACCACCTGTCCCTACAACCAAATCTGGGTGAAAACGGCGCAGAATCTGTTTCGTCTCCCACAAAGCTTGGAAACTTTTGCCTGCTACTTTAAGCATCTCAAGCCCAATTTTGCGCGGTAAGCCCTGCCCAGATACCCCAGCAAACTCCAAACCGCTGTTCGGTACTAAGTGTGCTTCCATCCCTTCACGTGTGCCCACATAAAGAATCTTCGTTTTTAAATCTTTAGCTATAAGACCCCGAGCAATAGCCAAGGCTGGATAGATATGACCACCTGTTCCACCCCCAGTAACAATTACACGCATGGTTTACCTCCTCGAAATATTTAACAGCACGCCCACTCCCAGCATAGTAAAAACCAACGAGGTTCCCCCATAACTTAAGAAGGGTAACGTAATTCCGGTAACAGGTAGAACCCCACTTACGACTCCCATATTGATCATCGCCTGAATGGCAACCATAGAGGTTAAACCTACAGCTAATAGTCCCGAGAAAGCATCAGGTGCACCCATAGCGACCTTATAACCACGCCATATCAACAAGAAAAAGAGTAAGATGACTAGAGTTGCTCCAATAAATCCTAGTTCTTCACCGATCATAGCGAAAATAAAATCGGTGTGATTTTCTGGTAAGTACAGAAACTTTTGTTTGCTTTGGCCTAAACCCAAGCCAAATAAGCCGCCTGGACCTAAGGCCAATAAAGCCTGGATCGTCTGATACCCTTTACCAGAAGGATCAGCCCAAGGATCCAAGAAGGCCACAATCCTACGCATCCGATAGGGTGCAGCAGCAATTGCTGCCACAACAAGCCCCAAGGCCACTCCCCCCAGAGATAACAAATGTCCTACTCTTGCCCCAGCAGCAATCAACATAAAAAAAGTTGTTCCCGCTATGGCCAAGGTTGTACCCAAATCAGGTTGTAACATAACCAGCCCAGCAATCAGTCCCAAAAGTCCCAACACTGGCAATAATCCCTTACTAAAAGACCTGATTTTGTGTGGATCTAGAGCTAATACATGCGCCATAACTAAAATCATGGCCAATTTTATAACTTCCGAAGGTTGAATAGATAAGGGTCCTAACCCAATCCAGCGATCGGCACCATTGACCCTACGCCCAAGCCCTGGAACTTTCACCATAACCAATAAAGCAATAGCCAAATACAAGGCTGGTTTAGCCCATTTACGCAAATAACGCAGATCAATACGCATACTCATAAGCATCGCTACCAAACCAAGTCCAACCCACAAGATTTCCATCTTGAAAAAGTGCAAAGGGTCATCAAATTGCAAATATCCTTTTACAGCACTTGAGCTATAAACCATGACTACCCCTATGCCTAACAG